>CAZBOX010000133.1:0-15331 GCA_964493595.1 uncultured Candidatus Obscuribacterales bacterium | reverse complement strand
AAGCTCTTCGAAGAGCTTCACCCCAGCTCTGAGCTGCGTTCTATAGGTGGTTTCGTCCTGAGCCTCGGACAGACTCCAGGTCGAAGGAACCCCTTTTCCCACAGTCATTCTGTCGAGCTTGTATGTATCATCCTCGCGCCCGTCTGGCAGACTCATCGCCGATGCAACCTACTTCAGAAGTCCGGCAGCTTCAGCACCTTCAGTCAAAACCGTCACGATTGCGGCGGCACCGCCTGCAATTGAAGCGGCCTTGCCGCCACCTACGACTTTTGTCGGCTCGTTAACTGTTCTGCCGGGAAGTTCCTCTGTAGTTATCTTTGACGCACCTTTCATCGCCTGCTCAAATTGTTCCTGCGCTCTTTGCCTTGCTGCTCGATCTTCAGCAAAGTCAGGGTTCGAAAGGTGACCGGCTCCGACACCACCAAGCAGGTGCACTTCAGTAACAGGTTTCTCCTTTCCTTCGACGAGATCGGACTTACGCTTATCCGCTTCGCGATTCGTTCGTGCAGACTCAGAGACAGAGTCTTCCGCAGGTGGATAGAAAAAACTCAGGCGCTTTTCATAACCGGGCGCAAACTCAGATTCATTAGGCTCGATCAATTCACGACGAGCTTGGCTTTGCGGCCGCTCTCCTGCTCTCGCTACATCACTTTCAGCGAAAGCAGATATCGACTTGTCCGGTTCGGTTTTGCGCAATCCCATCTGCTCGGCTACGGCTTCGAACTTTCTTAAGTCATCAGCAAGCATACTTCTACTCGGAAAAGCCAATAGCTTCTCTTGCCCATTCATGCTCAAGCGGCCTGTGAAAGTGCCGATTGCCTCGCCTTTGTCGGAAAGGATTCGATACTGCGGTTTCATCAAACTTTGTGCATCTGTCTGTCCGGCACGGTCACGCACCAAAGAAAAACCGCTTGGGTGGCTATATCTCTCGATAGTCATATTGTCGGCATCAAAATCTATACGCCGAGCGGGTGCAGACGCTTCTACTTTCGGGGCAGACTCGCTCGCAGCAGGAGCTACTTGCGCCGCGGCCTGAGTCGGCTCATCGGCCGCTACCTTCGATCCAGCCTTTTGCGCAACTTCAGCATCTTTCTTAGCCTCACTCTCTATACTTTCTGCGGTCTCTCTCTTCGCTTGAGAATCGCCACTCTCCTTGGGAAGAGCTTGCACTTTTAATGCTTTGCGAGCTTGATCGTATTGGGCTTTCAAATCCTGATACTGAGAGGAACCGCTAATCTCACCCAGGTCGATACCATTGGCGGTGAGAGCAAGAGTTTTGTGCATCGCTCGCGTTTCTTCGATTGCTACCTTGACCGCTCGCTTAAGGTTTTTGCCTTCATAGTCCAAACGCGTTCCCTCAGGCGTTTCATTGAGGCGCAGAGAAAGGTCTCGACGAAGAGCCTGACGATCATCAAAGCCACGAACTTCCTTGAACTTTTCAACCAAATCTGTTTGCGGTGTCACATACAGCTTGTGCTTGCCGTGAACAACTACTACATCCTTGCCACCAGCAACGGCTTCGGCCCCGGCGGCTTGCAGCTTTTTATCGAGAGATATACCACCACGAAACTCCATAATCCCGAGTGTTCGGTCATTACCTTGCTCAGGCGTCAATTTGTACTTAAACTCTCCCTTCAGCTCATCACGCTTAAATGAAGCGTTTTGGGTGTTCAGCTCAGCGGCAAATTCTCCGAGTTGAGCCAGAGCGTTATCTCTCTTGGAGCGCGTCGAAGCCTTAGCTTCAACCCCATTTTCGTGTTCATTCGACTTAAATGCTTCCTCCATTTGAGCCGACCTGACAGGCGGATTTTCAGCACGCCGTAGAACATCTGAAGGATAGCTAATCGGATGCCAAACTTCACGGCTTCCATCTATGTATCCATGACCAGCATTCCTTAACGCTGCATTGCGCAACAAATCAGCATCAAATTCGAGCGGGCTAGAACCAAACTTTTCCGCCGCTGACGCCATTCCATTTGCGTCACGATACCGGAGGATCGAAGGATGCAACATCTCGCGATGCCCATCAGATTGGTCATGCATAGTCGCGCGAATCGGCTCGCCAATGAAGTCGCCCAATAATGGCGGCTCTAAACGAGCGGGGACGTTGCCAAACCCAGCTAAATCGAACTGCGAAAACGGAGTCGCATCGCGGCTTGCCTTCGCATCCGTTCCTGCCATTCTTCCCGGCATAGGTTCGACTCGACCATAACCAGTTGCATCAAATTCTGAAAAGGGATCAAGACCTCTTCGAACTTCCTCGCTTAAGGCAGCCCAATCTAGAACAGGTTTCCCGGCATCCGTATTCTGGGCTTCTTTATTCGATGGAATATCTGGCATGGGTTTTGTCCTCAGTTTTTAATATCGATTGAAACTCCAGCGCTCATCCCTCAATGCAAGTACTGAAACTTGAACCAGTCTTCGCATTCAGTGGGGCAACCACGCTGTTGCAAACAGAATCAGCGAAAACATGTCAAATTTGCGTAAAACACTCTGCGGAAAACACGCGTACGGCGCGAAGAAAGCATTCAACAACAGCGGAGTCGAACCGTTTGCACACAAAAATGAATACTGTTTGACTCTTATTTGACAGCCAAAAATGTACAGTCACTTAGTTACCCGCTTTGCAGCGGCATTGCTTCCATGCGTGCTCAACAATTCGCTGCGTAGTCTGGCACCTCTGATGATGCCGACCGCTTCTATTAACTTTAGAACTGTTGTTGACCAAATCATGGAGGGCATAGATGATTTCACCTACCTTAACGGAATCAAGCTGCAAAATTGAATCCTTGCATAGAGAAAATCTCGAAACCACAGCGTGTAAATCAAAATTTCTCAGTCCCAACGAACAAGTGCAGATCAGTCATCCGGCCTCAAAAGCAGCTCTTATAAAGAGTTACGAACAGGTGGGCGTGAAAGAACTAGCGAGCTCACAAATATTTTCGATCAGCATCGAAAATATTGAAACAATGCTCGCCCTGACGATCGCAAGTATAGGATTGATGCTTACGATGTTGAACAAGTAAATACGCAACTTCGGATTCAACTTTTCCATTTTATAAGGATTTTACATCCTTCAGAATATAAAAGAAAACGTGAAGATGATGCGCACTGGCTCGAGCAAAGGCTCGGGCTTTTGCATTTAATGACACTACAGGCAGTGACAAGGGATGACTCGATTTCAATTCGAGTCATCCCTTTTGCGCTTGCACCATATATAGCATCATACTAGCGCAATCACGCAAGCAATTAAGGCGATCGCCAACCGAAGATGAGCTAGTCTCGCCATCTTGCGAAGCTGCGCGACGAAATAATTTGACTGAGAAATTGCTTGCATTTGAAGAGCACCTGCAAGTACGTTTTTGGTATCACTGTTTTTCAATTTCTCTGCGAGACTATTTTTCACCCTTAGCTCAAGAATCAACAAATCAACGCGGTCTTTCTGAGCAGCTTCACGCTGTTCCGTATTTGCCGCAATACCCCCTGCGTTGATTGAACTAGCGAATCAGTTAAGTTGCTGACATTTGCAGACAACCACATCATTCGAAATAAGTTCGGCGCTTTCATTAAGCGCTGATACCAATGCAATTGCTAGCAACTGCGCTAATCGTGGCGCACACACAGGAGAGAAAGCTATGGTACTCATCGTCTCGAAGTTTATCGTCTCCATGCTTATTGGCTTCTTCGCCGGGTTGATTTCCGTCAAAGATGCTAACGAACTCACTGGCATCTGGCTTATGGCGTGGTGGTGCACGATCGTAGCCGCCATTGTCGCAGCGATAATGTTTGTCTTTGGCGATCAATCACTCTGGACGCAATTAACTGTCAAAGAGTGGCTCGGGGTTGTTCTGTTCTCGAGCTATTTGATTGGCGGCGTCCTCACTTACTGGTTCGAGACCCACTGAGCAAAATTCAAACGGCAAGTCTTAGAAATACCGCGCCTTCAGCATAGGGCTGATAGCACAGAAAGAAAGAGCGAACTATGAATCTCCAGAACGCCGACGACGCCGCCGCTCTCATGGCCAGCAGCAAGAGCGAAGCAGAATGGAACACAAACTGCGATAAGGTGAAGGCAGCCAACAACGGCTACCCCGCCTGGTGGTACGCCACCATCGTGATGTCCGGTCTGTCCGCCCGCACTGCGGCGAAATTCGGACAGACCGACACGATCAAGATCAGCCGCATTTAGCTGATCTAGCAATCACGGCTTCGCATCAAAAAGTTCCGATGCCATCACATCAAATGCTGATGGCATCGGGAAAAGCGAAACCCGCGCAGCGGCAATTCCAGTAATTTTTTGCGAGAACTTCTATTACTTCTTTTAGTAAATCATCGTACAAAAAAAGAAAAATAGGCAAAAGCTCGAGCCAGGACCCGAGCTTTGCCAATCAACAGTTATCCTAGCGAGCCAGCTCATATTCTCTGACAAGGCTCAATAGCCTGCCTTTATAGTGCCGCATACGCGCATCGGTCGCGCGACAGCGGGCGAGCAATCTCGCCTCCCTGCGTGCTGCAAAGTCTGCCCGCTTTTTGTCGCGCAAATCCAGGATCTCTCTGTAGTCACGCGGATCATAGACAGTATGTGACATGTTACTGATTCCCTATGCAGTTCTAAATTCCACGCAAAACGATGGTGCTGCGCCGAACCCATCGCACGAGCCGAACTTCCAAGCCGGCAGGTCGGTCAATGCTGTGCATTGGCAAACGCCAACTGCTTCACCTGGCGCGCGGCTTTTCGAGACAGATCACGAGCCTTTGAACGCTGTCGTTGCATATGCCTACGCGAGCGCTTATCTTTATCATCTTCCGTATGATTCTGCGGAAGATGAAAAATCAGAGAGCCCTCGCCTGAGATCGGCGCCTCGAATATGTGAAAGGGGGTTTCACCCTTCTGTTGCACGGTTTCGTCCGAGCTTGAGAGTTCGGCAGACGAGGTGTTCTCTCCTGTTTCGTCAGGCATCTCTGCAAACGAAACTGCATCCGCCCGCGGCTGTTGAGACAGCAACAGACGGAAGATGCGTTGGAATGAAAAACTCATTTTCCTTCTCCTTTATTGATGAGAGCACCGACCGAGCCCAGTTGGGCGCGAAGGTCAGTGAAAAGTCGGCACCATGGTCACGCAGACGATGGATACGAACAGAGCCACAGCAAGAAGAACATATACCGAGCCGACCAGTGCAGTTTTCTGCACGCTCAAACTATGGTCGCCCAGACTGCTCCACAGTACACCTAGATAATCTTCACAGCTGCTCGCTTATGTTCGCGTCGGCGAAATCTCCGTCGACGCGATAAGGTTTGCCACTATTTCAACGGCCTTTGTCAAAGGTCAAAGCCGAATGCTGGTGTCAGTCAGCCTGGCAATCACACGATCGACAATGTTCATCGCAATGCCGGTGGTGTAATTGAAGAAGGGAGTCGCGAACTTGGACTTTCTGGCAGAAAGAAAAACGAGATCCCTCTCGTAATTCAGAGCCGACAGATACTCGATGCTGGAGCCCAGCTCGTCGACAAGACCAAACCCTCTCTCCATGCTCTCCTGCGCCGACCAGCTGTCGCCGTCACAGATCTCCTCGGACACATTCGGACGATGCTTTCTCACCGCATTGATGAAGATGCGGTGAATCACTTCCAATTTCTTGGTCGTGAAGTCTCGTCCTTCGGCAGTGACAGGGTCGGTTGCCGTAAGCATGCGCTTATGCTCGCCCGAAGCCAGAGTCACCGATTCAATGCCGAGCGACTTCAAAAGTCCGCTGTAGTTGAGCAGGTGGGCGGCAACACCGATGCTGCCGATCATCGCAAGCGGCGCGGCGACGATCTTCGTTGCCGGTGCCACCGTCAGATAGCCGCCCGAAGCGCCGAACTGATCGATGCAAGCCGTGACAGAAACGCCTGCATTGCGCATGCGCTCCATGTGAGCGTACATCAGTCCGTAAGGAGGCACACTGCCGCCAGGCGAGGTGAGGCAGACGACGACTTCCGAGAGATGGTCCGCGTTTTCCACGACCTCATCGGCGAGCAAGCCAAACAAGTCGTGCCCTTCGGCATGCAAATTGCCGTCAAAAGTGATGACGGCAGCCGGCTTCTCAGTCGCCTTTTTGAACAGGCTCCGACGCTTGGTACGTGCATCGGCGCCCTTCAGCTTGCGCGTGCGACGGGAATAACCGGTAGTCTCATGAATCTTGCTGAGTTCGCCCCGCTCGAACTTAGTCTTTACTGCAGCCAGCACTTTATTCAGCAGAGGGAAGAGCACGAAGAGGATGATGACTATCGCCATCATGATTGTATTACTGTCCATTTTCATAGTCCTTTTCTATTGGAGTTACATTCAGCCCGGCATGGCAAAACACACTTTGCACGCCGTTCTAAATGGAGAACCGCCTCGCCGAATAGCGAGGCGGCAGCACTGTCAGAACGCATGCCTGCCGGTACGCGTTTTGACTTCATTTCCTAATCAGCCGCTCGCGCACCCCAGGGCAGGTCGCCACAGAGTACATAGAGAATCACAACGATGGAGCCGATGTGAAACCAAAAGAAAAGCTCCACAAACACCGACGTATATGGGAAATAGGTCGGCGCAAAGGATGCGGCCAGCATGATCGCCACCCCGCACAAGAGGGTTTCGCAGATATGGATAAACGCCGGCAGCCAGAGCCCCTGCTCTGGAATTTTAAAATAGTGCATTGCCAGCTTGCGCGAAGCAACGGTGACGAACATGACTGCCATAGCCAGAAGAGCTTTCGCTCCAGAGTCGAAGATGCCAAAGTCGAACCTGCTTAATTCCTCCAGCTTGACAAACGAAAAGCCGAAGCCGTTAGCGCAGACGAGCACGGCAACAAGGATAAACTTGCTTTGCATGATGTTTCCTTTCGTGTTCTTGCGAATTGAGAACAACGCATTACGCGTTCCACAAAAACCGCTGCAGTTTGAGAACAAGGGCAGGAGGAATTTCCCGCCCTTGCCAGAATCAAGCGCTGGCAATCGTTTCCGCAAGCTTCACTTGCCACCCGGGCGTATGAAGAATGCGTATTGCTCCGCTCTTGATCAGAGCCTGACGCGTAACTTCCTCGCGCGCCAGCCTGTGAGCGTCTTCCTTTGAACGGAAGACATAAATGGCACCGGGACCGGGATTGTCGACCACATAGAGACATTGCCCACTGCGCTCGACAATGAAGACAACGCATTTGCCGACGGCAATAGCGTCAACTCCATCCCCCTGCCACATCTGCTTTTCTTTGACCATCCGCTCGATCTCCGACTTGATCGTGCGTTTGATCTCCTCCTGACGCTCTGTCAGTTTCACACGCTCGACGACCGGGCGACGCCAGCTCTCTTGCGTGCAATAATCAAGGAGCTCGTCCATGATCTTTCCTTCCAGCCCCTGGAGGAAGGTTTCCCAATACCCGGCCGGAACCGCAGCAATAGGGAATTTCCGCCACTCGAGACCTTCCGGTCTGCGCCTGGGGAACCAAAGCCTTCCATCGGTCATGTAGTCCCCAGCCCACTGGAAGCGCGTCTTGCCATCGGCGTCATGCTTCAGCTCGTCGATCAGCCTCTTGCGTTCGAGCTTGGCGCGAGCTTCGGCATTGATCGCCTCGGCTCTGGTAAGCATCGCCTGAGCGATGCTCTTGACCGACGCCAGCTCCCTGTTATTTAGCTGGTCGAGCGAAGTTATGACGAAAGAAGCGGTCACCTTTCCACTCCGCTTCTCGCGCCCGATTACTCGGGGAAACCGCTCCGGCGCAGTGCCGGACCAGACCACCGACCACTCGACTTTCTTCGCTTGAGCGTAAGCCGCCTCAGCCTTCTCGATCGCATCCAGCACGCTCTTCTTGGTCTGCTCCGTCCATCCCTGGGGTATGTCGCCTCGAGAGCGAATGGAAATGACCTCGAGATCGATCGGATCATCAAAGCCAATCCTCCTCTTGTGGACGACCCTGATGAGCAGCTCGCCGGTGTCAAGATTGCTCAGGTTCTTTGCCTCGAACCAATCGCACGCCTCGGACGCCTTCTTGAGCCATTTGGCTCGAGAGGCGGCGATCAAATTCAAGTGGTCTTCCACCTTCTGCTTGACCCAGAGAGGCAAGTCGCCGGGCAAGTCGGACTTCGCTCTTATCTCGAATTCGCTCCTCCCCTGCTCTTGCGCACGGCATCTGGTCTTCACTGTGACCAGAACGATCGGCTCGCCGTTAGCGACCGTTCTCTCGCAGATATCGAAGTGAAGCCGCTCTTGAACTTTTTGCTCTTTAAGCTGGCACGTCGCCTTGTTTTCGCCAACGACAGGAGCAACAATTAGAGCGCCCCTTTTCGGGTCGTCAGGCACCGTGTCCTTAATCACTTTGCAGAGCAGGCGATCGCCATGACGCGGCTGCACGGTCGCAGTCGGCAGAACAAAAACCACCTTGCGTGCAGCCGGATGCAACCCCCTTATTCCGACCATCATTTGACCGGTTCGATTATCCACACGTTGAAACCTCGTGAACTTGAAGGTCTCAACATCACCCTTTTGCAGGGTACGGACAATTCGCGTAGCTGCGTTCATTTGAGTTCTCCTGTTTCTAACAAGCCGAACAGAGTTGAAGATACAACCGCTATAAGTGCGGTCGGAACCAATGCAGCAAACTACTGCGTGCAATATTGCTTGGTCAGGAATTGGTCTATGTTTGCTTGCGCTTTAAAGCTCCAGGTGAAAAAAAAGTTGAAGGATAATTCCAACTTATTGATCTGCATCCCATAAATGCAAGCTCACAAATGTGCGCATACAAACCGCCAAATCAGGCAGGCGCAAACTTACGAAGACTCAACTGGTAAGCTTTTGGGGGCACATTCAAACAATAGCGAGAAAAGATCTCGCCGAAATCGTCGAGAATATTTTTCGAATTCATGTCAATCAATATTTTGCTCAGCTAGCACACACGTAGTGACACCATTCACAATGGCATCGCTACGCCAGCTATATATGACTGCACAACAAGACCGTCGCACCTGCAAACAGTCGAGCGAGATCGCTTTCATGAGGGGGCTTGGGAGGATCGCACGAAATCGCTAGCAGCGCCAATTACAACACCGCATCCGGTGGCACTACAGAAAAAAAAGCGCGACCGAGAAAAACTCAGTCGCGCCGCATTAATTCAGACACCACATCCGGTGCCAAAGTCAGATAGAGACACACAATCAATAGAGAAACGATATACAGCTCGGCGTCAAATTTACATCAAACTAGGATGCATTCTCTTCGTATCTTTTCGGATCGGTTGCAATCTCTTCATAAGGCTCTCTGGTAACAGTCGTATTTCCTTGAGCATCTTTTGAGATGACCACGTTATAGCCAGGCTTGCCATTTTTCGGCGGATAGCTCTTCGTGATATCGCCGTTCTCGTCTTCCTTCTCTACGTGTCCGTCCTTGAACTTAGTAATTGTGGTCTTGCCGCCATCGACAGTCACTTCAGACACTTTTCCTTCTTTGTTATTGGGCTCGAATTGAATTTCAGAGTTTCCGTTCTTGTAGTGAACTTCTTTTCTGCCGTTGGGATACTCAGTCTGACTGTCCCTTGGATCATCGGCACCATAACCGGTAGTTTCTTTGCGACCGTCATACGGATAGGTCTTCGAAACAGAGCCGTCCTTGTTACGTGTTTCTTCCGGGTACTTGGTGGTAACGGTGCCATCAGGCGAAGTTATTTCAGCTTTGCCATCGGGAAACTCTTTTCGCACGCCGTCGGGTCCGCTGCGGATTTTGCTGCCGTCAGGATTACTGATTTCTTCCTCCTCATTGCTCTCTCCACCTTCTCCGGACGTTCCCTGACTTCCAGATTCATTCGGCTGGTCGCCATGGCGCGAATCATCACGATGATTATCAGTGCCACGCCCAGCTTCGCCACCATCTTTGGATGGTTGATCATCCTGGCGGTCGTCCGTTTTTTCTACGTGCCCATCCCGATACTTTGTTTGATGGACATGACCGCCCTGGGAAGTTACCTCGGCGACTCTGTTCTCTTGGTCCCCGGGGGCAAACTCGATCACATGGTTGCCGTTGCCGAGTTCGTAGTCCTTCTGTCCATTGGAATACTTGGTCTCGGATAGTACTTTCTGCCCTTTCACACCGTCCAGCCCATCTATCGAGAGAGAAGGCAGTACATTGTCAGAACTACTGGAATTTGGTCTTGCATCGACTCTATCTCGCGACATGTCCGGCATCCCGGCGCCGCGGTCATGGGCGTGAGTTGTAGCCGCTTCTGGAGGCTGTGTTTGTTCAAAGTGTGCTGCGCCCATGGATGAACCCTCCGGTAATGAATGTTTTTAAAATCGATGCAGAAAGACCACACTGCTGGCGGTGTCTTGCCTGCAATTGAAATTGGTGTGCGTGCTGGGTGATGTCATGATGCACCTAACCGCATCAAATTAGCGTCAAACTTCAAAACAGTGAAAAATGGTGCGTTCCCAAAGCAGCCGGCGCGCCTATAGAGGAAAAAACATATGGAAATAATTTAGGCTGCGCAAAGCTTACGATATGCCCTAGTATATAAATGTGCAAAGAAAAAAATCGAGAAAGTTTAGCGCCCCCGGGCGCTTACGCGTCCGGGGAGTTGAGCAGAAGATAGCGATACGGCTTATTCAGTCACAAGCCTCTGCGCAGACATGCGTCGAAGAACTCAGCCGATGTTGAGTGCCGTCAAGATCACATAGAGGGCCTCCGCGGCGCAGACTGTCGCAACGAATGTCCAGAGCCAGGCGCCCACCATGTTTTTCACAGTCGCCCAGTTGACGACAGACTCTTCATCCCAGCCGGCAGTTTCCTCCAGCACAGAGGCCGAGCTGGTTGTATTCACCGGCAGAGGAATGCCGAAGAATGCAAAGAACCGGCGCTTTCTGTCGGCACGTGTTCCGGAGAACATCTTCTTGAGAGTCTGCCAGGAAAGCGCCCTGTCATTGTGAATACCGGCTGCCGCGCCAAGCACGCCACAGGTGCTGGTTTGCGTCGTGCTGAGCGGCAGACCGAAGTGAGAAGCGACATGGATGAGCATCGCCGTCACTGTCTCAGCCGCCAAACCGTCATGGAAGCTGAGCGGTTTGGTGGAAAGCTTCTCGCCGACGGTGTTGATAATACGCCCGGCACCAAATGCAGTACCAAGCGCCATACAGGCCGCGCAGGTCAAAATGACCCAGTGCGGAACTTCCTTCGGGATTGCGGTGCCGGCGGAGATGGACATAATCATGACGATAATGCCCATGGTCTTCTGGCTGTCATTGCGACCGTGACCCAGGCTGACAGCCCAGGAAGAAACCACCTGAAGCCAGCGCAAAAGCTGCTCCCAGCGCGAGCCGCTGCCCGGACGCCCGAAGAGAATCTTCAGGATCTTGGCCAGGCTGAGAGCGAGCAGGTACGAGAGAAACGGAGCAATAGCCAGACCGATGAGCGCCCAACCCAGCTCATGGAAGTCAACACCCCGAGCGCTGGCAGCGGCCATGCCAGCACCCGTGAGAGCGCCGATCAGGCAGTGCGTACTGGAGACCGGAATGCGCTTCCACCAGGTGAAGAGATTCCAGCCGGCGGCAGCCAACAAGGCGGCCATTATCAGGCGCAGGGGCACCGGGCTGAAGTGGATGATCTTGGGAATGAAGAGCGCCACTGCCGTGCCGCCGAAGTAGGCGCCGACAAAGTTGAAGACGCACGACATTCCAACCGGTATCCAGTAACGCCATTCGACCGTGATCTTCTTCCCGAAGACGCTGAATTCAAGCGGCTTGAAAGCAAACACGCCGGAAGCCACGCTGGTCGCCGACGCGTGTGCAGTATCGTGAAAGCCGTTGATCACCTCGAAAACGAGAGCCAGGGCATAAGTGAACCCGACAGCTGTGAAGATGACGGGGAGAATCTGCTGAATTGTGCTCAAGCCTTTTCCTTTCTTGCGGTGAAATGCCGCAGCAGCTCAAGTGATTTTCAAACCACCTCAGCGACCGCGACATGATTTCGCATATAGCCTTGTGCTCAGGCAGCGGCGACTTTCTGGGACAGCGAGGTCCTGCGCCGCTCTTCATCCCACCTCTGGGCGTGCTCGATACGTTGAGCGTCGGTCGGATGAGTATTCGACAAGAGAGACAGCCATCTGCTGATGGTGACGACGAAATCGTCCTTTCTGGCCGATTCTCCTTTCATGTGCTTGGAGATGTGCATAATCATGCCCGCGACGTCGCCGGTCAATTCCATCGAGTAGCGGTCGGCCGCTCGCTCCGCAGAGCGAGACATTGCTTTCTGCAACCAGGCGGAAAGGAAGTTAGCCAGATGCAGCGACAGAAAAAATGCCGGCAAATTTTTTGCATCAGACAGAACCGTCCAATCCATATCCATTGCATCACCTAGACTCGCCAGCCAGGCATAGACAGACAAGCCGGCGCAGTTGAATATTGCCTGGAATATCAGAGGCTTCATAACATCACAGCCGACAATGTGCCCCAATTCGTGAGCAAACACATACTCCTGCTCAATGTAGGGGGCTTCACTCAGCAGATCTTCGCGAAGCCCAACTGTGCGCCGCCCCAGAAGCGAGAAGCAAAATCCTGACGAATAGCCGAGCTCGTGAGACTTGTCGTAGACATAAATTCCCACATGCTGCAAACCGCTGCGTTCAAGAAGGCGCATCAGGTTATCCGGGATTTCCTCCAGCCGGCTGAGGTCGTTTCTCAAAAACTGCAACATGGTGTCATTGATAAGTGCCCACACCAGGGTGAAGGCGAATATCGCAAGAGCGGAGAATCCGCTCCAGAACTGCCAGTGAGCGCGAGCGAATGCAAGCACGATCAAGCACACGCCAGTATCGACGACGATAGCCAGGGACACACAGGCGAAATGCGCCCGGACAAACTTTCCCAATCTCCATTCGGCACCTTTTCTGGCCATGTCGAAACAGAGTCTTGCGGGCAGTTCGACCAGATGCAAACCAGTCAGAATCGCGACGGCAGCGACAAAGTCATTCCAGAGCACAACGTCCGTCTGTGGAAAGATATCGAGCAGTTTCTCGCGCCAGACGAAAAGAATGACGAAATACTGCAGCTTGATCGTCCGGCATATGCCCTGATCATGACTGTGGGCAAGCCATTGATAAACGCAGTAGAAGCTATAGAACAACTGCAGGGCAAAAATGTTCTGCATTGCCGAGACAGAGCTTTCCAGTGCCAGAGCTTCGACCTTCAATGCTGAAAGTGTGCCGAGGTAGAGAGCAAGAGCCAGGATCATGAGGCAAAGGTCCGCAAGACCTTGCTTTGGGTGTTCAAGCCTTTTAGAGCCGCTATCGGTCGACATTGATGCCACCTTTCTATCTTTTACCGGTGCATGGATAACTCCTCTCCGAGCGGAAAGGTGATGATTATCATCTGGCCGGAGACAACCCCGACCAGATTGCTTGTCACTTCGTCACTTCAACGCGCCTCACACAAAGACGCCGGAAGATTGGGTTGAACTTCGCTCGCGCTCTCGGAACCGAGCAACCGCGAAACAAATTCATCCTTCCTTGCGCCGTTGGAGCCGGCATCGCGATTTTGCCCTGCCTGATTGCGGGTCCAGGCGAGGCAACGCTTCACGTTGGTCGTGTGCTTGTGATAGTTCGGATGCAGCTCGAAACAACGCTTGGCGTGCACCCAGATCGGAATCGCCTCGTCGAAGCGCGCCAGCTGGCAATAGCACGCCGCCAGTTCACGCGCCGCAAAAGCAGTCTGCAACTCGGTGCCAAAAACAGACTGGGAGCGCCCGAACACTTTGCAGAAGATTCCCAGAGCCTCCTCGTGACGCCCCAGCAGACGCAGGGACTGAGCCTTCTTGCTGAGGCAGAAGATGGTCGACTGGTGGAAAACGCCGCGCGTCTTCTCCGCTGAGGACGCGGCGGCGTCCCAGTACTCGAGAGCTTTCGCGTGATCGCCCAGAGCGAGATAAGCACGCCCCAGCGACTGACAGGGGTGCTCAACGAGCGGATGCGCGTCGCCGAACACCTCGCGAGCCTTCTCGAGAGCCGGCACCAACATCAAAAGGGCTCGCTCATAATCGCCGAAGTCGACCAGGGTTTTGCCGACATTGTTGTGGCAGTATTGCGTCAGCCCGGCGTCGAAATTAGCCAGCTCCAGACTGAGAATAGTGGCGCGAAGCCACGTATTCAGAGCATCAGGACTGCCTTCCGCAGCCTGCTTCTGAGCCTTCTCGATCAGGGACTGAATACGGCCGCGAGCATTGTTGGACTTTTTCATGACTTCACTCCGTTTCTAAAGCGTTGAGTTTCCGGTAGGCGTGCGCCGCGTTAAGTGGAAGCAACGCACACACTTCGGGGTTCTTCAGTGAAAACGAATCAGCCTGACTCCGACAATCCCAATCGCGCCGTAAAACAGGACGTAGGCGAGAAGGCAGCCCTTGAGCGCTGCCAGCCAGGAGACGCCGGAAACCGTAAGGATAAGGATGAGCAAGGCGGTTATCGCCAGGTCACTCCAGAAGTATTTCCTCACGGCGAAGATGATGATGCTGAAGAAGAGAATGATCGTGGGCATGTTGGCCCTTTCTCTCTAAGCAGGAAGATTTCCAGCCCTCCAGAGGGTCCTGCCAACCCCTCTGGAGAGCTTTCAGCCCGAGCAAGGGGAAATCACCCGCCGAACCGGCAAAATGTTTTCCAAGCCCTCTCAAGCTGTGTTGTGCAAAGTCGGTACAGCCATTTGCTTCAATGAAGCAGGAGCCAGAGAAAAAGCCCCCAGGCGACCGCCCAGACGAAGAGCGCCAAAAGCAGCCCCGTCTTATCCATATCGAACTCCCTTGTTGGTGAATCGACGCTTGCTGCGAAGCAAGCCGATTTAAGCGCGCCGGCAGTTAGAGGAGGTATTCCTTGAAACCACCCTCTCGCCGCTCTTCCTTCCACCAGGGCTGGAAGATTGAAGCAACGGGAATCCCCTCCAGCCAAGACAACCGTCCGCCGATGATATGCGGGAAAAGAGCCTCGACTGCCTTGCGAAGTTCACGACTGGTCGGTCGCTTACCGAGCAACTCGGCGCGCGTCGCCTCGATGAGCATATTGAAACACTCGACCTGAGCGAAGTCCGAGCGCTGCTGAGCAGAGATCGCCGCATCGATGCTGGTGAGCATCACCACGATGTGAGTGAGAGGACGATAGACCTCGTACTCGATGATCATCTGTTCGTCGATGAGCTTGGCTCCATATTGCATCATCAAATTGAAGACGCGCCAGCGCCATTGGAACCACTGCTGGGCCGCAAACTTGAGATGCCCATGGAAGCGCTTGTCCGGCAGCTGATCCCAGTTGAAATCAGACAGGACGCCTGCACCGCCGAGGTCCTTGACCTT
>CAZBOX010000132.1:0-15343 GCA_964493595.1 uncultured Candidatus Obscuribacterales bacterium | reverse complement strand
GGTATCACCGCTGCCCGTTCACGACCGAGGAGTGGACATTTGTCGTGCGCACGACGGTGGGCGACTTCTACATCGCCGAAAACTGGCTGCCTACCAATCCGGAGCAGTATCGCTATCGCAGTCCGGAAGGGCACTCCAAGCGAGCGCCCGACCATCTCGAGCGCGGCATTCCGGCGTTCTGGCAGAGAGCCAGGGATCGCATCGACAGCAATCAGCCCGGACCGGTCACCGCCAGGAAGACGTACGAGAATTACATCCTGGCTTCGGACCGGACCATCCTGAAGAAGTTCAGTACCGACATCGACCGGTACAAGAAAGAGGGGCTTTTCCCAAAGCCCAACGGCACGATCCACAGCGTCTACAGCGCCGACCGTGTCTACTTCGTAGGGGTGCAACCGCCTGGTGACTGGCAACGCTATGTCAATGCTTTCGATGCAGCTCTCGGCATGGAATTGCAGGGCGACCTGCATCTGGTCATCGTCGATGCCGGCAAGATCGTGGACCCGGAGAACTACGCGGGTGCGATGTTCGCTTACTGGCAGTCGCCGGAATTCGGCAAGGACGCCATCTCCAAGAACAGCATCATGGTCATCCTCGCTACCAGAGACGGCAAAACCGTCGAATGGGCGCGAGCGGCGACCGGCATGCCCAGGGGCAACGAGCGTCTTCTCATCGAAATTCGCGACCAGATGCGCGGAGTTTCGCTGGACCCCGCCTCCGTGCTTGGACCGCCGAAAGGTGAGCTCTACAGTCAGGGCGGAAAGACCTATGTGCGCATCATTCACTCGCAAGGAAAGCTGGACCAGCTCATCTGGGGACCGGCCAAATTCGAGCGTGTGCGCATGAAGGACTACAGCTACCTGATTCACGAAATCGAGCCCACGACAGGGCAGAAAGCGTGGATCGTGTTTTTCATCACGCTTTTCGGCTGCGTGGCCTGGGGCATCTGTATTGCTTACGGGCCGAAGACCTATCGCAATTTCGTCGGGCGATTCAGGTAGGCGAAGAACCCGAAGGCATCTGTCTGTACAACGGAGGCGGGCGGCGCTAATGCCGGCCGTCTCCTTAACCCGCCGGTCTAAAAGCCCGGCAAGTAGAGGAAAAATCCATGAACACTGACAAGATTCTCGAAGCTCTGAAGAAGCCCAAGACCATCATCGCTCTGATCGTCGCGGCGCTGATTCTCTTTGCCGGTATCTCGGTGGTCGGCACCTACACGAGCATCCGCAATGAAGGGCGCTCGCAGGAACTGGCCATGACCGCGCACTGGAAGAACACCCAGTCGCGTTACGGTCAGTTCCGCATCGGCATGGCCGACAAGCTGTCCATCGCCCGCGAGAAGCGCGACGCCATCAACAAGATCCTGGTCGATGCCGTGGCCGGGCGCTACGACAAGCCCAATCAGCCGGGCACTGTCGACCAGCAAGCGGTTTTCTCTGCCATCGTCGAAGCCTATCCCGACACCAAGGGACTGGACATCTTCGACGGACTGCTGAAGGACATCCAGGCCGGGCGCGAAGCCTTCGCCAAGGATCAAGAGACGATGGCCGACATGGTGCGGTCGTACAACTCCTGGCGCACGACGGGCAGCTTCCTCCATCCGACCTTCGTCGACTGGGCGGGCTTTCCTTCCGAGAGCCTGGAAGCAACCGCCGGCGGTCAGACCTACAAGGGTCAGGCTGCTCTGGACAAGATGTCCAAGGTGATCGTCGGTCAGGACACCGGCGAGATCTTCGACTCGGGCAACGACAAGCCCCTCGTGAAGTAACGGCCGCAAGGCTGCTGAAACTGGTGCATCCGCACTCGCTCGAGGTCCGTCCAGGCGACTGGACGGATAGCGGGTGTTCCACAAGAAGCAACTAGAAACTCAAACTCGAGGATTACGCCTATGATGTCAATCATTATCATCGGGGCTCTTATTGTCCTGGGAATTGGGCTTGCCGCCAAGCTCTTCCTGGACAAGAAGGAGTCGCCGTACCGGATCACACTGGCGGAGTATGCCATCGCTGGCGGTGTCATGCTCGCGATCGTGATTCCCGGCACCACCTGGCTCGGCTACAAGATGGCCTTCGACAACGCCGTCACCTACGAAGAGTACTGGGGCGGCCAGGAAGTCCAAGCCGAGTGGAAGAAGATCGCTTGCAGCCGGGATGGCGCTGCGGCGCACACCTTCCGCTGCGATCCCTACAGGGTGCGGGTGTCGTACGACTGCTCGTATTACACCGGCTCCGGCAAAGACCGCCGGCGCGTGTCGAAAACCTGCCACAGGTGGGAGACGCGCTATCACAGCTGCCCGTACGTGACGGAGGAGTGGACTTTCCTTGTCCACACCACACTGGGCACGTTCACGATTGCCGCCAACAACTTCCCCACCAATCCGGAGAACTACCGCTACACGAGCCCGGAAGGCGCCTCGCGTCCGGCTCCGGATGATGTTCCGCGCGGTATTCCGGCTTTCTGGCAGGAAGCCAAAAACCGGATCGACGCCAACCAGCCGGGTCCTGTGACTGTGCGCAAGGAGTACGACAACCTCATCCTGGCGTCGCAGCACACCATCCTGAAGAAGTACAGCCAGGACATCCAGCGCTACAAGAAGGAGGGGGTTTTTCCGACCATCTCCTCTTCGGTGCGGGATTTCTACATGGCTGACCGTGTCTACTTCGTCGGCTTGAACCCAGATTCTCGCTGGCAGTGGCACATCAACTACTTCAACGGCGCCCTCGGCTACGAGTTGCAGGGAGACTTGCATCTCGTCCTCGTGAACGCCGACAAGGTGAACGACCCGGACAACTACGCTGCCGCTCTGGCTGCCTACTGGCAGTCGCCTGAACTGCAGCCGAATGCGTTGTCGAAAAACGCGATTCTCGTCGTCCTGGGCGTCAAGGGCGACAAGGTCGAATGGTCAAGGGCGACGACCGGCATGCCGCGCGGCAACGAGCTGATGCTCATCGAAATCCGCGACCAGCTCAAGGGAGCGCCCTACGATCCCCGCTCGATCCTGGGTGTTCCGCATGGAGAGCTCGTGAATGAAGGCGGCCAGACCAAGGTGCGCATCGTTCATGGACCCGACCAGGGTGTCTTGGAAAGCATCATATTCGGTGCCAACAAGTTCACCCGTGTTCGCATGACGGACTACCAGTACCTGGCGCATGAAATCGAGCCGGATGACGGACAGAAGAGGTGGATCTACTTCTTCATCGTGCTTTTCGGCTGCGTCGCCTGGGGCATCTGCATCGCGGTCGGCACGCCGGCCATGCGTTCGCGTCGCGATCCGCTCAATCGGCGTTAAGCGACAAAGTCTGCAACCTAACCGGCGCTGCGCAATCGAGCGCAGTGCCAAACGCTGGGCGTCAAAACCCGGCAATTCGTCTAAACCTGCCGCCTCAAGCGGCAACAAAACTCGTAAGGAGAAATCGTATGAAGAAGCTCATCGTCATCGGCGTCATCGCCGCAGTCGTGCTCGGCCTGGTCGGCTGGGGCATCAGCACCTACACCTCGATCCGCAACGAGGGCACCCGCACCGAACTGTCCATCACGGCGAAGTACAAAGCCATGCAGGCCAGCTACGGTCAGGACCGTCTCGCCTTCACCGACCAGATCGGCATCGCCCGCGAGAAGCGTGACGCCATGGACAAGATCCTGACGGATGCGGTCAGCGGTCGCTACAACAAGCCTGGTTCGCCCCAGGTGGACAACGGCAAGCTGTTCTCCGCCATCACCGAGGCCTATCCCGACCTCGCCGGCCTGAACATCTTCGACCAGATCCTGCCCTTCGTCACCAAGATGCGCAGCAAGTTTGCGCAGGACCAGGCGCAGATCGCCGAGATGATCAAGGACTACAACACCTGGCGTCAGACGGGCAGCCTGCTGCACCCGACCTTCGTCAACTGGGCGGGCTTCCCGAGCGACGCGCTCGAGATGCAGACCAACGGCAACGTCTACCGCGGCAAGGAAGCGCTCGATCGCATGTCGCGTCCGATCATCGGCTCCGACACCGGCGTCATCTTCGACACTGGCGTCGACCAGCCGGCCCTCACTCCCGAGAAGAAGTAAGTGTCTGGCGGTGTCGCTGGTTCTTCTGAACCTTCGGCTCCGCTGCACTAGCTGATGTTCTGCAAGGCGAGGCAACTCGCCTTGCAGACATTGGCGGCATTGGCGCTTCGGCGCCTTTGCTCTTTGTGGATGTGCTATTATAAAGAGTAGTAATTCTCAGGCAAAACAAAAGCTCTGAGCCAGGCGGAATCGAGGCTCAGAGCTTCCTGTATTTTTCTATTGGTTAGCGCCTATCTCCAGCGCCGTAATATTTGTCAGGATTGTTTGCCGGCATGTCTTTGTCATGAACCTCATCGTGCGGGTCTCGCCCATGAGGATTGGGTCCATGCGGGTTTGGTCCGTATGGATTTTGTATCTCCGGTTCGTCATAGCGCGTTCTATCTTGCAATTGAACGCCTGGTGAGGCCGCTTGCACAGCCAGGGACATCGACACGCACAGCAGTAGTGGTGACGCCATAGGCACCTCCTTGAGGTTGTATTTAATTCGAGACGGAAAGGACTGCCGGTTGGGCGACAACTCGCAGCAATACAGGGGTTTTCACCCGAGATTGAAAGAGCAACGCGACACCACCGTAAGATGTCAGACGTGAAGGTAGCGTGAATCGAGCGCCGATCTATGAGAATGTAACGAACCGGAAAGAAAAGGCGCGGAGAATGAGCTGCTTTCGAGGATCCCTGACGCAAATGCTTGAATCATCCCTGCAATTTTTCCTTCTGCCATTGCTGAAAAATCAAAGATGAATTCGTTACAGCGATTAGAATCTGCCGCGGCAAGTTCGCTTTCGTAGAGCGGAAAACCTGCATGCAGAGCAGAGTTTACTATAATGTCTTTGCTCCATTTTTCGGCGAAGCGCACAATTATTTCTGTGCCGGCATGTGAGGAAAAGATCTCGGCGGAGCTGTCGAAACTTTGCTTTAGTGCGAATATCAGAGTCTGGCGACGGCGGCGAAGCACCTTCCATGATGCGCGGATATGTTTTTCAAGCAGCCCTTCGTCAATGAATTCAGTGAGCGCCTGATGCTCAATCAGAGAGCGGTCGGGCGATTCAGGGCAGATTTCGTGATACTGCGCAAGCAAGCGGTCGGGAATGACGAGAAATTCCAGGCTAGCCAGAGGCTGCAGCAGATGAGACAGAGAGCGATGATAGATAACAGAGCCGGAGCGATCTTGAGCATAGAGAGAATTGGTGGTCCTTGCCTGATATTGAAACTCGCAACCGGTAGCGTTTTCTATTATTGTCCCTTCATTGATTCGCGCCCATTCGAGAACCTCGTAGCGGCGTGCGTCCGAAAGAGTGATACCGCTGGTGCGGCAGCCCATCGGTGTTATGTATAGCCATTTGAGTCCTTTCCTTGCCGTCCCCATAGCGTCTATGCGCGCCCCGTCGCTGTCGATCGATAGTTCGCAAATGATGGCATGGTGTTTTTGAAAGACAAGATATTCGGGCGAGTTTTTGTTCTCGCAAGCAATTCCCGCATCCGCTGTCATTCTTGCAATGCTGGCGAGGGCGCTCGCGGTGCCGGTGAAAATTACAATGTTCCGGGCAGAGCAGAGAATGCCTTCTGTCCTTCTGAGAAATCCGCAGATGGCCTGCTTCAGTGCCTGTGTTCCATTCTTTTCGGATGCTGCCTCCAATTGATTGGCGTTCAATTTCGAATACCGCGCAACCATGCATTTTTGCCAGTCCCGAATCGGCAATAATTCGTGCGGAAATGCAGTGGCGGTCCTCTGACATTTTTCCTCTTCTGCAGGCTCGAATGACAGTGTTTGAGTTGGGCTCGCAGTGCATGAGACGAATGTGGCTTGACCTTTTTTGCCGCGCAAATATCCGCGTGCTATCAATTCGTCGAAAGCACGAACAACTGTGGTTCTGCTTGCACCTGTGAATTGAGCAGTCTCGCGGCTGGACGGCATCTTTTCGCCGCTTCTAAGAAGACCTCCATCGATAGCCTTAATGATAGCGGCGACTAATGATTTGGTTGTCGCACGTCCATGGAGGGACTTAAGAAAACAGAGGTCCATATTGAAAAATGCGTCGGGAAGCTGACACTGCGAATGTACGCTCTGTGCGTGGCACCTACGTGGCAGAATCAAATGTCCGAGCGTTTGCCGCCGTTTATCAACTGGAACCTTTCGGGCGGCGTGATTGTGATACCGCGGCGTGTGGCTTTCAGTTTTTTCTTGTCTTTGTCGCGCAATTCCCAGTTGAGAAGCATCGTGGCAATTACGATTTTCATTTCGTACACAGCGTAGCTTGACCCGATGCAACGGCGATTGCTGCCGCCGAATGGATAATATTCAAATGCCGTGTATTGTTTGTTGAGAAAGCGTTCGGGGCGAAACTCCTGCGGCTTGTCGTAAATCTCTTTTCGATGATGCGTGAGGTAGATGCAGGGCGTAATGTTGCTGTGAGAGGGAAACTCATAGTCGAGAAAACGGTAGGGTTCTTTATTTATTCGTACAAAGGCTATGAGCAGAGCAGGGCAAATGCGCAGAGTTTCATTGACTACAGCGGTCAGATAGGGCAATGAAAAAAGTTTCTGAGGATCGGTGGGATCGTCGCAGCCGTCCAGCTCCTCGACTAGTTTTTCCTTGATCTCCGGATTCTGGTGCAACCAGTAGAGCGCCCATGTCAGCGATGATGCCGTGGTTTCATGACCGGAAACAAGGATAGTCATCAGTTCGTCGCGAACTTCGAGATCGCTCATGCCCCGACCTTCTTCGTCCTGCGCCTGAACAAGAAGGTTGAGAACATTGTGGCTCTTAACTGTGCCGCCTCTCTTGCGTGCGCGCTCTATCTGGCGGTAGACGATTTTGTCGATTGCAGCCCGCTCGCGGATAAAGGCACCCCAGGGTGTCAAGCCGCCCAGCTCCTTGCGAAATGGTGCGTAGGTCAATGATGTGTAGCCGACAAACGAGGCCACCCAGTTCATGAGAGAAGCGACGCGATTCTCCAGCTCTTCGTGCTCGGCGCCTTTCTCTAAACCAAAAACCGTATTCGAAATAACACTCATCGAAATGCGTTGCATGAGATTGCGTACGGAAAATGCCTCTCCTGCCTGCAATTTTGCCATGTGCGTATTGGTCACATCACGCATAGCGTTGCCGTATCCGCGCAATGCTTCGCCGTAGAACTGAGGCTTCATCAAGTTCTTGTGTTGCATGTGTTTGGCGCCGTCCATTGTCAGTAGCGAGTTTTCACCCACCAGCGCCTGTAATGCCAGATGCCCTTCACCCGAATCGAATTTGTTGAAATCATCGCTCAAAATTGCCTGAACGTGCTCAGGCTTATTGATCATAATGAGCGGATAGTGCCCTTTTCCTTCGCCTAACTTGATCTGGAAAACATCACCATAGCGCTCGCGACACTCTTCGACAAATTCGAGTGGTTCGTGAAACCAGCGGTAATGCTGGACGAAATATGGCGCTTTAGGTCCGGGTGGCGAATTCATTTTTGGCGCTCATTGCCCATTCAGTCAATTCTCTTTCGTCCCAGCCTGTAAACGCGGACTTGCGCATGATCAGCATCTCGTCCACGAGACTTTGGATGTGATTTTGAAAATCTATTGTGATCCTGTCGACTAAGTCTCGGTCGCCGGCACGTTCGCGTGGATAGTCGAGGTAAATCGGTTTGCCAATGTACATCGCCCACTTGGAAGGCAAGGGCGTCCAGCTTAGCGGAAAAGGCAGCAATGGAAATAGGGGCGTTATCCAGAAGAATGGCACATCAAACAGCTTTGCCAGCGTTTTGCTATTGCCGATTAAGGGATAGACTTCGTTGTTCCCTATCGTTGCGACGGGAATAATCGGTGATTGCGTTTCGATTGCCAGGCGGACAAAGGCGCGATGAAACTCTGCGACGTTATAGCTGAAATCGAGAGGCTTGCCCATGGCCCGCCAGGCTCCAGGATATATGCCCACCAGTTGCCCTCGATTGAGAAGTGTTTTGGCGTTCTTGTATGTCGCCTGAACACCACCTACACCGCTTATGGTTTTGCGCAGATTGACGCCCCAAAAGCAGCAATCGTGTGAAAGAAAGCGCACGAGGCGATGGTGAGAATGTTTGTTGGCCGCAGCCAGCAGCAGCATGAAGGCGTCAAGCGGCAGCACTCCATTGTGATTTCCAGCCAGTATTGCCGAGCCTTGCGAAGGGATGTTCTCGATGCCGAAAACTTTTATCTGGAAGTATTCTTCGTAAAGAAAGCGCATGTAGTATTCAGTGCGCGAGAAGACCTCGAGGTCGAATCCGAACTCGTCTTCCATGTTTCCGTAACGCTCGCAGAACTGCGGATTACGCAGCGCATAAGCACTTTCGGT
Source organism: uncultured Candidatus Obscuribacterales bacterium (assembly GCA_964493595.1). Taxonomy (GTDB): domain Bacteria; phylum Cyanobacteriota; class Vampirovibrionia; order Obscuribacterales; family Obscuribacteraceae; genus QKMZ01. The sequence goes on along the minus strand of CAZBOX010000132.1, from coordinate 6,972 downwards.
CTGGTAAACGTAAGGCAGCAGCTTTCTCATAAGGAACGCCTAAAGTACATTCCGGGCCTGTCTGTGTCAAGAGAAAGACGAATTCATTAAAAGTAGACGCGTTATTGAACTTTTTGGTCGCTTCATACGTATAGAGAAATATCGGGACAAATTACGAACCACAGCGCGGGAGTTCGCCATGCCATTGAAAATAAACGCCCTTTTGCTCGTCGCTGCAATAGCTGCATTGAGCTGTCAGGCATCGGCAATTGCACAGCAACTGGACCGTCAAGCTCTGATTGAGCGTTTTCGCCAGGCTAGAGCAAATGGCACGCTGGGTCATGGCGGCATGAGAGTCAGTGGAGCTCAGTCCCTGGGCGGCGGACATGGCTCTGCTTGGATGGGGCGAAGAGGCAGGGGGGAGCCTGCTCAGGCTAAAGCAGATCCGGCCGCCTGGGCAAACGTGGATCGGAGTCTGGACTTAGCTTATGGAAGTGGACCTCTAGAACGCCTGGATGTCTATACGCCGCGGATGAAACCGAATACAAAAATGCCAATTTTGTTCTTTTTGCATGGCGGCGGCTGGCGCATCGGCGACAAGAAGCAGCATGGCAATAAAGGCGCTTTGTATGCGCAGAGCGGAATAGTATTTGTGAACGCCAACTACGGACTTGCACCACAGGTAGTGCATCCGCAACAGGTTCTCGATGTTGCCAAAGCGATTCGTTATGCGGTCGACCATGCTGCGGAGTGGGGGGCTGATCCTGAGCGAATTTATTTGATGGGGCATTCGGCAGGTGCTCAGCTTGTTGATCTAGTGGCGACGAATCAGCGTTTTCTGCATGCGGTCGGTGTCAAGCCGACCAGCATCAAAGGTGTCATTAGCTTGGACACGGCATCTCTGGATTTACTTAAACGCTCGAAGGAAGATTCTTTTGAAGGGCAACACGTGGGAGCGATGATAGAGCAGGCATTTGGTAAAGACCCGGCGATGCTAAAAGATGGCTCTCCCACGCTTAATATTCACAAGGGCGCTTACTATCCGCCATTTTTGATGTATTGCGGTGAAAGGCGAAAGACATGCCTGGAACAACACGAAGAATTTGCTCGTCAGCTCAATAACGTGGGAGCAAAAGTGGCTATAAGGCCAGTCGCGCTGTCCCACCGGGATATCAATCTGGCTGCCGGCGACGGTAGCACTGAGATATTCAGAGAAAGCAGGGCGTTTATTGAGAGCGGCAAACTTTAGCATTCGGGGCAGCTGTGCATTAATTCCGGCTGTCAAGGGTGGATATATTTGGTCGGTGTAATAAACTGAAGCTTCACTCGGTTTGAGAAGCATTCTCAATAAGCTCAAGGTTTGTCAGTGCTGAGATGCGCCAAAAGCACTGCAGGTATCCAATGGAAGACAAGTCATGAAAGAGAGCGAACCAAAGAAATTCGGATTTGGAATCGAAGCGGAATATCTTCTTCTCGACAATAACTTCCGCCCACTTTTCGCTGAAGACCTGAATTTTGAGAATTTGCGGGATTGTGTAGACAGCATTCCTACACTTGATTTGGGCACCGACGGTTTCAACATAAAGCCACTGCACAAGCACGCCAACCCTTATCTGATCGAGGGTTATTATTTAACAGACGAAAACATGAAGCCGCATACTCTTTTGCCGAAGGGCATAGAGGTGCGCACTCCTGTTCGCGCTTCTATTGATGAAACGATCAAGGTGCTTGCTGATGCCACAGAAAGGCTGCGCAGTCGTCTTGACGCCGATTTTGGCTATCACCTGTGTACGATTTCCCATCATCCGACCAAAAGCAATTTCCAGGCAGCGCCTAATTACAAAAGGCATGATTACTGGCAATGGGCCCTGGCTGCCATGACCACGTTTGGGCCGGACATAAATATAAGCTTGCCGAAAAATATAGCCGCCGATGTAGATCAAAATTCGCTCAATGAGCGCATCAATTTCTACATGCCGGCTGTCGTGGCTCTCACTTTTTCTTCTCCTCTTATTGAGGGCAAACTCTGGAAAGAAGATGGCATTGCCGGCCGGTCGGTGCGAACTTACAAACGCTCGCAGTGGGCGCCTCTCCATTACGTGCATAGCGAGCCGGCTCTGCGCTTTGAATTCAAAGGCTTCGAGATGCCTTTGCAAATGAGCGACTACCGCGCATTTTTCCTCGTTTCTCTTGCCCTTCTTTTAGATCCGTCTTTGAGCCTGAAGAGCACTGACGAAGAGCGAATAGCCAATCTGAGATATTTTGCTGTACATGGTCTGGAGACGGAAGCATCGAGGACCTGCGCGCGTACCTTGCTCAAAGCCGCTGAGAGGACTGCATTGAGACTCTCGCTTGATGCTACATGTCTGGCGCCGCTCTGGCGCCGTCTGGAGGCGGGAAACGTGCCTTCCGATCAAATATCTCGCGCATTCAGAACAGAAGCGTCGCTTGAAAAAGCTCTCGAGCATTTCATTGTAAAGCCATTGAATAGCGACCTGCAGACCAGTCCATCGAGTACCGTGACTACGATATGAATCTGTCTCTTGTATGCATTGCCAAAGCAATGAGAACGATCGGCTTTGGTGCGGTTTCGGTTGTGCTGGCCTTGTTTTTGATTGAAAAGGGCTTCAGCGCCGCCGCGGTTGGCGCGCTGTTTTCTTTGACTTTGCTCGAGGATGCTCTTTTGACGACGGCCGCTTCTGTGTTTGCCAATCGACTCGGGATGCGGACTGTTTTGCTTCTATCATCTCTTTTGATTCTGGCTGGCGGCTTTGCGCTTGCTTTTGGAAACGCGCCCTGGGTCATCGCGCTGGCTGTTGTTTTCGGTATTGTCAGTCCAGCCGGCTACGAAGGCGGTCCGTTTGCGCCGATTGAGCAAGCCATCATCAGCCAGTCCGTGAAGAAAGAAGGGCTAACTTCTGCCTTCTCCTGGTATAACCTGGTCGGCTTCGGTGGTGCCGCCCTTGGTGCTTTGCTTGCCGCTGGAATGGTGGCATTGATGAAGGGGCAGCCTGCCCTTTCTGCATATCAGTCAATATTTATTTTGAGCGCTGTAAGCTCTTTCATCCTGGCGATTCTCTATCTCTCTCTGGATATTGCTGAGCCGAGTCAGACCAGAACTGCCAGTTCTGAAACACCCTCCAAGAAATCTTGGCGCGATGTTCTGGTCGGCAAGACTCAATCGCAGAAGTACATTCGTCAGCTGGCTGGTCTTCAGGCGCTAGATGCGTTTGGAGGCGGTTTTATTGTTCAGTCGTTGTTGACATGCTGGTTCTACCAGCGATACCACGTCGACGCCACATTTATCGGACCTGTTTATTTCGGCTGCAATGTGATAGCCGCTCTTTCCTTTGTCATAGCGCCATTTGTCGTTAAACGCATCGGGCTTCTCAATGCCATGGTATTCACCCATTTGCCGTGCAGTTTGGCGCTCTGTTTGATGCCCTTCCTTCCTACAGCTGGAATGGCTGCGGGGCTGCTCCTGCTTCGCAGTGCTTTTTCTTCCATGGATATTCCAGCCCGTCAGGCCTATACCATGCTGATTGTCCCTGAAGAAGAACGGCCGGCGGCTGCCGGTGTCACAACATCTGCCAGAGCAGTAGCTCAGGGCATCGCTCCGAGCCTCTCGGGTGTTTTGATGAACAATGCGGTAACAGGAATACCATTGGTCCTAGCCGGACTCTTCAAAAGCGTCTATGATGTGAGCCTCTACTTCGCGTTTAAGTCCGTTCCGTTTCATGACGAAACACTTGACCGCGTACCGCTTTTGGACAAGCCGACCGACGAGCTAGAACTGAGAGAACCGGAACGTGTCCGTTGAGATGAAAACAAGGGCTACGCAAGCGCAGAGCCATGAAACAGGCATGGGCTTGTACTTAAGAACACCGTTCAAGTCTCCTACTCGCAAGATGATTTTTACGCTCCACAAGTGGCTGGGGGCGATAGTAGCGCTCTGGTTGCTGACCATGAGTTTGTCAGGTGTCTCGCTGGTTTTTCGCGACGAGCTGGAAGAGCTGCTCAATCCTCCGCATACTGTTTCTGTCGGTGAGAAACGCGCCGAGTTTGAAAAACTCATCGAGAACATGCAGAAGCATTATGCCGGATACAAAGTTACGGGCTTGATTTGCCCGCGCTCAGCAAGCCACCCCATTCAAGTTTTTGCTGCCAACGACCAGGACAAGAAGATTGCGCTCAATGCCGATCCCTACACCGGCGAAATTCTTGGACTGCGCAGAGAAAATGAGTTTTTGGCAAGTCTTGCCGATTTGCACCACAATCTTTTCAACGGAAAGACCGGACGTGCGGCTAATGGCATCGGCGCTTTGTGTGTTTTCACCTTGGTTGTATCGGGCGTAATTGTCTGGTGGCGAGGTATCAAGGACTGGACGAGCGGTTTTCGCTTCAGCCTCAAAGGAAATTTCCGTCGCGTCAACTGGAACATGCACAGCGCATTCGGCGTGTGGTCGCTCCCTCTCCTGCTTATCTGGAGTATCAGCGGTTTTTATTTTGGTTTTACTGGTTTTTTCGAAAAGAGCTTGAATGTGGTTTTTCCTGTTTCGGCCCAGAAGCAGGTGGCGCCGCCGGACGAAAAAATTGCGCTGGAAGACAACAATCAACCTCCCAGTATGGCGATTGCGGCTATGCACAGTGCCAAGCCTAACTTGGACAAAATGGTCCAGACTGCAATTGCTGCTGCTCCACGCGAGGATTTCGTGGAGCGGATTGCTTTTCCGGACAAGCGCAGACCGACACTTCGTATCTGGCTTTGCAACTCGCTTTCTGCAGACGATACTACAAAAACGCAGGTCTTTCTTGACCCGAAATCGGGTGATGTTTTGTCGGTGGCTCCCTCGAATGCCGCTCCCACAGGAGACGTTATTCTGCAGTGGTTAACGCGCCTGCACTTCGGTAATTTCTGGGGAATCGCCTCGAAGTCGATCTGGATCTTTGCCGGGTTGACGCCTGCTATCCTGGCTGTATCGGGCTTATCATTGTTCATGCACGGACTGACACACAGGCGCTCAAAACGTTGAGAAATTTCCGCACGAAAGATCTGCTTTTTGTTTTTGCTTTCAGTGGAATCTTCATGACCGTTCACGCCCCCAAGTCCTTTTGCGCCGATGGAGTCAGACCGGTCAAGGAGAGCGTGTCTGAGTGCATGAGTCGAGCCGTCGCTAATGAAAAATCTGGTCGAATGAATGCCGTCATCAAAGACGCCAACCGGGTCATTGAGCTGGAGCCGAAAAACTGGCGAGCTTATGAGTTGCGCGCAAAGGCCTATTTTAAAGTCGGTCCTTACGTGCGAAGTATCAGTGACTATCGCTCAGCAATTGCCCTGGCACCCAGAGAGGCACGCCTTCGCGAGGACCTCCTGCATGTTATCGAGACCGCCGGAGAGACCGATTTGATGGTGGAAGAGACGACCAACGCAATCAATTCAGGTATGAAGAATAGTTTTTTGTACATCAAGCGTGCCGATGCCTACTATCGTCAGGAGCTTTATGAAAAGGCAGCTGCTGACCTGACTGTGCTGATGTCTATGCCCGTTGCCAAAGACCGCTGGAAGCGCTGGGAATTCCTCAAGCTGAGAGGGCTTTGCTATCTTCGTACCAAGCAGCTTGCCAAAGCGGAAAAAGACTGCAGCGATGCCCTTGTGATTGCAAATGATGACAGCAAGACTTATTTCTGCCGCGCCGACGTCCGGGAGCGAATGGGCAAGTACAGGGAAGCCGTTGATGACTTGACCAAGACCATCAAACTGGACCCGGGCAACGGGCGCGCTTTTTCAGTGCGAGCAAAAATCTACGAATATCTCGGCGATAAGAAAAGAGCCGACGCTGACCGGAAAGAAGCGATTGAAGTCGGTCAAAAGCAGTGGGGCTTTTGATTCTCTCTTTTGGAAACAGCTCTTGCAAGCTAGTTGAACGGCAACGCTCGCGGCAAGCTCTGCGAAGCCTGAAGCCTTGATGTGCACGCATTCAGACTAACTCTTGACGCCCGCCTCTTGGCAACGGTGTTGGTCGAAATGCCTACACATTGGAGGTTGAGCAACGCATGAGTGTACGTGATTTTGAGTTATACGGTTTGTAACGGCTTCAATCAATAGAACGTTCAAGGTTTTGTTACAGCTTTTGTTCTCTGTGCTCTGGTAACTAGTAAGCGTTCAATTTTCTTCAGTCCTCTTGCGAAAAACATAAACAAATACACTCCTGCAGGTTTATTCCAGCATGAATCGCGGCGCTTAGGCGTTGTGGAATCATCGCCGAGCCTGGATTTGTGGGTGAGCATGCGGATTGTGGAAGTCGACATGGGGCGCATTTTTGCGCGCTTCATTGCAATAAAACTATTCTTGAATGGAAGGAATGCTGATGAGAAAGTTTGTTTCAATTTCTTGTTTGCTGCTTCTTTGCTCGTCCTGGGCTGCATCCGCCCAAGCGCAGCAGGCAACCGAAGTCCCTGTGCCTGAGCCCGCCGCAGCGGCGAAAGTCGATTTCACTGTCGACTACAAAATCGGCCTGAACGGCAAGCCCGTGGACTCCGACGAACTGGCGGCCAAGCGTGCGCTCAGTCAGTACGACGAATCGATGCGCAACTGGTCGCTGCCCAGGGAGTCCTTGGATCGCATCCTGGCTGAAAGCCGTGCGCCCGAGGAAAAGAGCAAGTTCCGCCTGAACCGGCGTGAATCAGAAATTGCCGCTCCGCAGGGCTTCCGCACCGGAGCCGAGTTGGAATGGTCGCGCCAACGCTTCGCTGACCGCGTTGCCGATGCGATTTATCCCGGCTTTGGTCGGATTGAGACGACTTACGCAAACGGTACGTCGTCTCGACTCGACTACATCTACACCAAGCGCTGCGGTGGCAGGGGCGGGCTGGGCATCTGCTGGCAATATCGGTTCTAGGCTAAACGCGCTGCGTTGAGCAACGAATACGAGAATTGCTAGAAGCTTTGATGCGAGAGAACTGACAGGCAGGTGAGTGTTTGCGAACTTCAAA
>CAZBOX010000131.1:0-15443 GCA_964493595.1 uncultured Candidatus Obscuribacterales bacterium | reverse complement strand
AGAGTTTCGTCCGACGGACCCGCCACCGCCGGAGAACTTGCCTATGATAGAGCTTCGATAGATACTCGATTCGAAGACGCTATCGCCGCAACAGATTTCTCTCCCGATTACGGAACGCAGATGGAGCAACGTATCGGGCTGGCGATGGACTACAGCTGGGCACTTCCAGATCGAGCCTCTCTTTCTGCAATTTATGACTTTGCCGGAAAAGAGGGAGTTGTCGAAGTGGGCGCAGGCAAAGGTTTGTGGGCTGGTGCGCTGCGTAAAATGGGGCTCGACGTAGCTGCGTATGATATCAATGCCAACAATGTGGATAACAACGCTTACCACCGTGGAGAAAGTGTCTCTACTGTTGAAGAAGGCGGCACAGAAAAAGCAGGAGAGCATCCAAATAAGACACTTCTGCTAAGCTATCCTACACCTGGTGATTCGATGGCCACCGACGCGCTGAAAGCTTACACCGATGCTGGTGGCACAAAACTCGCATTTATTGGAGAAAGGCCGACGCCTGGCTCTCAGTTGTTCAATACGGGTGACAAACAGTTCCATGAAACAATTGATAATGACTGGGTCTTGACTGGGGTTGTAGATATACCGCATGTGCCTGATGGCACCAATTTAAATACAAGTAAGTTGTATCTTTATGAACGCCGCGGCGTTTCACTGGATTTGCAAAAGGAGTCGAAGCTTCCTGATACTCCAGCTAGTGCAGCCGAGATTTTGGATCGTGCCGCAGTGAATGGTGATCTGCCATCTAAGCACCGAGCAGTATATGAGAAAGCATTAGAGGACGGGATTCTCAAACCAGCACAGCTTTCAGCTATTTTTTCATCTATGGGTTCAGTGAACCGTGAGGTCGTTGTTTTGCCGCTGCTTTCTAGCGGAAAGCTTACGGAGACTGGAGCCGCTACACTGGTTTCACTTCGCAATTCGCAGCTGAGTTCGATTTCTGAAATGGGTTCACAACGTCTAGATTCGTTGGTGGAGCTGATGAACAGCCCGCAGATTACTAGACTAGATATCGGAAACTTCCTCTCACTTCCAGAGCTTCAACGCTCTACTTTCGAAAGTCTCTTGTTCGGCGCAAAGCCGCTGCCTAAGCCGGAGGTCAGCGCTAAAATCTTGAGAATGAGTCATGACACTGCTGCTGACCTTGAAAAGATGATTGATGTACTACCAACACAACGGCAAGCTGTTCTCGACTTCATTGGTACCAAAGGCCCAGGAGAAATCTCTTTTGCCGCCTTAATCTCCTCGCGTCCCCACCTTGCTTCGGATAAGGCCACTGCCGTCCTGAATGCAACTGTCCGAAACGCTGATATCGTCCGCAATGCTGAGCAAAAGGCGCGTGCAGATCGTGAATTGTCCCTAGTTGCAGATGCAATTAGATCTCTTGATACAACGGATGCTGTAAGGCTGCTGAATGAGCTGTCGAGCGGAACCATCACAACAACAGAAGTTGCACGCTTTCAAGATGCGGCACAAAAGGGTCTGATTGGCAATTCTTTGATATCGATGAAAAATGTCCTTTTCTCGCACGCTCAAATGAGAAGCACATTGTCGTCGATGCTCGAAGTTGATGGCATGTTTTCTGGTCAGCTTAGCCTTGGGCCGAGCGGCGTTGACCAAGTATTACGTCGTAGTAATGGAATTGCTGCTGCTGTCAGTAGTGGTCTAACTTCACATGCGGAACTTCATTCTTTGCTGACAGGCAGTCCGGCAGACGCGGTGACTGCAGAAATAATTCTAGGTCAACCCCGTGCTGCAGCAGGTCTTACTCGCCCAACTGTTGAAAGATTAGTCGCCGCGTCTAAAGATGGCACTATTTTGGCTAGTGACATGGAATCGATACGACTTGCGTTAGCTGAAGGTGTCCTGACCGAAAGTGCATTGAAAGGATTACTGTCTCAGCCTGCAAATGTGCGAAGTAACTTGAGTCACCAATTCAGTCAACTGTGGCACATGAGGAATTCCACGCACGAGTCTCATCTGGAGCATCCGGTCGACACCAGGACAGACTCTTTTATCGAGTCGGAAAATCGGAAATTTATTGATCAGTATGTGAGTGCACTAGCTACGAATCCGGAGGGGGTGAGCATCCTAAGAATGGGAGCCGGAAGACTTTCTGAATTTCTAACACCTCTCATTCCGGAGCTCGAACCGGCTTTGTCCAAAAGTACTCCTCTATTGCTTAGAGATGCTTTTGACGGTGCGCCTGCTGAAGTTCGTGCCTTCACCGAGGCACTTTCGAGTGGCAACTTGAGCAAATCTATAGAAGTGGCAATGGCTGAAATGACCAGTTGTTCCAATCAGTTCACTTCTGTCAGAATTGATTTCAATGACCTTAGCAATCCTAATAGAATTTCGGCCGCAATCGAAAAAATGGACCAAATCGGATTCGCCAGAGGATACGATGGGCGTGGGGAAAGCGTTCAGGTCGCTGACCTGGCTAGGCCTGTCGTCATTCTGCCTAACGGCAAGAGCGTGGACATCTCGGGACCAAAGCTAACACTACTGGACGGTGCGCCAACCCCTCAGGATCTGAAATTTATAGAGCTCCTGGAGAACGATCCTGCTATTCGTATACTTCGAGGTCGGGTTGCACTAATCGCATTTGAAGAGCGTTTGATACACAGCCACCAGGGTGTCGGAGGTGCTCAGTCACCGCTTGTTGAGGATTCGTTTAAACAATCCGAAGAGTACACTAAAATGCAGAATTTTTACCGTGAGCGTTCTGCGGACTTGCAACAAGCAATGCGCGAGATTGATGTCGCTGCCCGTCTTGTCGAGTCTGGAATGTCCTTAGATGATGTGAGAGAACTGATGGGTTCTCGTCACCTTAGTGGTGAAAGAGAATATTTCTATGACTGGTTCGCACGTGCGCACCCAGATCGCGTTTTGCCGGAGACTGCAGCGCGCACTTCCACAAGACCGGAGTTGATGAAGGAGTCAAAACTCTATCAACCACCTTTTGAATCGGAACGTTCGACCAAACTAAGGGCTCGTGTTGAGAAAGTGCCTGAAGATCTGAGAGCCAGCTTCGATGCTCTAATGCGTGTGGCAAAGACTGATGCGCACTACGACAACATTGAGAACCTTCTAGCTACAGACCCTGCGAAGATGTCTGCGGAGTTGAAGCAGTTTATGGATCCGAAGCTGATTAAGACGATGAAGAGCAATATATTCGGATTCATAAAAGAAGCTGCCAGACAGGGTTCAGCTTCTGATATAGCTAATGTCGCAGCCAGTGATTTACAAGTCATAGATTCTGCGATTGACAGAGACTTTGAGACTGCATCTGCTCTGCTATGGAGCGAAACCCCTCGTGGAATTTCCCAAGCTCTATCCGAGCTAGACCCTGGCAGTGTTGACGACTTTAAGCATCACCATTTGACTGATTATGCAGACGCACTCTCCGAAAGTGGTATCGAGGTAACTGAATTCTTGGGTGTTGGTTTCGAGTCCGTGGCCTTCCGAGCTCCAGACGGAAATGTCGTGAAGATCACTCGTACAGAGCAGCTACGCTCAGGCGAGTGGAACGAGGATTGGGGCAATCGACCATTCGATGCTGAGATTTTGGGCGAAGTTGAAACGTTCGATGTCCCAGAAGGGCAGATCGCAGTGTACAAACAACCATTCGTCGAAATGGGAGTTGTTGAGAACTATCCAGATGAATGGAAAGCTTTTCAAGCTGAGCTCAGACATGCAGGAATGGACTTTTGGGATGACGGTTTCAAAGGCGATCAGGTTGGCGTGGTTAAGGACAAGCGTGGTCGTGCGAGGGTTGTCTTGATTGACTACCCTTCGGTTACGCCAGGCGGAAAGTAAGTCAAAAATTTCGATTCACTTCAAAAGAACATTTTCCGTCCTACCTGGTTCCGTCGCCGCCTATATAGTGCAAAATCATCTCGTGCCAGAAGGGCCAGTCATGCGCAAAGCCGCCCCAGATACGAAATGCGTGGGGAACATTGCGCTGGTTTAGCACATCATCAAACATGATATTGCCACGAAATAGCGGATCTGTTTCTCCAATTGCAAAAATGATGTCGAGCTTTTTGAGTTTTTCAATATGCTCATCTGAAGCTGCTTTTACCAGCTCGGTCGGATCGCATTCGCGAATATTGTCATCGTAAAAGTTGTGAATCCACGAGAAGACATCATATGGCTCGCTCATTTGATGCATGTCGTATGGACCGCTCAAACCGATTGTTCTATTGAAGCTTTGAGGGAAACGCATTGAAATATCAATGGCGTGATATCCGCCCATGCTTGCCCCCAGCGCAATCACATAATCGTTGCTGTTCTTCTTTTGGCTAAACGGAAGTACTTCGTCAATGATGTATTTGTGATACGCCAGATGCCTCAAGGCCTTGTCTTTTGGATGCGCACCAAAATTCCACCAGCTCTCGAAATCCACGCTGTCGACGCAAAATACTTGAATCCATCCCTGCTCGATGTGGTGCCCGAGGGTATTTATCATCCCTCGATTTTCCCAATCGAAAAAGCGACCGCAAGATGTGGGAAAAACAATTACTCGGGCTCCGGAATGTCCGAAGCTGAGCAGCTCCATCTCTCTGTCAAGGCTGTCGCTGTGCCATTTGTGGTATTCGCGATTCATATTCATTAATAGGTATCCGTTCAAGTCGAATCATTGTAAGACGGCACTGGGCTGGACCGACTGAATGGAGCCGTTTATGAGTTCGCTTTAACGGATTTTTCTCCGACTTATAGGCTTTGGCGTAAATCATTATGGGTTAACCCTGGTGTTTCGGGTTGGAAAGACTCGTACACTGGGCATCTTAGGAGAAATAACCTAAATATCGTTCAGTTCAATGGCTTTGCGTTGGACAGGAGTTTCACATGCTTACAAAAAATCGCGATAACGATGTCCTGTCGTTGCTTTTGACGGGGGCGCGCATTATCGACATTAGGACTCTGGAAGAGGGCTATGCCTCTTCTGCCCGGCTCAGCACACCCTTGCATAAGGTGCTGGTCATGCTGAGGCATGTGAGTCAGTACACGATGGACAAGGCTTTGAGCGCCGAAGCGATGGTTCGGGAAAATCAAATTTCGACAGACCTGGCGGTGAAAGCGCTGCGCATTGCGACTACGCAGCAGCTGTCCTTCGAAGATGCTCTTGCTTCGATGGGAGATGAGCACAAGAAAACGAATAACATGCCCAGCGCCTCCAATGAGATCACCGATTTGCTTGTTGAGGCTGGCGTAATCAATAACGAACAGATTGGTCGTGCACTTTCCACATCACTTGAGACAGGCATGCAGATGGGACGCATTCTTGTCTTCAACCGTGACGTGACGACCAATGTCATGAAAGCTGCCTTGACCTGTTGCATGCTTTTACAGGATGAGAAGTTGGGATACGCATCGGCTGTTGAAGCAGTTCAGTCTGTGAAGAAGACGAATAAGACGGTGGAAGAGACTTTCTTCAGGCTCAATCTATATAGTGAAGAGCCTGGTCAAGGACCGAAGCTTTACGAGCTTTTCGCGATGGCTGGCTTTATTTCCGACACGGATATGATGGAATGTCTGGAAATTCATGTCTTGCGGGGAAGGCAACTCGGGCACATTTTCATCGAACAGGGTTTTGTGTCGCATGATGCCGTAGAGAATGCGATCATTTTGCAAGGCATGATCACTAGTGGTGCCATAAAGGCGTATCACGCCGCAGAAGCATTGAAGAATGCGCACACAAAGCAGGTTTCGATCTATCAGGCGCTGGGTGAACTTGATCCACCAGCTGTGCCACCAACTCCAAACTTGACGTTCGGTCAGCTTCTAATTGCCAGCGGCATTATTCATCCTGAGATGTTGGAAGAGTTGATGGGCGGCATGGAATTAAATGCGCGACAACTGGCGAAGAAGGCATTGTCCGCCGGCTATTTGACTGACAAATCGTGTGTGACAGCATTGCGTTGTTATTCTCTCAATTCAGAAGGATTCATTGCCAATAAGCAGTGCGCCGAAATTCTGAGGCAATGCGCTGCTCTTGATTTGAACCTGGAAGAGCAACTTGCCAAAACAGGCAATTTCGCTCCCCATAGAATGCATTGGATTTGGAAATGAGCTATCGGTGCGGATTTGCGAATTGGCGGTGAGCCTCAATAATAGTAATCCGCTTCCTCTTCGCTCTCGTCTGCAACCTTTTCACCCAATTGACGCAATTGTGCGCGGGCATATTTTGCGGCAGGAACGTACGGCTCTTTCGTTGCGGCGGATTGTTTTAGCTCGCTGATTGCTGCTTCTCTCTTACCGTCCAGCAGTAGCTTTTCGCCAATCACCCAGCGAACGAGGGGAACCTTATAGTCGTGTTTGTCCTCGGGATCTTTCTTGGCTAATTCTTCTGCGGAAATTTTGCCCAGCAGATAATCTACGCACGGCTGCGGCCAGGCAGTTTTTCCTGTAATGAAATCAGGCAGTCCCCGCTTTTTTGCCGCTGCTTCGAGAACTTCCTTAGCCTTTGCTTCTTCGTGTTGGTGCCGTAGTGCGATTGCCCAGTTGATAGAATCGAATTTGCTGAAGAATGCTGTGTGCGGTCTAAAACTGAAAGCCTTTGAATAAGCTTCACATGCGAGCGGCCAATCCGCTCTTTGCATTGCTTCCAGCGCTGCCTTCGAAGACGCGTTGGCCATGGCGTCTTTGAGAAACGCTTGGAACATTCTGTCCGACTGCCAGGAAGTTCTGTGCACTCGCTTGCCATTGGGAAGCGTTATGAGAATAGACGGATAGCTGTAGACGGATAACTTGGTGCTCAGAGACTTAGCTGGTTCGACGTTGTTCGAGGTGACTGGAACTTTGACCGGGACAAATTCGCTTGTGACTAGATGCCCCACTTCCCTGTTGTGGAATAACATACTTTCGAAAACTTGAGCGGTCACTTTTTGTATTTGATTGTCGTTTTCGTAAAAGAAATAAAGCGTCGGTTTGGACAAAAGGTCGCGCCTGGAATTGTCGATCGGCGCCGGCTTTTGCCAGGTGATCAGTTTCTCCGTGGACTTATGAGAGTAGGTGCCATAAAAGATGGCGAATGCGCGCATACAAAACAAGACCAAGCACAATGCGATCAGTGTTCTGGGGACGATGTTTGTTCTGCCTGGCTCAATCATTGGCGTAGAAAAACTCCCGATACGACATGACCAGTGTTGCCAGAGTCAGGTATAGAACAACGTTAGATGCGTAGATAATGATGTTTGCAATCGGCAGCTCCGCCGAGTTGATTACGTGATAGGAATCAAAACCGACAACAAATATGCTGAACACCAGTTGCGCAAGTGCTGTCACGTTCTTAGAAACTTGTTCAATCGAAAGAGAGTCAAGATAAGAAGCGGTGCCTACTGATATGGTGAGAAGGCACATGAGATACGCGTACATGAGTACCAGGATAACCGCATATCGCTGCGGCATCGAACTGATGAACACGACAAGAGCGGTGAATCCCAGAGTGTTGAACAACGCGTCAGCAACAGCATAGCTGTCGAGGATGTTGGCTGGCGGCGCTCCAATAATTCCCCCGACAATGCATGAAACACTGTAAGCAAGCGCTATCTGCAATGTCATAACGAATAACACGAAGACGCTGCCTGTCAGCCACTTTGTCACGACGTACGACCAGCGCGGCACAGGTCGGGAGAAGATAAGTGAGAGATATTCTCCGTCCTTGCGTCGTTGAGAATTCGCCACTTGCGGGCTGATTACCGAATACGACACTATAAGCGGCACAAGTGGACCAACCAGAATCGAGCGTGCCACTTCCTGCGTCAGCGGAGAATCTACACTCAGCAAAAGACCACTCATAGTAGAGAAAAAGAGAAGCAGAATGGTGCCGACCACCAGATTGACCCAGTGAAAGTAGCGCTTCATCGTGAAGAGAAAAATTGCCTTGTTCACTTCTTGTCCTCAGCGCGTCTACCTTCTTTTGGTTGGTCCATTTTAAAAAGTTCTGAAAGTCCACGGCGATCGAAAAATATTTCCTCGATGCGAATATTGTTTTTTACAAGCGCCTCAATGACCGATGACGCTTCTTGCCTGTCATTGAGCACGATCTTGGCGTGCTCGTCATTTGCCTCGGCGAGCGTAACTCCGCATTCTTGTATGGCCGCGTTGAGTGCATCCGCATCCGGTGATATTCCAGCCCAGCATGCGATCATCATTTTGCTGGCAACACTGCTAATGCTCTCTTGAGTCATGATTTTGCCTTTTCGTATAAAGGCAAATCGAGTGCACGCGCGCTCAATCTCATCGAGATGGTGCGAGTTGACGATAACCGTCACGCCTTGCTTGCGAAACTGCGTCAAAAGCGCGCGCACCATTTCCATGCCAGGTGGATCCATTCCGGACGTGGGTTCGTCTAGAAAACATATTCTAGGTTTGCCCACCATCACTTGAGCTAGGCCAAGTCTTTGCAGCATTCCGCGCGAATACTTAGAAATCTGCCTTTTGGCAACACTTTCCAATTCGACTGCTTGCAATGCATTTTTGAGATCATCTGCCGCTGTCGGCTCGTTGGAGTGTCCGGCTAGCATTTGGTGAAACTGCAAAAATTCTCTGGCATTCATCCAGGATTCAAAGCTCGGTCTTTCAGGAAGAAAACCTGTGACCCGACGGACATCTATGTGGTCAGCCGGTTTTCCAAAGATGCGGACACGACCCTGATTGACGCGCAAAAGGGCAAGCATACAACCCATCAGGGTGGTTTTGCCTGCGCCATTGGGACCGATGAGAGCGAATATGTCCCCCTCGTTGACCTGAAGGTTGACGCCGTCAAGCGCTTTGACGCGTCCGAAGCTATAGGATTTGACGAGTCCTTCTACAAGAACCGCTGGAACTTTCTCTTGCTCCGTCGCTGCTGCGACTGCCTCGCTGGTCACTGAATCGCCCCGTCAAACAGATCCCCGTCTGCCGTGAACATTGTAGCAATTCAGCGATCAGTGGTGGCGATGGTGTTGTATTTCAAGTGTAGTCGTGAAATCTATTCTTTCGACGAATATTTCTCAAAATCCGATGGTTTTAGATCTTCAAGAAAGTCTTTGAACTTCTGACGCTCTTTCTCTTCATCTTCTACGTTGAGCTCTCTTGCAGCAGCTTCTTCCGCTTCGACCGCGTCGAAAATGTCCGATGAGACGAAAAGCGGAGCGTCTGAGAGACTCGCCAGTACAATAGCGTCTGCAGGGCGTGCTTCAAGACTGACCGGCTCCCCGTTGGATTGGCCAATACCGCCTTCCAGATTGATCCACGCCTGAAACTTTCCTTCGTTGCTCGCTTCGATCGAGACACACTCGATGCGTGCATTCAGCTCTTTCAATGTCGACAAAAACAGTTCGTAAGTAGATGGTCTCGGCGACTGAGTTTTGCTCGCCGCCATGCTCATCGCATTTGCTTCGTTGTAACCTACCCAAATCGGCATAATTAGCTTGCCTGCAGGATCGTGCAGGATAACTAATGGCATTCCACTTTTCTTGTCTACGCCGATTGCTCCGATTCGCATTAGTTTTCTTGTCATTTTTTTTCTGGTAACGCTTCCCAGACGCGAAGGTATAGCGCCCTTTAGAGGCGCAGTTTGCCGCTTCCTAAAACGACCTCTAGCTGCATCATAACAGCTTTTTGGACAAGTCGCCCGGCGCAACAATTTCTTCATTTTGCCCTGGATTAGCGGCTCTGACGAGTTTTTGCCGTGTGGCTATGATGCCGTCCGCTGCTTCTCTACGCTATCCCGGTGGGCTACTACTGGGATTTAAGCTTAGTCAGGCGCTCTTTTGCCTGGGCTGCTCGCGGGTCTGAAGCGTCACAAAGCTTGAGGAATGTTTCCAATTCCGCGATTGCTTCTTCCTTCTCGCCGCTCTTTTCCAGGGAATTGCTCAGCAGAAAGTGAGCACTTGCATCGTTGGGGGCCAGTTTTACCGCTTCTTTGTAGGAGTTGACCGCAGGAACCACATAGCCCTGTACCATCAGCGCCGACCCGAGAGTCGTGCGCGCCGACGCTGACTTGGGATCGAGCCTTACAGCTTCTTTCGCCTGTGCGGCCGACTGGTCGACTTCGCCGCTCTTCATAAGCCCGTAGGCCAATCGTTCGCGAAGGTCTGCGCGGGAAGGATACAGATCGACAGCTTCTTCGAGGAAGCGCACCGATTCTTTCATTTGTCCGGATGACATCGCCTTCTTCGAAAGTGCCATCAGCACAGTGGTATCCTTCGGGTTAATCGTATATGCCTGATTCAACTCTCTAAGGCTGTTTTCGGAGTCGCCCAGCTTATCCAGAATGCGTGCATAGTTGAGGTGGTACAGAGCATCGTTCGGATTCGCTGCAATGGCACGCTTCTGCAAATCTGCCGCGCCCTTCCAGTCGCCTTTGAGAGCCAGTGCAGTTCCATAATCCGCCAGAGCGTCGGCATATTTTGGATCGGCTACGATAGCGAGTTTGTACTGTGTGAGGGCTTCTTCGATATTTCCTTCGGCCATTGCTTTGCTGGCTTTCAAATATGATCCTTCGGCAGAGAGGAATGAGCTTACCGATGCAGGCAGATTTGCAACCCGCTCCACGGGCGGTGCGCCGACTACGAGTTCGCTTCCTGTCCATGCGGACTTCATAAGTGGCAGCTGTCTTTTCCTGGCGTCAGTGGCACCGGTGTCTTTTGCTGTTTTTTCTCTAGCGATAGCAAATGCTTTGTTCAAGCCGATAAGTCCGTCTTCCTGTCTCAGCGCCGCTATCAGGTTGCGAGAGAATGCGCTGCTGTGGGTAATTTCATTGGCCTGGCTGGATGACAAAATGATAAAGCCATTGCCCAGAACCACCTTTTCCATATCAACGTTGAACAGCTTTTTGACCGGCTCCAGCGATTTCGCGCCTTCATTCAAATTGGCAGCGCCGCTATAGCCTGCTTGTAAAACAAGCAAAATACGATCGGAATGAACGTTTTCCTTCAGAGAGCTCATCAACGATTGCATGGAAATGCAGGTCCCGTAGATGTTATCCAGCGCGCAGTCATATGAGCATAGATAAGTGTTGCCGTCAGTGGTTGGAAAACTGCTAGTAGCAATGTATACAACTACCAGGTCATCTTTGCCGGCTGCATTTCCGAGAAAGCTTGGTCCGAGTGCCGTCGTAATGTTTTGCTTTTGCGCGTCGGAGTCCAGAAGGACTTTGACATGGCTGGGATCAAAGCGACCACCATGCGGATCTATCAAATACTGATAGAACTCTTTTGCCGACTGTGCCATATCGTCTTCTTTGCCGGGGCTGAGACGTCCTTCTTTGAATTTCGACGTGCCAATCACCACCGCCCATTTCTGTTTGATCGGGCGATTGGTGCCGCTTTTGGTTGGGTTCAGGTCTTGAATCTGCGTAAATTCAACTCCCGGCAGTTTTGCCGGTTTGCCCCCGGTCGTCGCAGCCGCATCACCTGAAGCCTGACTCCATGCCGGGTTGCAGGCGAGGTTTGCAAGCACCAGAACGCTCGACAAACTCAAAAGTCCAGCGCGCTCAAAAGGAAGTTTCAACATTTTCAATTACCGTGGAAAGTTATTGTCATTCAAAGCAAGTTATTTGCCGTGGAACAGCTGAATGCTTGCCGACACCATCTCGCCGCTGTTGGAAGTCAATCTGACCAGGCTGCTTCCTGCCGCAGAACTCGTTACCTGTGAAATTGGCGAGAAATCATCAGGGATCATTACCGGGTTCGGGTCGTCCCAGGACAATTTCATACGCGTCGAGCAGATCTCCTTTTTGCCCTCCTGGCTCGGTCCTTTTGATACGGAGTTGAAGCAGCTCAGATTGCCGCTGCGAATCATTTCAGGAGTGATTGAAAATTTGTCTTGCCCAAACATCAATCCGAGGCTCTCTGTACCTGGATTGCCGTCAAATTGCATCCAGCCCTCTGCGGGAATGGAATAGTCTTTGCCGGGCTTCAGATAGTTTTCGGTACCATAAATTTGATTCGGGAAGAGCAAATCACTCTTGCCTGTTGTGCTTGCTTTCATGACCAGATATGCATAACCAGCACTTTCGGGAATCAGGTGAAAACGAATGGCATCGCCGGATTTGAATTCCATCTGATTATTGCAGCGGAAGATTTTGCCGTTTCGATTGAGTTCAATCCAGTAACTGATCTTTGGTCGAGTGTTGGTGGCAATGCGATTCTTGAAGTCGCCTGACGATAAAGTGGGTAGCGCTGCCGGAGCAGGAGCTGCTGTGGGCGCATCCTTATTGTTGTCGGCGTTGTTCTCGCTCTTATGTGAATTGTTGGATGCGTTGTTTGACGAGTTGTTTGACTTGTTCGATGTGTTGTTCGACGCGTTGTTCGCCGATTTGTTAATCGACGACGAAGAATCCGCGCCGGCATACTCTTCTTTCGATGCCACCACAGGCAGTTTTTCTTTGATGCCGGTGATTGATGGGTCGAGCGTGCCGACGTTTCTATCTATCCACGTGAGTACGAATTTGATGTCTTCAGGATTGAATTGTCCTTCTTCGAAAATCAGGTGCTCGGAGTTCTTGCTCAGCACCATCTGCCGATTTGAAGTGGAAAGTCTTTCGAAGAGCTTCCACGTGCCTGCCGGTCTTATCAGCTTGTCGTTGCTGCCCTGGATAAAGAGCACAGGGGTGCTTGCCACCATCTCTGCGGCATCGAGATTTCGCGACATAAAAGAATCGAGCTGCAGGAATTCTTTGGGCGAAAAGCTTGTGCGCATCAGAGGGTCTGTTTTCCATGTGTTGCGCAGCTCTTCTTTCTCGGAAATCTTGCTTACGACGGACGCTGCAGCATCCGTGATTTGCTTATTGAAGCCGCCCAACATAGTTTGAAGTCCGGCTTTCATGCCGACCTTGCCGCCTTCGTCACCGAGGCTGAAGCGATCTTTTGCAGGCACGGATGAAATCAAGCCTGCTACGAGTTCGGGGTAAAGTGCCGCTGTTCTCAGGGCAATCGCACCACCCATAGATTCGCCAAGGATGATGACCGGCAAATCAGGATGAGCCTTTTGGATTTTTTCGAGCGAAGCCTTGATGTCTACTAGGCTTCCGTCAAAATCTAATTCTGTTTTCCCGGCGATTTCCTTGCGTTCGCCGAATCCACGCATATCGATAGCGTAAGTGGCTATGCCGTTTTTCGCCATTTCTTTGCCGAAATCCGAGTAGCAGCCTTTGTGCATGCTGAATCCATGAATACACAGCATGGCGACGCGCGGTTTGACGCCTGCCGGAGGCAGCCAGGACGCCATCGGTGCATTGATTGGCGCATCGGTCGGAGTTTTAATTCTTTTGAAGGTGGCGTCACTTTCTTCCGCCGGCGCGAATGATTTGCTGCCGTTGCCTGCATTAGCCGCAGGTAAGAAAGTGAGTTGGCTGAGCGCCAAGATGCCGGACAGTGCCAGGGTTAGAGTGCTTTTGCGAATACGCATCGTGCGTCTCCTAACAAGTGAGCCTGAAATCCAGAGTTACTGCTGCACGAGAACCGTCACGTGCTTAAGAGTCCGCCACACGCCCGTTTCAGTGGTTCCACAACCTCTTAAAAACCAGTCTGGGACCGCCTGCAACCGGGGTGGAAGGCGAGCCAGCATAACATATTGGCTGCTTTACTTCCCGTGCAAAAGCTGAATGTTCGCGGCTATCATCCCGCCGCCGGTGGAAGTCAGGCGGACGAGGCTGCTCTCTCCCGCTCGCGCGATTTGCGACATTGGTTTGAAGTCGTCGGGGAGCATGACAGGCATTGGGTCGTCCCAAGAAAGTTTCAGTCTGGTCGGGCAAAGATCCTTGGAACCATCGTCGGATGACGAAACCCAGGCTGTGAGCTGCCCGTTTTTGAGCATCTCGGGAGTTACGGCTATCTGTTCTTTGCCGAAAACGAGACCCAGCTGCTCGGTGCCGGGATTGGAGTCAAATGCCATCCATCCCTGCGATGGAATCGGATAGTCTTGTCCTTTCTTCAGGAAATTCTGAGAGCCATAGGTTTTGTTGGGGAAAAGAACGTCACTTTTGCCCGTGGAGCTGGTCTTCATGACGAGATAGGCGTAACCATCGCTCTCCGGAATCAGGTGAAAACGGATCGCGTCGCCTGTTTTGAATTCCATTTTGTTATTGCAGCGGAATACTTTTCCACCGCGATAAAGTTCGATCCAATAGCTGATCTTCGGGCGCTCAGTTGTTTGGATTTTGTTTTTGAACTCTCGACCTTCTGTGGCTCGAGGAAGCTCTGCCGGTGCTGCTGAAGCTAATCTTTCCGCTTCTCTTGCTGCCGCATTTCCGGCTGCTCCCGCACCTGCAGATGCCGCCCGCACTGTCGAGCCGCCGTTTTTCACGGCAGCGATCAATTCGGGAGTTTCATCTGGGTCTGCTCCCCCTGATGTGTATTCTGCTTTTGATGCCACCACGGGCAGTTTCTCATTCGAGTCTGCCATAACATCTAAGTGGGCGATATTATTGTTCAGCCACGACAGCACAAATTTCAGATCGTCCTGCCTGTACTGCCCTTCTTCGAAGATGAGGTGTTCGGAATTCTTGCTCAAAACCAATTGTCGATGAGGCGTTCCAAGCCGTTCGAAAAGTTTCCACGTGCCGGCCGGACGGATGAGCTTGTCGTTGGTGCCTTGAATGAACAGGACCGGCGTATCCTTCACCATTGCGGCAGCCTCGAGGTTTTTCGACATAAAACCATCGAGCTGGACGAATTCTTTTGGCGAAAAATTGGTGCGCATTAGAGGGTCGTTAGTCCACTCCGCACGCACTTCTGCTTTCTCCGATATTTTCTTCACAGCAGCTAGCGCTGCGTTGTTCATCGTGCGACTATAGCCGCCAAAAATTGTCTGCAGACCTGCCTTCTCTGCGAATTCACGCTCTTCTTCGCTCATGCCGAAACGATCACGAGCAGGCACAGAGGCAATCAGTCCTGACACGAGGTCCGGGTAGAGAGCCGCGGCTCGCAGGGCGATTGCTCCGCCCATAGATTCGCCGAGAACCACCACCGGCAAACCAGGATGTGTACTGCGAATCTGCTGCAGTACAGCCTTGATATCCGCCATACTGCCGTCGAAATCAAGCTCTGTGTGAATGGCTTTGCTTTTGGACTCGCCGAAACCGCGTAAGTCGAGCGCATAAACAGCGATGCCGTCCTTTGCCATGACCTTGCCGAATGCCGCAAAACAGCCTTTGTGCAAGCTGAAACCGTGAATGCAAAGCAGAGCCACTTGCGCCTTCATGCCCTCAGGCGGCAGCCAGGAAATGAGGGGCGCTGACTTTGCTGCGGCAGTGGGGACTCGCAAGGTTTTCGAGCCGTCGTCGCCGTTGTTAGTGGCGGCTCTGGCTGGGCTTGCGGGGTTTAAGCCAAATGCCCCGACCAGGCTGAGCGCCATCAGCGCTGCCAGCGCGGGCTTTGTTAGATTTCGACCAATGGTTGCCACAGACACCTTCCGGCGACAGGTCTTCGAAAGCCTCGAAG
>CAZBOX010000130.1:0-15737 GCA_964493595.1 uncultured Candidatus Obscuribacterales bacterium | reverse complement strand
GGTCTTCTCCTCGCCAACGAACTTGTCGACGCAGGAAGAAGGGTGCTCATCGCCACAAAAGGCGAGCTTCTGGATTCGAATACTCGTTATGCCCAGGGAGGTCTGGCTGCGGTTCTCAAAGAGAGCGTCACGGATTCCCGACAGGCCCATCTAAAAGATACGCTGAAATCGGGCGGCGGTTTGGTCAACGAATCAGTCGCAGAAGAAATAATAAGCGGCGGGGCAGAATTGGTCGAAAAACTTTCCTCTCTCGGAGTTGTCTTCGATAAGACTGAAACTGGCTCACCATCCTTGCATCTGGAAGGGGGGCATAGCAGCCCGCGTGTACTTCACTCGCAAGACACGACTGGAAAAACAATTGCCGAAGGTCTTGCCTCCCATCTCAAAGCCAAGGCGGCAAACGAAAGAGACGTCAATCGCCCGATCATTTTGGAACATTCGTTTGCACTGGACATTCTTCACTTCCAGGCCACTCCTCTTGCTCCACGTGTTGTCACAGGAGTGCTCATCCTTACCGACGAGGGAATAGTTTCGGTTGCTGCGACGTATGTCGTACTGGCGACCGGCGGCGCCGGGCAGATTTACTCCCGCACTACCAATCCCGAAGTTGCCACCGGCGACGGTATCGCCCTGGCAGCCCGAGCGGGAGCAAAACTCGCCGACCTCGAATTCGTCCAATTCCATCCGACTGCATTTTGCAAAGAAGGACAGCCGGCCTTTTTGGTGTCGGAAGCGGTCAGAGGTCAAGGCGCCATTTTGGTAGACGATCGAGGTCATCGCTTTGCATTCGATTATCACCCGGACGGGGAGCTGGCGACGCGGGACACGGTCGCAAAAGCGATTCATCAAACGATGATGCAGAGAAATCTGAGCAGTGTTTACCTCGACATGCGAACCGTCGGTGCAAGCGACGATTTGGAAAGAAAGTTTCCCAACATAGTCGACACCCTGAGAAAACTTGGCGTCGACCCTGTCAAAGAACTGATTCCCGTCTGCCCTGCAGCGCACTACTACATGGGCGGCATCGCTACGGATGCAAAAGGGCAAACCAGCCTGGTTGGTTTGTATGCACTGGGAGAATGCGCGGCGACAGGATTGCACGGCGCCAACCGGCTGGCCAGCAACTCACTTTTAGAAGCCGGTGTGATGGCGATAAAACTTGCCAGGTATATCAACAGCCAGACATTCAAGGCTATTCCATATAAGAAGAATGCAAAACTTACCGAAGCCTGGTTTGCACATTGCCGCCCGTTTGCAGCTCCGAGCGACAGACAGGAACTGCAAGCGATTATGTACAGGGGAGCCGGACTGGTGCGCGATGCGCAAGGACTTGCCAAGCTGGAAAGCCAGCTCGACGACATATCTATATACAGAACAGGCATCTGCAGATATGAAAGAGAATCAGCAAATATGCTCTTGGTGGCAAGGCTGATCACAAAAGCCTGCTTGCTGAGAAAGGAAACCAGAGGTGGGCATGTCAGATCAGACTTCCCGGCTTCCGATGATTCAGCTTTTCTGCACCGCATCACGTTCGAGAAGGGCGCCTGGAGGACGCAAAGTGCATTTCCCCTCCCCTTCACATCGTCGGAACGCGCGGTATCACTGGCTCATCGGTGATCAAAAACGGATTAACTTTCTCTCCACAATTTCACTTGGCAGCTTGGTAAAACAATGAATATGTGTGCATATGGAGCACTTCCATCTCCATATAGCTCAGCCATACTTAGATGTTCTAAAACGCTAGATAAAGGTATACACTTGTATCAATATTTAGGTTGTCTTTAGTTTTTCGTGTGTTCGAGTTTAAGAACGGCTAGGGAACTTACTCTGTAAGTCCCGGTCGGATTGTGTGTGTCCTCTCTGCTTCCCCGCGCCACATCTGGAGTAAACCATGAATCTGCGCACCAAACTGCTTATAGCTCAGCCGGACGGCGCTAAGCTCGTCTCTTTGCTCTTGTGGTTGGAACAATACACAGATTTGGAAGTTGTAGGCACCACTTGCAGTGGCGACAAGCTTGCCGCCTGCACTGCATACCATCAACCGGATGTAGTGCTCGTAGACTTCAGCCAAGTAGCTCAAGATCAACAAGTGTCTACCGCCCAGTTGAAGGCCTCTGCTTCTCATCCGGCAATTCTGGTTATGCACGAAAGCGACATCGCCCCAATGGAATCAGCCCTGGGCGGAGATCTCGACGGATACATCAATCCCAAGCTTGCCTTGAGCGAACTAACAGAATCAGTGCGCAAAGCAGCATTGAAGCGCGCTCTGCCGGCAACACCGGCATACGTACCAGCAACAATGGCTGGGTAGAATCTTTATCCCGCCAAAGCGTCGTCTCCAGCACAATCCATTTTGGATTGTGCTGGTCTACACTGAGGGTATAAAAGACAGCAGTCGTCTTTCCACCCTAAATGACACCGGATATTGTTTACCTCTACTCTTTCGGGTTTTCGCTGGCAGCAATCACGCTGACCAGTTGGTTGTCAGCCAAAATCGAATCGAGGATGAAGAGTGACGGCAGTGCAGGTACACAGATCGCGCTTCGCCCCGTAGAAATCGGCTACATGCTAAGGGGCGGTGATACAAATCACGCAGTCCTTGTCATGGGAGTCGACCTGCTCCAGCGTGCTGCAAAACTGCAGTTAGGTGCCGCCATTCCCGAGCCGGCTGAATACGAAAAGAAAATGTGGACGCTGGCGAAAGAGACTGCAAAAGAGTGGGCTCTTAAAAAAGCCGACCCCTACATGCCTCCGGATTTCAAAACCAATCCCGTCGGTTTCGTCAAAAGAATCTACGATCTCTACCAGTTCATTACCAAATCTCTCAAACTGGTGGTCAAAGACATCATCGCCGACC
Organism: uncultured Candidatus Obscuribacterales bacterium; assembly: GCA_964493595.1. Lineage (GTDB taxonomy): Bacteria > Cyanobacteriota > Vampirovibrionia > Obscuribacterales > Obscuribacteraceae > QKMZ01. The sequence continues at coordinate 12,880 of CAZBOX010000130.1, read as the reverse complement.
CCCGTCAATTGAAACGCTATTTTTCGATGGCAGGTGTAATGAGATTGCTGGCTGACTTTATCTCGGCTGGTTATCAAAATGCATTCGCCACTTCACTTCGAGATTATCTGGTGACAAACAATTACCTCGTCAGCGAAGAACGCAGGATCAAGGCATCATCAGAAATTCGCTTGCTGGGTATCTCCATTTTTCCCGCCGTATTTCTATTCGCGCTGGCCATAGTCGGCAACTCATCAGGATTTCCTCTAACGCTGCTTGCCGCAACGGTGATGACCGGTGCTGCAATAATCTCGGCTTTTTTTATAACTGCCATATTTGCGATAAGAGAATTCCTTCCTTATTTAACAGAGTTTGAAACGCTTGCCATTGTTCTCAACAGAGACAGCTGGCGGCTCAAAGTTCTGCAAACAGCAAGAAAAGCAATGATGGTTGCATTAACACTCGTAGCTTTGGGTTCCTCTGCAGTTGTCTTTATCGCCGGCTTTCTCTGGCTGCAATTATTAGGTTTTCAAAATGCACAGACGCTTACTTTTGTCAGCGCATTTCTTGCCTTTCCATGCCTGAAGGCTTTCTTGTTCTTGATGCGCAGTTGGAAGATAAGACGAACGCAGATCGCCACTGCATATGGTGAAGAGCATATGGCAAAAACGCGCCAGCGCCTGTCGGAAAAGCGACCCATTACTGCCCTGTCAGAAGTTCTCAAAGAGGAGGACTATAATCCAATTTTCTCTGAGCTCATGGCTCTGTATGGTATTGAAGCGCTGATACTGCTCGCATAGGGCGGCACTAAGAGCCTTGAAGTTCGCTGATTAAACTATCTAGCTTCAGCTTTACCTGATGGCGGATCGAGCTGTACAAGCGGTAGATTTGACTGGCGCGGCAAAGGAAAACACGTGTCGATTTCTCGGACAATTTGATACCGACGTAATTTTGATCATCGCAATGAAGTCGAGCCATTACTTGCTCGATTTCGTTGACACCGTAATTGCAGAAGAGTGTTGCCTTTTGAGTATTGAAACAGGCGATCGTTTTCACACCTTGTCGCAATATTGACTCATCCACCCAAAAGCCTGTCAAATACCTGTAAGCAGCCTTCTGCTCCTCAACTACCAGACCCTCCTCTTTACGTTTTCTGCTCGCTTCTATGTCGGCCATTTCCTCTTGCAAATAGCCGAGTAATTCACGATTGAAAAATTGCAACTTTTCGTTGCCATAAAAAATGCGCAAGATTTTGAGCGCTTTGAGAATGGCGTCAGACAGCAGTATGTCACGCGAATCCAGCTTGGCGCTTAGCTCCCGCAAACATTCAGACAGAAGCGCGCTATTCATGTAACTTTTTAGAAAACCCCAAAAAAACCCATATCCCCTCAGTTTCCATCCTAGATGCGGGGTGTGAAAACTTTGTGAGAATGGAGAAGCACTATAATTGAGCGAAGAGTTTTACCCCAGAGGTACTGAAATGGCTTCCAAGCACGGTTTGAGCGGGCAATTCAAAGGCATCATCACGGGTGCTTCATCCGGCATCGGCAAAGCGATGGCCTTGGAGCTGGCCAGAAAATATCAAGCCAGGCTGGTTCTCAATGCGCGCTCTGAAGAGCAATTGGAAGTAACCTGCAAGGCTGTAGAGGAAGCAGGCGGCAAGGCCATAAAAGTAGTTGGTGATGTCAGCGAAGAGTGGGTCACTGACGCCGCCGTAAACACTTGCCTGGAAAGCTTTGGTGGTGTCGACGTCTTGGTCAATAACGCCGGACTGGCAAAGCCGGGAACAATCATGAAACTGACCGTCGAAGACTGGCAGCACGTTTTTGCCGTCAATTTCTTTGCGCCATTGCGTCTCACTTATGGCGTTTTGCCTCATTTCATAGAATCAGGAAAAGGCAAAATCGTGAACATTTCCTCTGTGGCAGGCAAGATTTCTTTTCCAGGCAGCGTTTGCTATGCAGCCAGCAAATTCGCGCTGACCGGTATGTCCGAAGGCATGGCAGCCGAGCTTGCCTCAAAGAATATAGACATAATCACGGTCTGCCCGGGCTGGGTGCGTACGGAGTTCTTCGATAAGAACAATGTATCTAAATTGAAGAATCCTACTTCCATAGGCAACAGGAAAGACCTGCAAGGCTTTCTCATGCGCAGCTTCCTTTCCATCACTTCTGAAGAGTGCTCGGCAGAAGTCGTAAAGGCGATGGAAAAGGGCGGCAGCCAGGAAATCATTCTCACACACCCCGGCAAGATCTTCGAAAGGCTGGCAGGAGTGTGCCCGCCGGCCGTTTTTGCACTGGCTAAGCGGCTGCCGAGCGAACTTGTGGACTCTAGTGAGACCCATGACAAAAATTGAGCTTGCGTAAAAACAGGCAAAATCCGATTTCTTTTTTCCGCTCTTGGCTAGAATAGGAAGAATAGTTGGGTGTAATGTCTTTGTAGCTCCCTGTAGGGTTTCAGTGTCTGAGCTTGAAGTCGTAATCGAGTATCGAAGCACGCCTCAGCGCGTTGGTCTTTTCGTCATGGGCGCGCTGATGCCGCTTTGGGCTATCGTTATACCTTTCTGTTTGGGCTTTTTCATCTCCATGCTTTTGCAGGCTCAAGCGGTTCCACCACTTATTTCTGCTGTCGTACTTTCAGTCTTGATGGCTATTCCGTTCGTTTCCATTGTTCTTGCTGCGATTTGCGAGGACGATCGCCTGCTTGTCAGCAAAGAAGGATTTTCATTTCCACTGCTCTTTCTTCCCATGCTGAAATTCCGGCGTGAGAGGCTCTGGTCTGATCTTTCTGAAGCGCGGCTATTAATTTCCGATTCTGAAAACAGGACGAAGGAGAGTTTGCCACAAGGCAAATTAGACCTCCATTTTACGTCCGGTGGGCACGTCAATATTCCATTGAAGAGTTTAAAACGCAGCGATTTAGAACGCTTGCTTCTCTCTTTAGAGGTATGGGGAGCCCAATGCAGAAGAACACCAGAACTGATCGCATTTCACGATCAATTGCAAAATGAAAATCTGGGCATCGATAAATTGAGCTACACACAGATGTGGGAAGAAGAGTTGAGCCGCAGATTCAGCGCCACAGCTTTCGTCCCATTAGAACCAGACCGCAAGCTGCAGAACGGCAGAATCACGATTGTGAAGCAACTTGCCTTCGGCGGACTATCTGCTATCTATCTCGCCCAGCTCAATGAGAAAGAGATGGTGATCGTCAAAGAAGCAGTTATTCCCGAAGACACAGAAGAAAAAGCCAAAGACAAGGCGATGGAATTATTTGCGCGTGAAGCGCAATTTCTTATTCGCCTCGATCACGATCAGATAGCCAAAGTATTCGATCATTTCCACGAAGAGGGGAGGCATTACCTTTTATTGGAATATGTTCGAGGACAGGATCTTCGCCAATTAGTAAAACAGAATGGACCGCAACCGACCACGCATGTAGTGAAGTGGGCGCACGAAATCGCCGGCATTCTCAAATACTTGCACGAACAGTCGCCCCCGATTATTCACAGAGATCTGACACCTGAAAACATCGTCTTGAATGAAAATGGCTCTGTAAAACTAATCGACTTCGGAGCCGCCAATGAATTTGTCGGCACAGCGACGGGGACATTAGTAGGCAAACAAGCTTACATGGCACCGGAGCAATTGCGCGGCAAGGCCAGTACCCTGAGTGATATTTACGCATTAGGCGGAACATTGCATTACTTGCTGACGGCAAAGGATCCAGAGCCGCTATCAGAATCCAGTCCGAAGGAATTGAGACCCGATGTGCCTGACGAGCTGGACAAACTGGTGATGCGCCTGACCAGCATGGAAGAAGCTGACAGACCTCGCTGCGCCCACGACGTGGCAGAAGAATTTGCAGATCTGCGTATGACCATCGATAAAAAAAAGAGTCGTGCTGATGAATGAAGCAGAGAACATAAGACTAAAAGAAGACTCGCCAGTTCTCAAGGAAACTGACGAGAAAGAAGTCGCCAAAATAGAGGCAGAACTCGCGTCCAGAAGCATCGTGCCGATTGAGCAGAATCCGTCATCAGCCGACAAAGTGGAAATCATTCTGCCATACAAGCCATTTGCAAGCACCGAAAAGTGGCTTGCCCACAGGTTTTCGGCATGGAGCGCACCGAAGACCTGGTTTGCAACTATTCTAGTTGTTACGTTCTTTGGTTTTGGTGGACCCGGCGAGGTCATCAAATTCATCACTCACCTGATGATTAGGGGCATTAATGGCGGCGCCATTCCTGCCGGCTCTGCTGCTGATGTTTCAGTCACCTCCAACATAATGATCATCATGTGGATGACTTTTGTTCTCCTCCTCTCGATGCTTGTAATTATGTATCTTTATCTTCGACACCCCACACAAGTAGTTCTCAATGCCGACGGAATATCTCTTGTCTGGAAGCGTCGCAGCGAATGGTATCGCAAATCATTGAAGTGGAAAAACCTGCAACGCATTAGTGTGGAATGGCCGCCCAATAAGACTTCGCCCCAAGACAGTCTTTTATGTTTTACTCCCATAGGCGGAGAACCTCTCAAATTTAAATACGGGGCATTACCATCCATTGATTCGCGTCAATCGCTCATGGATGCCATCAATAGATGGGCACCGCACGCATCGCGCGCTCCCGAGCTTGCCGACATGCTGTCGGAGCCACATACACACGGTTATACCGAACTCTGGTTGCAGGCCTTATCGCAGCCTCCAAAGCGTGAAAGATTGACCCCTCTGCACGAAGGAGCATTGCTTCGAGACTCGCAGTACGAAATTCTCGGGCGCCTCGGTGTAGGCGGTCAAGGCACAGCTTATGCAGCCAGAGAAATCGGTAAGAATCATGCTGTGGTGCTCAAAGAATTCATTCTTCCGGTTTATGTCGATGTGAATGTTCGCAGGCAGTCTGTGGAGAAAATGCAGAATGAAGCCGCCATTCTTTCTCGTCTGAATCACGATCGGATAGTCAAACTGATTGACTTCTTTATTGAAGACCACAGGGGCTATCTCGTACTGGAACGCATTGACGGGCATTCTCTCAGGCAAAAGGTGAATCAGAGCGGAAGATTGAGCGAAGAGGAGGTCCGTTCACTTGCCTTACAAATGTGTGAGATGTTGGAATACCTTCATGGTTTAGAACCGCCCGTAGTGCATCGAGATTTCACACCGGACAACTTGATCCTTTCAAAAGATGGTGTTTTGAAGTTAGTGGACTTCAATGTTGCTCAACAGCAAGAATCGACTGCCACCGGCACAGTAGTGGGCAAACATTGCTTCATAGCACCGGAACAATTCCGCGGCAAACCGACCTCGCAGAGCGATATATACTCGATGGGCGCCACTCTGTATTACCTTCTGACTGGAGAAGACCCTGAGCCAATTACATGTTCGCATCCAAAACAGCGAATAGAAGGATTGAGCGAAAGCATCGACGAAATTGTCGCCAAAGCAACTGCGCTATCAGCACAAAAACGCTATAGCAAAGCGTTAGAAATCAAAGCCGATCTAGGGTAACCAATTAAAGAGTAGGTAAGCGCCAGGAGAATTTGTATTCTTCTTCTTTAAGGACGCGTTTTGCATCTTCGACATCAAAGAAGTTGGCTGAGCAATCACCCACAGCACAGAAGCCCGGAATCTCATTAAAAAGCCTGCCGGCAATCTGCCTGTTCGTCACACCGCGAGTGGTGCCGGAAATAATTGTATCCGGATGGCACCAGGGCAGACCGGTTCCATCATGCCAGAGACCGAAGGCAGCGCCCCAGAATGTAACATGAACATCGATCTTCTCCGCCTGCAAAAACTCTACAACCTTTCGCGTGCCGACAATAGATCCGCATGAGGCCGCCAATAATATCCGCTTAGGTTTCTTGCAGTTTTCAAATGTCGCGCTCAAACCCTTGATCAGGGTCGCACCGGTCGCAATCGTATCAAGCATGAGCCATACCGGAGCCACGGAATGAACACGCATGTATGTGACTTTTGCATCAAAATCTGTGTAAGCTTGCTCGTCTTTATTCGGCAACGCAAATCGGCTGACACCTATCCAGTTGTCGCCACGATAGTGGGCGCCGTCAAGTGCGCATCCCAGTGCACCAGGCAAATTGTGCCCGCACCCCTCGGCCATGACTGTTACGGTGCAAAGCTCGCTCAATTTGTCCGGCAATTCTTTTGCCGCAGACAGCGCATCGATCCAAGTTACGGTCGCGGTAAATGCTGCCAATTGTCTTCTATAGCCAAGTAAGTGGCGGCCGGGTGCGACCAGCAAGCTATCAATGGAGTCGCTTTCAAGGATATGGGCGTTGGGGATGCCGTCGATTTCAACTTTGGTAAGAGTAAAAGATTCTCTTTCGCTGGCTTTAGTCGGGATCATAGATTTGCACGCGCAGACAAGGACGAAACAATCGCCCTTGATTTTATCGCCTCTTACAACTAATGCGCGTTTTTTCTGCGAATCACATATACGCGCTGCTCTAATGCAACAGCGTCGATCTCACGGTCTGTTTTGCGCATCAAATCGGCATAATTCTCAAGACAGGCAGCAACATTGGAATGTTCAGGTCCAAGTGAGCGTTCCCAAATTTGAATTGCTCGTGAATACATAGATTCAGCTCGTGAATAATTACCGCGCTGGTGATAAAGCCAGCCCAAATTATTCAAGCTCTCAGCGACTTTAGGATGCTCTGTGCTCAAAATGCGCTCCCTTATTGAAAGCGCGCGAATATGCAAGGGCTCAGCCTTTTCGAACGAGTCTTTGTCAGTGAACAGGGCCGCCAGATTGGACAAGGTGGTAGCTACAATCGGATGATCTTTGCCCAGATATTTTTCTTGAATTGCCAGAACACGCCTGTAGAGAGGCTCCGCGTCGGCATTTCGCCCCTGGTCGTAATAGAGCAAACCCAAATTATTGAGAACTTCAGCCACTTCCGGATGGTCAGCGCCAAGGTGGCGCTCTCTAATAGTCAAGGCACGGCGATAAAGTTTTTCCGCTGGCTCCGGTCGACCCAGTATGCGATAGAGCTCAGCCAGATTATTGAGGCCTGCGGCCAGACTAATATGCTCAAAGCCCAGCGCCCGTTCTTGAATAGTCAGAGCTCTTTTGAAAAGGGGTTCTGCTTCCGAAAAGCGCCCCTGCGCCAGCATTACCATACCCATATGATTGAGAGAGACGCCGATATCGGCATGATCGACAGCCAGCACCTTCTCCCGTATGGAGAGAGCCCGCTGAAACATGCTTTCCGCCTCAGGGAAGCGGCTTTCGTGGTAAAGAGTCAACGCAAGCACTGTTAAGTAGTCAGCGAGCTGGGTGCTTTCACTTCCCATCTCCTGCTCTTTTTCAGGAAGCATGCGCAGCAAGGTATCGACTGTGTCGTCCATGTGGCCTGTAGCTAAATTAGAGCCCTCTTACTCATCATACCAAAGCAGCTGAAAGCTTACTCACGACGCCTTGTGGTAAGAAACGGCAACTTTATCAATCTTGAAACCATCCATATCTATGACCTCGAAGCGCAAATCATTCCAGGTGGCAACTTCTCCAGTGGACGGTACGTGACCCAAAAGGTGGACAATAAGACCGGCCACTGTCTCGTATTTTGCGGAATGCTGGTCTGGAAGCTCAGTCGCAGAGAGGCGCTTTTTGAATTCAGCGATAGGCAACATCCCATCGACCAAAAATCCACCATCCTCTCGTGCCACGACGTTCAGATAGGAGACCGTCTCATCGGAAATCTGCACGTCTCCGACAATCGAGCTGAGAATATCGGAAACGGTCACCAGTCCGCGCAATGAACCATGCTCATCGACAACCATCGCGCCGCTCACCTTGTCTCGACGAAAATCGGCAAGGGCATTGAGCGCGCTCTTATTGTCCGGCATCATAAGCGGCTTGCGGACGAGTTTTTCCAGATCGATCTTGCCGTCGCGCGCCCACTTTGTCAGCAATTCGCGAGAGCGGACCACGCCCAGAAAGTTATCGAGAGAGCCTCTGGCGACGGGAAATTTTGTGTGCGGATGAGCAAAAACCCGAGACATGACCTCTTCTTGTGAAGCATCGACATCCAGCCATATGAGTTCGGTAACCGGAGTCATAACAGCCGACACTTTTCGGTCGTCCAGACCAAAAACACCACAAAGCAAGTCATGCTCCGTTTCTTGAAATACACCAACCCTGGCGCCCTCATCCACCATAGCCTGGATTTCGCGCTCGGAAACTTCACGAGCTTTGTCATCTTCTACACCGAATGCCCCGGCTACCAGATTGGTCGAAAGCGAAAGGAATTTAATCACCGGAGAGGCAACGTGGGAAAGGAATTTCATTGCCGGAGCGATAACGCAAGATATACCTTCTGGATTAGAAAGAGCTATGCGCTTGGGCACAAGCTCCCCGACTATAAGTGACAGATAAGTAGTGCTGACGACCACAATTACAAAAGCAATAGAATCTGCATAAGGGCGCAGGTGCTCAATTCCTTCAATCTGATCAGACAACTCGTCGGCGAGCGTTGCGCCGCCGAAAGCACCTGCAAGGATGGCTACAAGGGTAATTCCGATTTGAATAGTCGACAAAAATACATTGGGCGAATCGGTCAAAGTCAGAGCGGCCTTGGCTCCCGGCTTATTCTCCTCGGCCAGTTTGAGCAGCAGAGGGCGGCGGCAGCTCACCAATGCCATCTCCGATAGCGCAAACACTCCGTTGATGAGGATAAGCACAACGATGACGGTAATTTCTAAAGCAATGGAATTGACGTTCACAAGAGGCTCCCTGCCCCTAAAATCAAGCTAATTTATTCCGATAACCCCACTAGGTCGCAAATTGCAGACCTCACGATTCTCACAACTCTTTCGAATTGGGCGCGTTAACGCCAAACAACCAATTATTTCAATTGAATACTAAGTGATTTCCCAGTCCTTGCTCGTTTATAGCATCTTGTCAGTCAACTATTAGCTAATGCCAACGAAGGCTTTCAGCTGTCAAGCTATAATGCCTGCCGCTAGAATGCCGAGCGCACATGTGCATTAAAAGGAAATCCAGCCAATCTTGTCCAAACTGTCTCCGATTCAGAAAACAGCAAACGCTCTGAAGCAAAGTCCGGTCCTTATTGCCGTGCTTCTAGTCGTCGGGTTGAATGTCTTTCTCAACTTGAAAGACCCTTTTGGTCGTATTGACCCTAACACAATCCCGTCTGCCAAACACTGGGCTTACTGGACCACTCAAGATTTCCTGCAAGAAAAGTCTGCACCGGATGTGGTACTACTTGGCTCTTCTATTTTCATGAATCCGCTCTGGATGCTGGAGGCCGAACATCTCAATCGCAAAGTCGACATCGTCGTAGAGCGGCGCAGCCATTACCTGGAAGATGCGATCAAGAAACACATCCCGGGCTTGAACCTGAGCTGTTTCAACTTTGCGCTTCCGGGAGCCATGGTCTCCGACGACTACATGATAGTGCGCACGCTATTCAATGAAGGAAAAACTCCCAAGGTTGTCGTCCTGGGACTGACGCCCCTGGACATGACAGACGACGACTTCTACTGCGCTGTCTCTTCGACTCACTACAAATACTTGAGCCGGTTTACCAGAACAAGGGACCTGCTTGACCTTGCCATGCCAAAACCATGGCAGCGTACGGAGTTTTTGGTTAACGAAGGGCTCTACATGGCCGGGCGCAAGCATGATGTGCAAGGTGCCGTGATCGGCTCAATGCGCGAAAAGATGTCCGGTTATCTGGGGCCAATGTCAGCGCAACCTATTACATCCAAAGAGAAGGGCGACGTCAAAGACGCCATATATCAGGACGAAGTCGCTCCTGGAATTTGGCTTGCTCAGCCGGTCGGCATTGACTATTACAACGATAATTCCAACAACTTCAGAAAGCGCTACCGGTTTGCAACACCCGAGCGTTGCCAGATCAAAATGGCCTGGCTGAAAAAGTGCATCGACTTATGCAAAGAGAAAGGCATTCAGCCGCTCGTCGTCAATGTGGCGCTTCCGGCTCCGGCTTTGACCATTCTGCCCAAAGGCGTGCATGATGCGCTGGTCAAGAAAGTAGAGGACCTGGCAAAAGAGGAAGGTGTCGCTTATCTGGACCTTCAAAAAACAGGCGCCTTCGACATCAAAGACTTTACTGATTCCTGCCACATGGATGCATCGGGCGGCAGAAAAGTAATGGATTTCGTAGCCAGAGAAATCGGCAAAGACACTCGTCTCAGCGCAGCCCTCACCGGTCAAGATTCACAAATCGCCGGCAAAGCACGAGGTGAGATGTAATGCTATTCAACAGCTTCACTTACCTGGTATTTTTGCCAATTGTAGTAGTGCTTTTCTGGCTGGTGCCGTACCGCTTCCGCACAGGTCTATTGCTTCTGGCCAGCTACATTTTCTACATGGCATGGAAGCCGGAATACGGTCTTCTCATTGCAGCTATGACCGCCATAAATTATTTCATGGGTCTGTGGATTGCCCGCTCAGAGCGCAAGAAGAAGCTGCTTTTCGTTGTCGCCATCGCATCGAATTTGCTGTTGCTCGGCTTCTTCAAATACGCCTATTTCGTTCGCGATGTGGCTAACTCAGCCCTGGCATTTACGAATCAAGAATTACTGCCGATTCCATTTCAGATCATTTTGCCGCTCGGCATATCTTTCTTCGCATTCGAATTCATCCACTATCTGACCGATGTCTACAAAGGCAGCGCTCCGGTCAAATCACCGTGGCAATTCGCTCTGTTTGCGAGTTTCTTTCCTACTCAGATAGCCGGGCCAATCAAACGCTACCAGGATTTTATGCAGCAGCTGGAAGTGAAGACAAAACTCTCGCTTTCGCAATTTGATGAAGCAATCGAACTGATCATTTTTGGTTTGATGAAGAAGGTGATTTTTGCCGACAACCTGGCAATCGTCGTGCAAACTGCCTATGCCAATCCGAACAATTTCACCACCTTCGACATGTGGCTCGCCACCTACGCGTTTGCATTCCAGGTTTATTTCGACTTTTCCGGATACACCGATATTGCACGCGGCTCAGCACAATTACTGGGCTTCAAGGTGCCGAAAAACTTCGATCTGCCGTATATGGCCGAGTCAATCACAGAGTATTGGAGACGCTGGCACATATCGCTCTCCACATGGCTGAAGGACTATCTTTTCATTCCTCTGGGCGGAAGCCGTGCCGGTAAGTGGATGACTTATAGAAACATTCTCATCACATTCACGCTCTGCGGTCTCTGGCACGGTGCAGCAACGCACTACATTCTCTTCGGAACTCTCCATGGCGTGCTGCTTGTATTGCACCGCGAATGGCGTGTCCTCGTTGAGAAGTCACAGCTTTTGAAGAACTTGACCGCCAACAAGATATTTCATGCCTTTGCGATCTTCCTCACCTTCCACAGCGTGTGCCTGACCGAAGTCATTTTCCGCGCAGACAACGTTCCTATCGGAGTCGGCATCATCAAGCGCTTGCTCTTCATAGATCAATTGCCGAACTTGAAATTCTGGCAGGTAACATTGCCAAACGTAGACCAGCCGGGCATCTACTTCTTCTTGCCACTGATGCTGCTGGCGATCCTGGCAGGACAGATTATTTGCACCAAATTCCGTGAAAACAAAGACTGCATTGGCGGAATAATGCCGTTCAACCGACCGCTCAAAATTGCTTATCTGACGGTCGCGATCTGCATTCTGATAGCGTTTTCTCCGGACATAACCCCTAAATTTATCTACTTCCAGTTTTAACTCGAGCTTCTGGGTGAAAATCTAAATTGGGGCACCCTGACGATTGATCAGCAGGGTCCGAGGACCGTGTGGACTGAATGTGAGCAAGGAAGTATCTCCAGTTAACACCCCGAATTCGGGCAAGCATGACGTGACAGTCAGTGCCAGCCTGAGCGCTGGTCTGGACTTGCCGGTCGGGCGCATTATCAATGAGCGCTATAAGATCATCGAAGAACTCGGCAGAGGTGGCATGGGCGTTGTCTATCGAGTCCAGCAAATTGCTCTGGGCCGCGAGATGGCGCTGAAAACCCTTGACGGCACAGATATCGCTGATGAGACCTGGTTGCGCTTCCAGCAGGAAGCAAAAGCAACTAGCATGCTCGATCATCCCAACCTGATAAGCGTCCATGATTATGGAATTATCGACGGGAAGCATCCCTTCTTTGTGATGGATCTTGTGGAAGGCTCGACCTTAAGCCAGATAATCAAAAAGGAAGGCCCCCTAACGGTCGAAAAGGCGATTCCCATTTTTATACAAGTCTGCTTCGGGCTGGCATACGCGCACGAACTTGGAATTGTCCACAGAGACTTAAAGCCAAGCAATATCATGGTGCTGAAAACAGATGCCGCGAATTCAGGTGTTGGAGTCAAGATCGTCGACTTCGGCATCGCCAAGCTGAAAACACCTGAAGGCACTGAAGCGCAAGGCTTAACGAAGACCGGCGAAGTATTCGGCAGTCCGCTCTACATGAGTCCGGAACAATGCCTGGGAAACCGTATAGATCATCGCAGCGACATCTACGCAATTGGATGCGTACTTTTCGAAGCTCTTACAGGACTGCCACCATTCATGGGCAGCACAGCTCTATCGACAATGATGATGCATCAGGCCGAAAAGCCGCCCTCTCTAAAGGAAGCCACACTCGGCAAAGAATTTCCGGCAGAACTACAAGAAATCGTCTATCGGCTACTGGAAAAAGAACCGAATGCCCGCTATCAATCGCTCGGCGCCTTGGCACACGACTTGAGCCTTTTGCAGCAGGGCAGCGCAACCGTTGCTCTCAATTTACCGAGTTCCATCGAAAATCAAAAGAAGCAGAAAAAAGAGACGATCTTGTTGGGGTCTGTATTGGGTCTCATTGCCTGCATCATTGTGGGAACCGGCGTTTACTTCTTTAAAGACCAAGCGGACAACAAGCTGTAC
>CAZBOX010000129.1:0-15755 GCA_964493595.1 uncultured Candidatus Obscuribacterales bacterium | reverse complement strand
AATTGGCTGATACCAGTATTCCAATAATGAGGAGCAACAGTATGACCTTAAGGTCGAGCGCTGATTGAAGTATTTTTTTCAATGCTGACACCATAGGAGACTCCTTATTCCTTGATTTCCAGCGCGTCGAACATTGAGTATCCGCGCACGCCTTTCGTATACATTCCTTCGAATGTAACTGGGTTCAGCTGCACATTGCCAGGCAATTCCATTCTCAGCAACGTATGGAATTCGGATTTGCCGGCATTGATTTCGGTGCCGAAGAAGACGATGCGATCGTCCAGGACATCTTGATGTGTCCACCAGGGCGCCACCCAATCGCCTTCCATCACTGAGCCGCCGTTCTGCCCTTCCATTTCCTCCGACTTGTGAGATTCCACAACCTCAGCGCCAGAAGGAAGCGGCGACTCTACGATGATGTAGGGAACGCGGACTGGCGTATCGATGTACACCTTCATCAAGACCGTTTCTCCCGCCTTGATCTGACCTCCTGTGATTGGTATGGTGCGGAAGCGAATAACGCCGGTGCTGGCTTCTTTAACAGATTGCAGACGGAAGAATTTGCGCGTTACTTTTAAACCTTTAGGCAAGGCTTCCGCGTCGGTGTTTTCGCCTGGTTTCATTTTTTTGAAATAGGTCTGCAGCAAGTTGTAGTACAACTTACCGGTGCCATCCTTCTTCAGCGTAATCGCATTTTCTTTCAGCGTTGGTAGCAGAGCGATTTTGCTTTCACCTGCATAGCGACTCTTCGGTTCGAATTTGAGCTGAGCCAGAACGCTGCCTTTCTCGATGGCTTCAAGCGAGAAATTCGTATCTTTGGCAATGCGGTTGATCAAGTCGTCTTTAAGAAGCACGAGGAAAACTTCGGCTGTCGTTTTTGTATTCTCCCAGCCATCTTTTCCACGTTCCATCAGAAGCCAGCTCTTGATTGACTCTACACGTTTTTCATTCTTCGGCTCCATAGTCAGCACTGCTCTAAGTGCCAGCGCTGTCGATTCAACGCCGGTGAAGCGATAGGAATAATCTGCTTCGTATGGCTCGATCTTGCCCATGAATTTTTTTGCCAATGTGATGGTGTGGTCCCAATCAGTCATGTCTAGAGAAGTGTTGCTCAATTCCAGCAAGCGTTTGTAGAAAGCATTTGCTTGTTTCTCTTGCTTGGCATTCTTCAACGTGATCGTCAAATAAGACAGGGCTTCCGGTGTCAGCTTATCGATCTCGGACTGGAAAGCCTCGCAGATTTGTTTATCCGGCAGCTGACCCGTTAAGCTCAGCGCAAAGAGAGCTCTGGCCAGGTCAATTCGCCGTTCTCTAAAATCGTAGAGACTAATTTTGACCTTAGGATCGTGCAGCTGCTTATTTAGTTCGACGACATTTTTCTTGAGCCAATCACGTCCGCTGCTTATCAGTTCATCCGGAACGCTGTAATCGCATTCTTTCAGCAGCAAGAGACCTTCCACGACATAAGAAGTAAGATACATATTGCTTTCGTCGTCGACCCACCAGCCCCAACCGCCATCACTGTGATGGTGGTCGGTGAGTTTTTTCATGCCCAATTTGAAGATCTCAGCGAATTTTTTCTTCTGAGCGGCCGAAATCGGCATGTCCAGCTCTTTGTGCAACTGGAACGCGACGATAGAAGGGACCAGGCGGCTAAGAGTTTGTTCTGTGCATCCGTAAGGATAATCAATGAGCGAGTCGAAGCTGCCGATTACTGGTCCCATTGACGAGCTGGCAACAGACAGGCTGATGCTCTCTTTGCTCGATCCTTTCGTAAAGGGCTGAATGGTCAAATCTACTTGTTCTGAATCCTTGGCTAGCACGCCTGACTTGGCGATGAAAGCGGGTATGCCCAGCGGTCTTACAGGCAATTTCACCTGCATCGCGTCGCCACGAGTGTCACCAATTGCCTTCACTGAGATAGTTGCTTCTCCGGCGGCGGTGGCTGTGACAGGCCAGCTGTGGCGATAAGCCTTTTCAGGGGCTACTTTGAATGTCGCAGTCAGTGGCGCATTCGTGCTTAGCTGTCTGGATATGTTGGCCGACAGTTTGATATTCTGCTCCTTTTCAGAATAGTTGTGTACGATGCAAGTGACGCTACCTCTGTCGCCTTCACTGAAAAAGCGCGGCAGAGCTAATCGAACAAGAACGTCCTGTGTGGACAGCACTTTATTGATGCATGATCCTACTTCGGTGGACATGGAGACTGCTCTGACTGTTGCTCTCCAGGTCGTCAGATTGTCCGGCAGTTTCACCTTTGCGGTGGCAATGCCGTCTTTGTCAGTGACCAGCTCAGGCGCCCAGAAGGCAGTGTCTTTGAAGTCCTTTCTCACGCGCGGCTCGATTTTGTCCGGACCTCCTGAATAGGACTCCGGAAAGGAGCAGATTACCTGCACGAGATTTTCTCGGCGCGAGAAGAAGAACTTGCGAATGTCTTGAGCGTATTCCGGCCTAATAGAATAGATGCTCTCATCCACTACACCCAGGGATAATTCTGTGTTGGCCGCCGGTGTGTGGTCCGCTTTCTGTGCTTTTATCGTGTAGGTAACAGTCTCGCCCGGCTGATAGCGAGGCTTGTCGGTAGAGACTTGCACGGCAAGGAAATTGTTTGCCGGAGAAACCTTTATCATCTTGTTCTGAGAATAGAACTGGTGTTTCTTCGTGACCAGAACTGCATTCACATAGACGTTGGGAGCATATTTTTCTTCAATCGGAATTTCGATCAGTTGGGCCGTTGATTTCAGCGGCACGACATAACGTTTATAGATAGTCGCGCCTTCTACAGTAACTACTGCTTGTGCGCCTTCGCTTCCATTTACCGGTCCGCTGAACATCAGTCTTGCGGTATCGCCCGGCTTATAGATGGCCTTGTCGAATCGCAGGGAAACAGGCTCGCTCTGGGCATTATTGCCGCTGACAATATAAGGATAATCGGGGCTGGCGATCCAGATGCTCGATTGATCTCCGACCACGTTTCCTGAATTGTCTGAGGCGGTTGCCGTTATGTAATAGTTGTCCGTCGGGAATTGATCTTTGACTGGAAAGTTGATTTTTCCCCTGCCCTGCGCGTCCGTTACCACTTTGGCTTCCGCAAGCACTACTTCCGCCCGATAAGAGTACGTCGATGAATCCCACGGATAGCGGCTAAGGCGCACGGTCAGTGCTTGATTGGCGACAGGCTTGCCCTCGTAATCAATTGCATCGATCGACGCACCCAGGCTGTCTCCTACTTTGGCGACATACGAATCGGGTTCGACAAAGAGGCAGAAATTTCCAGCCGAGACTTTGGCGGTGCCGGAGCTTACCACTGTCATTCGACTTATATCCGTAACTTCGGCCTCAATCTTATACTTGCGATCTCTGTATTCGCTCGAGTCGGGATGATCGCCCAGCGGCTCGGCTCTCTTAGTCTGTACCTCGACTATCGCTTCGCCGTTATCGTCTGTCGTGACTGTGCCTTCTTCTACATAGTCACCACCGTAGTCGCTGTAGCCCTCGTCGTCCGAATTCCAGTCATCAAAGAACGCGTAATAGTCGGGTCTGTCCTTGAGATTCCAGCGGCTGGACCAGTCGGTAGATGAGTAAATTGAATATTTTACTCGAGCATTGGCCACCGGACCGCCAAAAAAGTACGTGGCATGAATCTTGGCTTTGATCTTTTGACCCGCCACATATCTAGGTTCCAGAGGTTTTACTTCAACCAGATATTCAGGCTTCCTGTACTGAGCCACCTCGAAATTTTCGTAAGCAATCGTGCCATCCGGATAGGTTATGTTGATCGAGTAGGCGCCGGTTTTTCCATCTGCAGGAATTGAATAGAGCCCGTGGAATGTTCCGTGCTCGGAAGTCTTTATTGTGCCGTTGAACAATTCTTCGTTGTTCGGGTCTTCGATGTGCACACTTAGTTCTAAATTCTTGCCTGGGTTTTTAAAACCGTCCGGAGAAACGGCTCTGGCGATACCTTTGAAATTGACCGTTTGCCCGAGACGATAGACAGGGCGATCGGTATAGAAATAAGTCTGCATTACGTCCGACGACGAGCGCCAGTAATTCATGGCACCATATGCGGTATTGCTGCCTGATCTTCCCGTTACCAGAGTGTTGAAGCTGGAAGCATCGCTGTTTTTCGGCAGGGCGCATTCAACGAATCCGTCTTGGCTTGTAACCCCGCTAACCAATGGACTCTTCGGGTTTTCTTTTATGAGGTCCTGATAGATGTCTATTTTCGTTCCCGGCACCGGCTTGAGCGTATTCAAGTCGATGGCGCGCACCAGTGTTTTCTCCGGTGCTTGCCAGACTACCAGACCTATATCTGTGACGCTGAACCAGTGAACGGCGTGCGTGTGTTTGGTTGAGTTCAGCCCCTCTGCTTCTGCATATACGACATAATCACCTTGCGGCAGCGGTTTGTCGAGCTGAAATTCCGCCCGAGACGAATCGTTATCGTCTTGCTCCAGGTCTCTCTTTAGCGTCGCGACAGGCTTTTCGTTTTCGAACGGGACGGAGAAATTGTTCTGGCTGCTCTTGTAGAGGTCCAGGCTGTTGCTGAGCTCGTAGCCCCACTGATCAAAAGCTTTCCCTCTGGCAAGTTCTATGATATCCGTCTTGTAGACTTTTGCCTTTACTCTTTTGGAAGCTGTCGCATTGGCCCAGAAGCGCGGCGGTTCTTTACTGGTGAAAACCCGCATATTGGACGCGATCGAGAGGCTCGGCTCGATCAATGACAGATGTGTGCTGTCAGCTACGACCGTATTCTTACCATCTTCTATAAATACACCGTTGATGTACTCGGTGGCGTATCCGGTGGCACGAAGTTTGATCTGGTATTCACCGGCCGGGAGCTGATCTATTCTGTAACTGCCATCGTGATTGATCCAGACACCGCGCTCGACTTGCGGACCCCCGCGAGGTCCGTAGGCCATTGCATAGACTTTATTGCCTTTGAGATCATAGCTGGAAATACCAAAGCCTTTCTGTTCGAGATCGATTTTTCCCGAAACCGAGCCGACCGGGTGCTCGAGACATGCCCCCAGCAGGGCGAGAAAGAGGACTTTGACGATTATCAAATTCCACGAGGTGAATATGTTGCGTGGCTGGCTTTGGATGACTTTGTTATTAGTTATGGAAGACATCGGCAGTTATCCTGTACATTTGGCAACGAGTGTTGACGGGAATTCCAGCTTTCAATTTGCATTGCACTAGTTGATAGTGCGCATCTACGCATTCGCCGGGAAGTAGCACGGCTGCACGTCCCCCTTGCCTGACGAAAAGACCGTGTTTGAGCGGATTGATTGCACGAATGCTCTCGATGGGATCCACTGATTTTACGACTGTGACTTGTGCTTTCAGTTTTTTGATTTCTGAGCGCTTGATCGGCGGAAATCGGTATTCTTTGTTCAGCGCTGCTTCTGTCGTATAGACAGTTGAGGCGATCAGATTCTCGTGTTCTGGCGTCACTGAGCCCCAGCAGGCGCGCGTCTTTCCATCTTTGGAGAGCGTGACGAAAAGACCTCTGGGATCTGCTGTTGTAACTCCTCTGGAAAGTTCCTTGGTTATTTGTGTCAGCGACTTTCTTTTCTCATCTGGAAGAAAATGATTTTCAACTGTTCTCATCGCTATTTCATCCAGATGCAGCAATTTTATTCGTGCATCTCCTGTTAGCTGCGTTGCCGCCTGTGCAATTGGCGGTGCTGCAGGCATGGCAAAAATTATGCTGCTAAAAGCAGCAAAGTAAGCGACAAGACGCATCATAAACCTAAGAGTTTACCCTTAGTTGCTCCAAGAAATTCACACACGGAATTTCAATAGACAACTTTCTAACGACCATTATCACTAGAGCCTGTAAACTTATACAGGCGTAGAGGTTGCAAAGCTGTGAAATGATTGTGATGGCTTTGTAAAACGCCCAACCGGCGCTTATTCACCACTTCAGGTTGACGAAATTGACGTCCGACTCCCAGGGTAGAGACAATTCCATCGGTCGCCGCGACTTCTTGAAGTCGATGTTCGGCCTGGGTGGGCTGTTGGAAGCTTCTGAAGCTTCGGCAAAGCCGACGCCTGGACGTACTATATTCTTCTGGACTGATTTGAAAACAGGGCAGGTCGGCTTTCCTACCGGTTTTATGGTGGAGGCCGGTCTGCCCGGCTCGGTCATGAAAGTCGTCTCTGCTGCGGCACTTCTCGATGAGCGCTTGGTGAGCCCCAACGATACTGTCGACTGCAAGGGACATGCGACCATCGCCGGGCATAAAATCAACTGCTTGGCGGCTCACGGAAAAGTAGACGCCGTGCACGCCATAGCGCAATCCTGCAATGTATATTTTGCTACTGCTTCTAAGTCTTTGAGCCAGACTCTGCTCTTCGACTATGCGAAGAAGTTCGGCTTTGATTCACCTGTGGGCTCTGTGAAAAGCGGACTTTTCCCGAAGCCGGAGAAATCGTCAGCCTGGCCTTATGTGCTCGGCTTAAGTCCGAATTTGCATCCAAATGGTCTACAGCTTATGCGCATGAGTGCGATTGTGGCTAATCGCGGCGATGTTCCACACCTGCACAGCGCCGAGGAAAACGCCGATGGAAAGCCGCGATTCAAGGTTGAATTGAGTGACCTTACTTGGGGGCGTTTACAGCAAGGAATGGAGTTGGCGGTGCGTGAAGGCACTGCGAAAAACTTAGACCCTGCTAACAAGCTGCATATCGCTGCCAAAACCGGAACTGCTCCCCACGGCAAGAAGTTTCAGTCCTGGATCACCGGCTATTTCCCCTCGCAGGCGCCTCGCTATGCCTTCTGTCTGGGAGCAACGAGCGGCACCAGTTCAGAGGTGGCGGTTCCCAAAGCTAAGGAATTTCTCTTCGCCACGGAATGGCCCTAACCTATATATAAATGTAAGGGGATAAGGTTTTGAAACGCGAGAAATCCAGGGTAAGAATTTCTCTGCTTCATCAATTGACTGCAGCCCTTCTCTGCATGATTTTTGCAAGTGCTGCGGCGCTGGCTCACCCGCCATCTGTATACGTCAACCTGTTTCAAGCCAGGCAAAGCTTGGATGCCGTGTTTTTGCGTGCGCCCTTTGCGATCGTCAATCCTATTCACAGGGTTTTTCATGAGGGGTGTTTTGAAATCGTAGCTGAAGGACGCTCTATGCGAATCAGTCAAATCACCCCCAGAAGAAGCCTGATTATTCGTGCACCGCATGTGGTGATAGCTACTCGAACAAGTGCAGCCATTGAGATCGGTCCGGACCTCAGCCACATGCGCAAGTACTACGGTCAGATCACCGTCAATCTTCGCCCTCCGCAGCCCAAAAAGGCGGGGGGCTTGAATGTAGTCAACTTGATCGACAGTTTCAATTATGTCTCCTCTGTGGTTGGTGGAGAAACAACTCCGCAATTCGCTAAAGAAGCCTTGAAGGCGCAGGCTGTCCTCGTCTACACACGCCTTTCTCCTAAAGGGAGGCATCCGGTTCTTAGCGATACGACCGACGAGATGGTTTATTTGGGAGCCCAGCACGAGCGCCCTGAAGTGATCGATGCAGTCAACGAAGTCGACAGAAGGCGCCTGATGTTTCACGGCTATCCTGCTCAGGCTTTTTTTCATGCCTGTTGCGCTGGCCGGACCAGTAGAGGGGTGGACATATTCGGTGAGAATGCCAGGGCTCTTACCTATTTGCAGTCTATTGCTTGCAATTTCTGCAAGCGTTCGCCGCTCTATCGATCAACTACAAAGCAGATACCGGCTTCGATTTTCAACCGTGAGATTGCGGACTCGCAGCCATTAGTCCTGCAATCGGACGAAGCAAAGCGAATCATCCGAGCCGAGCTTAGAAAGAAGGGCGCAAAGAAAGTCGTGAGCGGCTATCAGCTATGGCTGGAAATAGGCCAGAAACTGGGTTGGGATAAGGCTCCAGGGACGCGCTACGAGATAAAACAGAGTGGAACAAACTACACTCTTAAATCGAGCGGCGGTGGACATGGTGTAGGGCTCTGCCAGTGGGGGGCGCAAGGTATGGCAGCTGAGGGCAAGACCTATGCCGAGATATTGCAATACTATTTCCCTGGAACAACCCTAGAAAAGCGCTAGCGAAAACAGCAAATCTCACCTTTGCACATGCAAAGCGGGCTGTCTTCTGTTAGATTATCTCTTTCTATGTTTTAGGCTCAGAGAAGGAACCGGCACATGCAGTCAAGAGTTCGCAAGCTCGCCTCCCATAAAGCAGATCAGTTTCAAGAGTCCGTTATAAGAGAGATGTCCCGGTTGGCCGCTCGCTACAAAGCGACTAATTTAGCCCAGGGCTTGCCTGATTTCCCCTGTCCGGAAGAGCTGAAACATGCCGCGCATGAGGCTCTTTTCGCGGACGTCAATCAATATGCAATCACCTGGGGTGATAAACCATTGCGTGATGCACTGGCTGAAAAACATCTGCGCACGACCGGACAGAAGGTTGATCCTGAAACACAGATTACCGTTGCCTGCGGTGCTACCGAGGCGATGGTCGCTACTATGTTGGCGCTTGTTGATGCGGACGATGAAGTAATTGTTTTCGAGCCTTTCTATGAAAATTACGGTCCGGATGCCATCTTATGTGGTGGCAAGCCGCGCTATGTATCAATGCATCCTCCAGAATGGACTTTCGATGTAAAAGACCTGGAGAAGGCGTTCAACGATAAGACTCGCGCCATTATTCTCAACACGCCGCACAATCCGACCGGCAAAGTTTTTACCCGCGAGGAGATGACGGAAATTGCCAGGCTTTGTCAGAAGTGGGGCGTACTGTGCTTTACCGACGAAATTTACGAGCACATCCTTTATGACGGGCACAAGCATGTTGCAATGGCGTCTCTGCCTGGTATGGAAGATTTGACTGTCACCATTAACAGCCTGTCCAAAACCTACAGTGTGACCGGCTGGCGTGTGGGTTGGGCAATTGCTCCGGCCGAGCTGACATTGCCGATACGCAAAGTGCACGATTTCCTTACCGTCGGCTCTCCGGCGCCCTTGCAGAGAGCTGGCGTCACCGCCATAAACATGGGTCAGAAGTATTACGATGAGCTGCACGCCGAGTATAACGACAGGCGCAGCTATATGTTGGAAACACTGGATATGTGCGGCATAAAATACTTCAAGCCGCAAGGCGCCTATTACGTCTTCAGTGACATCAGCGAGTGGGGCTACGGCACCGACATGCAATTCACCGAATACCTCGTCAAGGAAATCGGTGTCGCTGTAGTGCCTGGAGCCAGCTTCTTCGGACCTTCCGATCTAGCGCGCCGCTATGTGCGCTTTTGCTTCAGCCGCCGGGAAGAGACCCTGGTTGCAGCCAGAGAAAAGCTGCTCAAGCTCAAGAAGAAAGCTTAGCCGCCTATATAATCGCCAGGATGAAGATTACCTGGAAGACGCCTGACAGGATAAGCAAGACACCTGAAGGCATAAACTTCTTGGTTTTGGCCAGGCGCATTGCAAAGACCGCCTCAAGAAGGAGTGCCAGGGCAAAGGCACCGCCGACAGCCATTTTTAGGTCGCTGAAGCTATAGGCAAAACAGCCGAAAAGGGCTAAAGCGCTGCCTCCTCCGGCGATGAGAGAGGCCTTGCTCTTGCCTTTGACAAATCCCATAATGCCGCCAAGCAGCATCAGAACGGCGTAGACAGGAATGGCGTATTGAGCGATCTCGTGCATCTTGCTTCCTCTTAAGGACCCGGAGAATTATTGCACGCTCACATCTTGCAGGCTTTAGCGCCTGCTCACTAGCCCCGCTGCCTGGAGGTGCCCGGTGCGGTCTCAGGCTTCTTTTCACCCACCAATTCGAGCTCGCGCTCATCTTCTGTTGTGAATTTCAAATCTTCTCCATCTTCATATCGTCTGGCTGTCCAGGTGCCTTTGAAATCGCCGCCCTTTATGCCGCCGCCTGGTACTACCCAGCGGCCCATAAGCGTTTTTCCGTCTTCACTCATTGTCCCCTCATAGAAGACCGAATGCTTCGTGCCGGTTCTGTAGGTTTTTGTGAATTTGATATGAGGGAAGAAAAACTTACCGGTTACGTCCGCTTCTCCAAGCTTTCCGTCATCGAGAATATTGCCGTCCAAGATGCCGCCGGCATCAACGAAGACTGCTTCAAATCCCTGAGCTTCGCTGGAGCCGGGGTAGAAATATCTACCCCTCCAACTTCCCTGGACGCTATGGCTGCCTACCATTTTGTATCAATCTTTTTTGAGAGCAAATTTGTCAATTACTTTTCCGGAGTCGGAAATTTGAGATACCGTCAATTTGTTGCCATCTACTCTGCACACCGTATATGAATGGCAATCGGAAATTGTTTTGAACAGGAAATCACCCATCTTATTGATTTGAATATTGTCGGTAGGGCTGTATAGGCGCGCGCCCCCAGCTCCTGTGACAATGTGAATGATGCCGTTTGGTTTTGTGTTTTCCGTCGAATCAAAATTCTTGTCCAGTACAATGGCACCGTCCACGGTGCCATCGTGATTCATTTTGCCTGTGGCTGGTTTGAAATGAAGAGGATAAGTGCGCTGGTAATTATGCGCATGTCCGGCAAAAACAATGTCGACGCCTCCTTTTTCCAGCGTATCGACGATCAAGCGCATGCGCTGCTCTTTCAAATGATAGAGGTCGGTGCTGAAGGCCGGCTGGTGGAAAGTGGCGAACTTCCACTTGGCAGAAGATGCTTTGGCCAGATCGTCGCTGACCCACTTGCGCATTTCCGGGCTGGACCAGTCCATGTAATAGTTGCCGTCAAGAACAATCCAGTGTGTGTTTCCGAAATTAAAAGAAAAATTCGCCATCTGCGGAAAGCGTTTCCCGGCAGCTTGTTGAAATGTAGCCAGTCTGGAAGCATTGCCAACGATAGGACAGATATTTGCTCCCTGAAAACCTGTCAGAGGTCCGTTCAGTGGAGCGGACCAAACCAGAAAGTAGCCTAGCGCATCAGCCATGCGATTCAGGTTTGTGGGCGAAAGCAAGATACTCTGCGCGATATCATGATTTCCGATTACCGGCACGCAGATAGTCGAACGCATGATTGGCGCTCCGATTGTCTCTTTCGATTCGTCGGCATTGAAGATAGGAAAGAAGCGAGCCAGATAATCAGAAAGCAATCCCATGTTGTAGACGAGATCGCCGGGCATGACCCAGAGATCCGGAGACTCGGAATAAATTCTCTGCGCGATGCGGCGTTGCCCGTGGCTGCCTGCTCCCAGATCCCCGGCCACGATGAATTTGAAGGGCTGATTTTCAGCCACCTGCGCTTTTGCGGTTGAAGAGAATGTTTCCATTCCATCCCGAAAAACCCTGTAACTGAAAGACTTTCCGACAGGCAAATCGGAGATTGTCGATGAGAAGAGGGAAACTGCTTCCGGCTGTGTATCTTCAAGGATGCTCTTGGTGAAAGCTTTGCCCTTTTGCCACCCTTTCGATGCCGCAGTTTTATATTCCAGCTCCCATTCGTGCCTGTCGTTGCGAGCCAGGAAAAGAATGTCGTGGCTGGTTTTGTCGCCAGAGATTTTGCCCTGGCCGAGTTGAACATAGGGCTTGGCGATAAAGATTTCCGGTGTTGTGAAAGATGCTCTTATCTCCTGGCTTACGGCGCAGGCAGCGGCCAGGGCCGTCAGACACGCAAATGCCAGAGTCGCACCGCGCCTTTTAGTTTTGCCGAAATATTTGAAATGCCTTTTCATCGCACCCTAGACTCCAGGAATACCTAATATAGCTAAACTCTATAGATTGTTCATGATCTGCGTCGTTCTATCATTAAGCTGCCGGCTTTACACGATACGCATTCGTATAAACTTGTAGAAACACGTTGAGGCAGTTTTGGTATTTCTGTGTCCGATTTGCAAGGTGGAAAACAGGCAGAACGCTAAGTTCTGCCGCCGTTGCGGTCGCGCCAGAGCGGAACTGGAACTTGCCAAGGAAAATGTCGGTTCAAACACCGCCGGGCCCCCCACTGTAAAGGAAGTCGCCGTACCGACTGCGGTTGTCGTAGCCACTTTTGAGGAAGAAGAAATCCTTGAGCCGGCCGATGATATCGCCCCGCAATGCTCCGCTTGCTGGGCGAAACTTCGATTGACGGACAAGTTTTGTTTTTGTTGTGGTGAGCCGCAGCCGGAGCGCAGTGTTTCTCATTTGAAGACCTGTGCGCATTGCCAGTCTCTGCTGCCGGTCGCTGCCAACTTCTGTTTTGCTTGCGGGCAGGAGGTAAGTTCAGCCGGCCGGCGCAATGTGCGGTCTCCTGTTGAGCTCTTTAGCGATGAAAATTCGGAGTTTTTCCCGCGATTTGAGGCCTGAGAGAGCCCGAGCTCCATTCGGCGCCCGGCCGCGAGTCTGAAGAGTCCTTGCCTGGCTGGGTCTTCTGGATATGGAGGAAAACACTTACACACTTTTGAGGAAGCAATTTTGTCAATTTACAGGGGCGCTTGCCCCTAATAGGATGCAGATATAGATGTTTTGAGGTGTCCTATCTAAATGTTTCCTATCCTGCAATCAAAGATTGTTCTGATTCAAGCCCTGATATCGACCGAACTGCTTTGCTGTATTTTTTATCTGATTCAGTGGCTTTGCGCTGATTACCTGATATCCGCCAAAACGCGCGAGAACATGAAAGAGTTAGGCGACCTTATCCTTGCCTCGACATTGCTGCTTTTTATTGTCAGCTGCCAGTTCTCCACATCCGAGCCGATGGTGCAGGTTGCCTCTTCCTGCACTGGAAAAACATTCAATCTTTTGCGCAACCAGACTGTTCATGTGTGCAAAGTTATTTCCCACGAAGTCGCCGGATTGGGCAAACCGTTGCATATGGCTCTTTCGGGCAAATCCAAGTCGAGTAAAAGGACGCACCGACACGTTCACATTTGACTGAATTCGCACGGTATCACATATGGTGTGACCCTGTTTTACCCGGACCTTGCACGGCAATTTGAAACATTGCCAAAGGCGCTGCCGGGTAGAGGCATTGATTCGGTTGTTTAGTAATTTGCCGAGAGCCGGGATTGAACCGGCGACACAAGGATTTTCAGTCCTCTGCTCTACCGACTGAGCTACCTCGGCGCATAGGTCGGTTTAAACCTCCGCATAGAACATCAAAAAAGTCCCCGGCGGAGGAGACAGGAACTCAATATATCACATGAGCAATTCCAGGAAACTCGTCAATAGGAAATCAATACGGACTGTTAGACTGCATCGGGTAAGAGCGGTTGTAAAGTCCTGCTATGCGGCAATTGTCCCCTTCTTTGCGGACCAAAAGATCCATGACTATCTGATGTGTAACGGGGCGAACGCTCGCTTGCTGTAAAACCAGTGTACCGGTCATATTCACGACAATGCTGCCGTCAGGATTGACAGCCTGGGCCTGAACCGAGATCGGCTGGAAGGCCCCCCTCAATTGTCCAGATGCTATGCCGTTGGCGATATCGGGGCTCCAGAAATTTGTTTCGAAAGCTTGCTGAGTTTCGGGCGTCATCCATTTAGCCGCCTCTTTGTGGCTCCCGGCTGCGCTGGCAGTGTTGTAGTCCATGGCTCCGCCCATCCAGAATTTGACGAAATCCGTTGCCAGTGTCGGATTCAAAGCGTTCGGGTCGGCCGGCGCCGCGGCGCTCGGGGCTCCTGGAGCGGCTGCACCCTGGGCAGCCTCGCCGCCTGCAGCCGGCGGGGCATGCCCGCCACCGCCCCAACCACCTGACTCACCCAATTGCGGGGGAGCATTCGCGGCATTACTGCCGTGTCCGGGGGGTTTCTCCTCATTGCCTACATTGGGAACTACAAAAACCGCCAGAACCCCAAGAATGACAAGTCCCATGAGGATTTTGTCTTGCATAATGCGAGTGATTAGCGCGCGTACGATTTCCTGAATCATTGCAGGGGTTGGTCGCTCCTTGCTGAGCTCACGAAGGCGTTCTTTCGTAGGGAGTTGTAATGCCATACATTGATTGTGCTTATATTCCCAGGAAAATCAACACTGGGGTGGGGGTATTCCCACTAATTGTCATCATTTCTGCCGCCAATAGAGCGAATTGGGCCTTCCATAACCTTTGCAATGCCAGCCTGTCGTATTTGCGGACCTGCCTGTAATACAATGTTGACGGTGCCAGTGAAACCAGTGGGGAATGATGCCTGACGACGAAAGCGAGAAGAATTCCGAGTCAATGGAGCAGCAAACTATTCCCTTTGACGCTCCGGCGCAAAAATCATTGCCGGTTGTAACGAGCGGCGGGCGAAAGTATGTGGCGTACACGGTCAAACTGCCGTCTGAGCAGTTGGCGGCACTGCAGTCAATCTGGCTGGAGCTGAAACGGTTGTACGGACCTCACTCTCCGGACAAGAGCGGCATGATTCAACAAGCAATCACCGACTGGCTGAAAAAGTGGGATGGACCCGACCGGCAGAAGCTTCTGCAAGATCTGCTGGAAATTCGCGAAGACACAAGAAAAAGACAGTACAAGAAGGACTGACACCATAGGCGGTGCGAATGTCGATTCTTGCCTGAACTAGAAGGGGGCTCTAAGAGCCCCCTTTTCCTGCTGTTCTGGCTGAAACTTTCTAATCGTGTTTCAGGTGATGCTTCAAGTAAATAGCAAAGAGCACAACGCCCACGACTACGATGGCAACATCGAACTTGTGCCAGAGGTCTACGAAAACTTCCATGTTTTTACCGAATTCGATGCCTACCCAGGTCAGGAAATAGCACCAGATGAGCGAGCCGATGAATGTGGATGCCACGAACATCCAGAAATGGGCTTTCAGCACGCCGGCAGGAAATGAGATGAATGTGCGAACAACAGGCAACATGCGGCAAATGAAGAATGTGATGTCACCGTATTTGTTCACCCACTTGTCGGCCAGGTCGAGGTCCTTCTCTCTAAGAAGCAAGTATTTTCCGTACTTTTGCAGAAATGGGCGTCCACCGTACAAACCGAGGAAGTAAGAAGGAATTGAGCCAAGTACGCAGCCGACAGCGCCGGCCAGTGCGGCCAGATGTATATTCATCTTGCCTTCGTTAACGAGGATTCCAGCCGTTGGCATGATTGCTTCGCTGGGCAATGGGATGTTGGCGGACTCGATTGCCATCATGACGACGACTCCCATGTAGCTCCAGTTGGCTACTTGGTCTCTTATCATCTGCAGGATTGGGTCGATAATTTGATGAAGCACGGGACATCCTCGATCGCTTATAAATGTGACCAAGCGATTTTACTCGGACGTATGGGGGTAAACATTCCAGCTGCCTAATGCAGACGCTTTCACAAGGCTTCCGGTTGCATCGAGCGCATCCGGAGCCTGTCTCTTGGCTGTTTGATGTAAATTGAATTGCTATGCGCCGCACATAAATAGTTTAGAATTCTCTTACCGGCGCCGATGAAAGTATCACGCCTGCATTTCTTAGTTGTGTCTGATGTCAACGGCTGAGCTGCAAAATAAGACCAATACACTCTATTTCACGGTCTCGACCGCCGGTCACGTCGACCATGGCAAAACCAGCCTTCTGCGCGGCTTGACCGGCACCGATCCGGATAGGCTGAAGGAGGAGAAGGCCCGTCAGATGACGACCGACCTCGGTTTCGCTCACCTGCGTTTGCCTGCTCAAACTGTGCAGAAGACGAGACCTGGAGTCGACAAGGATATCGTTATCAGTTTTGTCGATGTGCCGGGGCACGGCAAGTTTTTGAAAAACATGCTGGCCGGTGTGGGTGGCCTGGACATGGCACTGCTGGTGGTGGCGGCTGACGAAGGACCGATGCCGCAAACCGAACA
>CAZBOX010000128.1:0-15805 GCA_964493595.1 uncultured Candidatus Obscuribacterales bacterium | reverse complement strand
CGGTTCGCGCAAGCGTGTTCTAGCCGTCCAGCCGAGCGTATGGAGAACATCATCCACAGAGTCGCGAGTCTTGCTTACGACCTCGAGAATAATCGTCGCCTGTTCCATGTTGATGAACTTGGTATCGACAAGATACACACAACGCATTCCGGCGAAAAGTATAAAAGGCTCGACTAGTTCATGCTCCAGCAGTTGTTTGCTGACATCATTGATCTGGTTATAGTTGACTTCCAGACGTTCTTGAATGTCCTTGGTCAGTTTTGTCAAAACCACCGCTTGATTGGCCGCCAGCAAGTCGACGAGGATTTTAGCCAGGTTATTTCTGTGGCGAAAAGTGCAGGCTTGACCGAGCGCCTGCGCAAAGGATACTTCGCTGGCGCGCATGTTCAGTAAAACTTCATTGGCCATGTTCTGCAGCAGACAGCCGTTATCTATCATCTCTTGCATGTCCACTGCCGCATCAATAAGCTCGTGCGTTGCGAAGTGAGATTGCACAAGAATCTCACCAAGCGGTTTTTGAAACTGCAAAGAACGAACCAGAGCATCGGGCAGAAGTTTGTCTACAAAAACGCGAGCCTCGACGAGCATTTCGCCGAGTCGCAAAGCCTGCTTCATAGGCAGTTTCTGATAGCCTTTATTGATCTCCAAACGCTCCAGATTACGCTCGCGCTTTGCGGCCGCATTCAAGCCGGCTATAGCTTCCGGCCTGCCTATGGCATTGCGACGAATCGATTCTTGCACCTGCAGCGCCGTATAAAGAATGGCTTGCGAGACATATCCATGGAAACAAAAGACGTGACCCAGGGGCAAGCCTGTGCGAACATTGATCTGCAGGGCTTCTTCCAGGTCTCTGTCGGTGACGATGCCGGCAGCAACGAGAAGTTGTCCCAGGCGATTAGTCTCTTGATCCTCTGGCTGTACCAGTCCTGAGCGTTGAAAAGCGTCGTTGAGAGAGATGTGCTCTTTATGGGCAACACGCAATACCGTGACACCCAGCTCCAGGGGTAAATGCCCGTCATTGATGAGAGACTGCACTTCCAGAGCCTGGCGCAGTTCAGCCTCAGTCAAATATCCCGACATGACAAGCACCTTGCCTATAGGCAGACCGCGTTGCTCGAAGCGCTCGAGCGCATCCTTAATGAAGTCGGAAGAGAGAATCTCCGACTGCATGAGAAGCTCGCCGATGCGTATGTGGGACGTTCCCTGGGCCTGTTGTGTCGTATCGCTCATTTTTCTTATGGCAGATCCTGGCTAAATAGCTTATCAGCTCTGGCGCTAAGTGAGTTCTTTATTGGTTCTCTTCACTCTTTGAGAAGAAAGACAAGCTGGTCTGACCGTAATTGCGAGTGGACTGAAGAGCCAGCACAGTGCAGTCATCGGAGAATTTATAGCCCTTCAAATGCTCAATTACCAGAAGCCCGCCCTCATCTAGAAGGTCGTACTTTTCCACTGACAACGGTATTTCTTTGATATGTGGAGATTTGTACGGCGGATCGGCAAAAATTATGTCGAAGGATTTCGGCTCGAGAATCGGTAGAACGCGCCGCCAATCCCCGCAAATGACCTCGCCGTCCAGTTTGAGCTTTCTCAGGCTATTTTCCACCGCTTTGGCAACAGCGCGGTTCTCTTCGACAGAGATGAGAGAGCCGGCGCCTCTGCTTAACGCTTCTATACCAATCAGCCCCGTCCCCGCGCATATGTCGAGAAACCTCGCGCCGTTCATACGCCAGGCCAGGATATTGAAAAGCGCCTGCCTCACTTTGGCGCCTGTCGGGCGAATTTCCAGCCCGACTGGACTTTCGACGCTCCTTCCTCTAGCTGTTCCGCCGGTGATGCGCAACTTTCGCAAATTCCATCGAATGTCGCCAACTCATAATCTGGAACTAAGGCACCAAAACCCTGTCCATACCATAATCAGCTGGATACCGGACCATGGTAACATGGCAACTTGCTTCTACTGGCATCCCATATATGAGTGACCGATCATGACCGCCCGGCGCGTTGCCCGAGAAATCGCAGTAATACTAATGCCACAGCTGCCCAAAACAAAGGCTGGCGGCGAAGCGCTCGAGATGGGCGCCCTTATTGAGAAGACCGTGCGGATGCTGGCTGACTACGCCAAGCAAAATCTTCTCGATGCCGGAGGCATTCTTGAAAAAGCCAATTTCGAGCTCCACAACATAGAAGCGGAGCACCCGGATAATGCTCGCTCTACGCAGGTTTTGCATCCTGTCGCTCTGACGACGGAGCAATTGAGAGAGCAGATTTCACAGATTGAGCGTGCTCTGCACCTGGTCGCAGAAGCGCTGGACGTGCCGGAAATGACCCTGGCCAGCGGCAGCTCATCGATCAATATTCCATGCAAGCAATGTGGTCATACGAATAGGGCCACGTTCGAGAAATATTCGCATGCGGAAATTCGCGAATTTCTTCTCAAGCTGCTGAATGCCTATATCGACCACAAAGCAGAAATCGACGAATACATAAAATCGACGCGTTCGAAATGGAATGTAGAGAGAATGGTATCAATCGACCGCGACATTTTGCGGTTGGCTTGCGCAGAGGCATTTTTCATAGACGAAGTGCCGATCAACGTTGCCATCAGTGAAGCAGTCGAATTGTGCCATCGTTTTGCAGACGAAAAGGCGGCAAAATTTGTCAATGGCGTTCTTGCCGATCTCTTGCAACAAGCAAAAGACTTCAGACAATCAGGTGAATTTCCGGAATACATCCGTAACGCCTCTCAAGTTGCAGCTGCCGAACAGCGCGGCGAGTCTCTGGAAGAGACCACATTCTAGGTACGGGTAATGGACGACCAAGATAAGAAAGAAAAATCCGGCTTCTGGGGCTCAACGCTCTCGAAATTGAAATCAGCGCTGAAACGCACTCGCCATGAAGTCGTAGATGACGTCCTCGACCGCGAATCGCAAGATGAAACAGGTTCGGAAGAAAGAGAGGCAGAAACTCCGGCGCCTGAACTTTCCCAGAGTGCTGCCGGCGTCAGCACATTAAGCAAGCTGCAATCCGCCAGCCGTCCGAAGTCTCCGCCTCGTGCTATCGACAGCGATTACCTGGATGAGCTGGAAGAAAAATTGATCAAAGCCGATATCGGCGTGAAGACAGCCGAGACAATGGTTGAGCACTTGCGCAAAGAGGCAAAGGGAAAAAACTGGATGTCCAATGACGTCGAAGATTTCCTGAAAGCAGAATTTGCCAAAACATTGAAACAGGCACCACAACATCAATTGCAATATAAAGAAGGCAAGCTCAATCTCTATCTGATTGTCGGCGTCAACGGAACAGGCAAGACAACGAGCATCGGAAAACTCTGCTATCGTTTTCGCTCACAAGGGAAAAAAGTTCTCGTTGCTGCAGCCGACACATTCAGAGCAGCTGCCGAATCCCAATTGGAAATCTGGGCGGAACGCGCACAAGTGGACATCTGCAGATTGCCGGACGGCTCCGATCCGGGCGCCGTTGTTTTCCAGGCGTTGAACAAAGCCAAAGAAGAAAATTACGACGTCATCATCATTGATACGGCCGGGCGCTTGCATAACAAAACCAATTTGATGGCCGAGCTGGGAAAAATCCGCAACGTCATTGAAAAACACGGCAAAGGACTGCCTCTGGAATCGCTTCTCGTGCTTGATGCATCAACCGGGCAAAACGGCTTGAAGCAAGCCGAGGTATTCACTGAAGTCTGTCCTCTCACCGGCGTCATCCTGACAAAATTGGATGGCACCGCCAAAGGTGGCATTGTTTTTGGCATTTCTTCCGAACTCAATATCCCGGTCAAGCTAATCGGCTTGGGAGAAAAAATGGACGACTTGAGAGACTTCGAGCCGGAACTGTTTGTAGAAGCACTGTTTGGTTAATGGTCCAAGCGCCGAATAAGCAAAAACTACCGAGCCGGCGAATAAGGGCGAATATCCCCCTGATTGCGGGGCTCTGTCTATTTGTCTCAATGATTGTTTTGGTGTCCTGGTTTTTCCGCTTCGGCGCATCAGCCGAACCTGAAGCAAAACCGCTCACCACGAAAGTTCAACAAGAAATCCACGCTCATGTCTTCAAAAGCGAATTAGCTAGAAAGCAAAGAAATTATCCACTTGCCATTGAAGAAGCAGAGAAAGCTCTTCAAGTAATGGAAAGGGAAAAATCAGACGACGGGCTGGCAATGACTTCTCGAGTACTCGATATATCCGACATGCTGAGGGACAGCGGTGAGGTGGATAAGGCATCGGCAATACTCGCCAAAGCAAATAATCTGGTCGAAAAATTCAATCTTGAAGAGAATAAAGTTACTTGTGAGCTCCTCATACGCGAAGGGATATTCAGTTTCATGAAGAAGAATTTTGTCGATGCCGAGGATCAATTTCAACAAGCTCTCAGTTGCTCTCAAGCGCTCAGCGACAGTTATTCAGTGGAAACGTCCCAATGCCTGATCTGGCTGGCCAACGTTTACTTGTCTCCAACCTTCAACAATCCCAAAAGAGCATTGCAATGCCTGCGTATCGTCGAGGAAATTTGTGGGTCTTCAACACCGGAGCGACCGGCTCAATTGCTTCTATGCCAGAAAGTGCAGGGTCAAGCCTACATGCAGATGAAGAAATTTTCCGAAGCTGAGGAGAGATTTCTTTCGTCGAAAGAAATTGCCGATCGGGTCCTGCCAGCCGGCAACTGTGAAAGTGAGCACCTGAAGAAACTGCTTTCGACACTTCGCCAAGAAAAGAAACTCGAGCACTAATAATGTTTGAAGCTCGGACTCAAGTCGTTCTGCCACCACACGTGGCCCGCTTCATTCATTTTCACATTACCACGTGGAACCGGGGTACCATCAACGAATTTGCCCCCCAGTTCTTTTAGCCTGTAGCCAGGCACGACTCCTTTATATGTATTGGTGCAATCGTAATAGCCACCATTTACGCTCTGGCACCAGATATAAGGCGCACTATCGGGACCCTGCTGCTGTTGCGCTTTGGCACGGAAAAAACTTTGACTGTTCTGCCCTTTGAAAACACGATCCAGCATCGGAGTCTGCCCTCGAAGATTTCCGTCTTCTTGAACAGCATTGCCACGCAAGTTGGCAGGATTGCCTTCAGCCTGCTGCGCGAAAATCGCCCGCAGCTTTGCTGCTTCATCATTATTGAGAGAGCCTAAATCACGCTCAACCGATGCCCCTGCTTTGAGTGGATCGCGGGGGCGCTGTATCTGTATACGTGTCGAGCCTGTATTTTGCGAAATATCGTCATCAGCCAGTGCCGCCGCAGGAAAAATCAAACAAGATGCCGCCATTAAAGACGTTATCCATTTGTTTGCACCGCCGTTCATATAGGCACCTCACACACGCTCTAATTTGAGCTTTCCCCCGGACGGCGCAATTCGAACAGCGCCGATGATATTGGTGACGCGGATTTAACTTTCTTGTGTCCGAAAAAACGAAATTTGTTTTCCAAACTACAATTCCGGTAATTCTATCTGCCTGATCCAATTGCTTCTTTCACCGCTGACTCGGGCGCAACGCTCGCCTGTCCATGCATTGTCAGCGCATCATAGAGCGCGCTGGCGCGGTTAGCAGGCTGAATGACAGAATCCTGAAATGGTTTCACAAGGGCAAAACTGGCTGCCTCCATACCTTTCTGCATACTTTCGTTCTCAGTCTTGCCGACTCCTGAGAATTCACAACCAATGATTCTTTCCGCCGCTGAGCGCGCCTGCTTCTGCGCATCTTTGTAGAAGTGCTTGCAAATCGCCACGTGCCCATCTTCATGGTCAATAACCTTTTGAGAGGCACTTTCAGGCAACCAGACCCTGATAGGAAGGCTGAGAGCTATTTCGACCTTTTTCACACGAAGGGTGGAGATATACTCTCCTCCTTTTTGCTGCAAATTTACCCTTTGAACTCTGATTTCAGGGACAAATTCAAATTCCCAGTGAGTATTTGCTTCCACAGATGGATGTCTTTCAACTTCCTCTTCAGGTCGATTGTCTTTGTCATAGAAGTGCCTCTGCACGTTTTCATCGACTTTGCGAATTACCACGTCCTGACTGTGAGTACAACCTGCACACAAAAGACAAAGCATAGGAAGGGCGGTCATTTTCACCACCTCAAAGAGGCGCCTTTTCATTTAGAATGCCTCCCGGCAGAGCATTTTTCAATTCATGGAGAAAGTGCCGGCCCAGAGCAAGAATAATCAAAACTGTGCCGGAGTCTTCCAGCAATTCCTCAATCATCACAGTCAAATCCATAAACTGCGGCCAACTCAGCCCGAGCGGTTGAGGAATTAGAGAGACAGGCGGACTGCGCAGACCTTGTATATAGTCGAAAGATTCAGCCACCAGATAACATAAAGCGGCAGCCAGCATTAAAGCACGCAGATGCCGATTGTAAGCAAAACGGCGCCAGAGAAAGAGCCAGCAAAAACCTCCCGCCCCCAAAAGGAACGGCGCGTAGAACAAGACCCAGGGAGACTTAGAGGTCGAGAAGTGAACGACGAATGACTCTGCACTGAACCCATTGCGCACGAAATAAGTGGCGATTTGTCCTCTTAATGTAGGCACAACGAGGTCTTGCAAAAGAGAGCCTACATGCTCATGAATGGTGGCTACCTCGTCCGCCGAAGCCCCCAAAAACAAGATGGCGAAGAACAGCCAAACCCAGCTATGCGGTTTTGCCGCCTTAGTCCACCGCTCCAACCAATAATTCAGTAAGGAGAATTGAAAAACCATGAACCAGAGTACGGAGGCGTACCACGCCGGAATATTCTGCTCCATGTTAAGGTCGAAAAAGCGATAAAAATAGTCACCACCGAATATTTTGATCTCTTGAGTCTTCAGATAATAGTTTATGGCGTGGCAAACGCCTAAAACCCCTATGACGACGAACATGCACTTCGCCGCTCCAAGCGTGTAAGAGCTTGCCATCGAAGCTTTCACTTCGGCGTGAGCAGAATCACCTTCTACCTTTTCAACCACCCTGCAAAATCCTTTCGGTAAAAAGTCGCCATATGGCGATTATCCACCATACACAGAGACAGGGAGGTTTTTCGCTTGCGCCCCGACGCTTTCAAGCCCGCAATATAGCGGATTTTGAGAATTATTCAGGGCGAGGAAAAACGCCAAAAAGTGCGCCTTTTTATCATCACCCAGCGGCGGGATGTTGGATTATCCAAACGCGCATAGATTAGTCGCATGGACCCCCAAAAGTTACGCAGACGTGCCAAACGTATGTCGGACAACTGAAGTCATCAGATTTACCAAATATATTTCAGAGGAAAGTTTATGAAGTTGTCGCTCACAAGAATCCACAGCTTTGGCAGGAGATCAGCAGGCAACACCTTAGCACTTGTTGCGGCAGTCACGGCCAGCGTGTTGATACTAATTCTACTTTTCGCTCTTGCTTATACCAGGCTGCTGGGAGGCAACCAGGAACAGAAGACGGCCATAGAGGCCGCTTCCATTGCAGCAGCAAAAGACATTGGCAGAATTGTCATAAATGACAGCAGTTTCGGATATATAGGTCTTTCGGACGCGGCTCCAGTAGGTAGTGCCACTGCCGCATCCGACGGATTCAGCATGCCTGTATACGGGTTGAATACTATAGTCGGCACGTTGAGGTTGGACCTTATTATCGCCGACAAAACAAATAACGCCACGATGAAGTATTTTTGCAAGCAAGACCTTGCCAATTTGAAAGTGGCAAAAGACAAACTCGTAACAGCGCTTCAGGCATCGATTCTGCCGGGCGGCTCAGGTAAAGACATCGACGGTGCCCTGGTCGAGCCTTATGCCAGCGCAGAGAAAGCTTACGAGGAAAACAAGGTTCGCATGACAGGTGATTCACGCTATGTGAAAGGATCGCTGAAATTGTCTCTTGGATGCCTGTCTCAGGGTGTACAGACCAACATTCCGCTTCCCAAACCAAATTCATGGGCTCTTGTCGACACGACAAATCAAAGCCGCTCTGGATTCTATGTATCAGAGATCAATTGCCCTTATGACGGAGAAGATTTCGTTTTCGGCAGCATAAGCAATAACATCAAGTTGGTTAACACTCAACTCTTCCAGACTTCCTCCGCGGGCTTACCGTACACTATACCGTCCGTGATCAGAGCAGAAGCCGACCAGATGTACGACAAAAACAGAGTCGTCCACCTTTCTGCCGCCGCCACAGCCGCCAGTGTTTTCGATCCGAAGCCGGCACCCGGAACATTGAGCGTAGCTTTTCCGGATGGAAGGCCTCCTTTCATAGGCTCAATTTACGACATCATGAATTCGCCTGCTCTGGCCGGCGCTCCAGTCATGACTGTGAAGACACCTATGACAGACGATTTTCCGAATCCGGGCGGCACTGCAATGTCACCAGGAAGCTGGGGCGGAACAGGCTCATCGACAATCAAAAATGTGTTCTCAGAGTCCATTTACGATTGGCTGAAACAATCGGGCACCAAAGTCAATGCGCAAGACGCAGTCGATATGATGTCTAACGCGCTTTTGACTGCTGGTCCTGCAGGTCCCTACAGTACCGGTTATATGGACATCTTCCGTGTGGATTCCAACGGTACTGTGACGCAGAAGCTTGTTCTTATAGATCCTGATCCGTTTGAAGTAGTGAGCAATAAGCAGATGTATGCGGAAGCCCAGGGAGCAGCCACAACAACGGCAGGTAAGAACGCTTCACCGACAGAATGGGATGTCTATATCCGAGATCAGGTCAACAAGCCTGGCACTATAAATGGTGGCATACACGGCGGACGTCCTCTCGTCAACCCCCTGGTTGCTCAGGCCCCGGCAAATAAGTTCAGAACTATCTGCCATGCGAACAGCCGAATAATTGCCATGGGAAGTGAGCAATTCACCGCGAAATTAGGCAATATCGGTGGCTCTGGTGACGGCGCCAGCAGCGGTGGCAGTGCCAACGCATCGTCCAACGGTGGTCTTCCACCTCCGGCTTTCGGACCGAGAGACGACTTCGGCGGCGCGACGACACCAGGACCTTCAGTCGTCTCATATCCCAGCGGTACTGGTATGCCAGGAACCTATCTCCAGAACGGGTCGGCCGTCAGTATACGCTTCCGAGTCGCCACGCAGAATAAGGTCTCTTCTCAGATGCTAACTAAGAAGAAGAAAAACTGATCACTTTTCTGATACCGACGCATGCAGATGACGCTCCCTCCAAAAGCGGAGCGTCATCTGATTTCAGCGAGAAATTTACTTGCATAATTGGAATAAGAAATGTATTCCAACGTGCAAAAGAAATGCTGATACGCACTCGACATACAAATCGAAAGCCTGGGCTGGACGGGCTTTTCAAGTCACCGGAAAGAACATTGAGTTTGACCGTGGCTCTGGCATTCGTGCTGATCGCGATTGCAGCGACATTCGCTTATTTCTACGCTTCCAGAGCTATTCAAACGGCAGAGAGCATCGACAGATCGCAAGAACTCTTGGGTTATCTTCAAAGCAGCGTATCAGCCATGAATAACATGCAATTGCAGGCAGATACCTATGTGAGAAGGGGTTTCGTGGGAGCCAGTAGCCGTTACAAATCAGAAGAAGAAACTCTAGAGCAGTGCATTCAGCACGTCAAACGGACCGGCGATGAGGATGGCTGGAGAAGGTGGCACCTGACCTATCTCGAGCTGGTCGCTCAAAAATTTCAAAAGACCCTGGACAATGCGCTTAAGCAGAAACAAAGCGGCAATATAGCGGAAGCAAAAGACAGTCTCAGCAAAGCTCAAAAGCTGCTGGAAGTAGTGAAAGGACGTCTGATAATCATCGATGTGGAAGAAAGAGAATTATTGAAAGAGCGACTCTCTGAATACACAAAAAATACGCAGCGAACATCGATCACTTTCTTGTGTCTGGGAGCATTCATCCTTTTGTTTGTTTTTCCATTCACATATTTGCTGAACCGCTACATGGGTGCAGCAAAGAAAGCACTGCTAGTTGAACAAACCGTCTCGAGGGAAATCGTAAAACATGCGCCCATCGGCATTATCCAGTTGGACAATCAGTTCAGAATTGTGGACGCGAATGGCATCTTTGAAAATTTTCTCGCTGATGTAGATTTTGAAATAGGCACTCCAATCTGGGATCTGCTGCCGGAGATGCCCAGAGAAGAGTTGATTCAAACAGTCGAGTCTGGACGCCCAGCGACTATGAAAAGCTTGTACTTTACACGTTTCGGCAACAAGACTGATCACAAGACTTACTGGGACGTAGCAGCATGGCCTATTGTCGAAGACCAGACAGTGCGCAATGTAATCATCATGATCGAAGACATCTCGGAGAAGACTATTCTTTCGCACCAAAAGGAAGTAATCCAGCAAACCATCGCGCACGACCTCAAGAGTCCGCTGATCGCGTCAAATTACATTATTCAAGCCGTTCAGAAGAAATTAGAAACCAATCGAGGCGGAGCCACAGAGCTTCTCTTGCGACTCAAAGACAGCAATGAAAACGCGTTGAGTATGGTCAAAAATATGCTCGAGCTGGCGAAATATCGGCAGGGCAAAGAAGTGCTTACATCGCAAAACGTAGACGTTCTCGAAGTCATAAATGGTTTGGTCCACACCTTAGGCCACCGATGCAATCTTGCCAATGTGGTGATTGAAGTTGAGACAGAAGAAGAAAGGATTATTGTCAGCACTGACAAATCGGCACTCTCTCACCTGATCAGTAATTTGCTGGAAAATTCCATCAAATTCTCCCGTTCAGGAGGCAAAGTGAATGTTCATGCCAGCACATCCACAAGCATGGTAAGAATCGACGTCCAAAACTTCGGTCCGGGAATCAGCGAGTCAGACAAGGAGAGACTCTTCACGCCTTACTGGCAAGGAGAATTGGGTCAAAAGTCTTCAGGTGGAACCGGTATTGGACTCTATTTGTGCAAAGAAATAAGCGAAGCACTGGGAGGAAACATAAGTTTTCTCAGCGATGAGGAGAAAGGTACCATCTTCACGGTCAAGCTTCCATGCTCCCGAAAACAGGAGTGCTTAGTCACCGAATAGTGCACCTCATATAAATATCGAGCTTCTGTTCAGCACCAATCCAAGCGAGTAATGAAATGTCCAAAACAGCAATTCTGATAGTCGATGACGATGCTAATCTCCGCGCCGGGCTGAAAGAACTTTTCGAACAGACCAATTTTGCAGGTCAGATACACGAAGCTGCAGATGGTCTGGAAGCAATGAGTGTCGAGTCCAGATATCACCCCGATTTGATTCTTCTCGATGTCGGAATGCCGGTAATGGACGGCATCGAAGCCTGTCGCCTTCTGAAAGAAAGGCGTAGCGATTTGAAAATAATCATGCTTACGTCGCATGATGATGAACGCGATATCTTCGCTGCACTGGCAGCAGGAGCCAATGGTTATTGCCTGAAAGATGCCGACTTCAATAGACTGGAAGCAGCCGTGAACGCGGTTATATGCGGTGATTTGTGGATAGACTCGTCGATAGCAAGCAAAGTTTTGAATGCACTGCCGAAAACGAATTCGTCGATGCAAAAGAAAAAGGCCCTCTATGCCGATCTTTCCGACCGAGAAAGTCAAGTTTTACAGTTGATTGTAGAAGGCTTATCCAACCTGGAAATCGCTGAAAAACTGGAAATATCGAAAGAAACCGTAAAAACCCACGTCAGACATATGATGGACAAATTAGCCGTGTCAGACAGAACCCAGGCGGCTGTAAAAGCGCTGAGATACGGTCTGGTCAGCAATCCAGAAGATGATTTCGAATAAAAACGCTGCCGGCAATTCTCTAGCTGTGGGCAAGTTCCTTGATAGCATCGAGCGCTTCCGGGTTCTCAACCGATGAAAGGTCGCCGACCGGCTCACCTAAATATTGCAAGCGAATATTCTTGCGCACTATCTTTCCGGAGCGAGTCTTAGGCAGAGCTTTTACGAAGTGAATTTTCTCCGGTTTGAGAACAGAGCCGAGGCGGTTAGCCACAAGCGTTTTCAATTCTCCCTTTAGAGTCTCGCTCTCATCATGTCCCGGCATGGTGCGCACGAAACATACAAGCGCCTCGCCTTTCATTTCGTGAGGCACACCGATGACGGCGGCCTCGGCAATAGCAGAGTGCTCGACAAGAACAGACTCGACTTCACCGGGACCGACTCTTTTGCCGGCAACCTTGATAGTGTCATCAGAGCGACCGTAGAGGAACCAGGATCCATCATCATCAACTTTCGCCCAGTCGCCGTGATACCAGACGCCCGGGAATTTGCTGAAATAAGTCTCGAGATAGCGCTCGGGAGATTTGAGGAAGCCTTTGGTCATGGAAGGTCCGGGCTTTTTGCAGACCAGGTGTCCGATGGCATTCTTCAGGCTGTTGCCTTCTTCATCAAATACGTCGATGTCCATCGCCAGACCGGGTCCGCCCAGAGAGCATGGCTTGAGGGGCATTAGCGGCAGTGGTGTGAGCAGTCCGCCGACAATTTCTGTTCCACCGGAAATATTGATGATCGGACATTTTTTCTTTCCGGCTTTCTCGAACAGCCACATATAACTATCGTGATCCCAGGGCTCGCCGGTCGAGCCTAGAAGCCGCAAACTGGAAAGATCGTGCTTTTCTACCCACTGGTCGCCTTCGGCTTTCATGCCGCGAACGGCGGTAGGGCTGATACCCAGCGTATTGACCTTGTGCCTGTCAATCATGTCCCAGAGACGATCGGGCTGCGGATAAATGGGCGTTCCTTCGCAAATAACCATGGTGCCGCCCCAGAAGGTAACACCGATGATTTCCCAAGGTCCCATCATCCAACCGATATCACTGAACCAGAAGAAAACGTCGGAAGATTTCAAGTCAAAGGAGAATCCGAGTTCTTTTGAAATTTGCGCCAGAGCACCTGCATGTGTGTGAACGGTGCCTTTAGGCTTTCCTGTAGTGCCGGAAGTATAGAGATACATGGACGGATGCTCAGCCGGCAAATTCTGGACCGTCTCAGCGCGCTCGCTCGCCTCTACAGATTCGTTGAACCAGAGATCAGTCTTCTCGTTCCAGGCAACAGCATTGCCCATATGTTTCAAAACAACAGTATGCTTCAGGTGCTCCAGTCCTTCGACGGCTTTGTCGGCATTCTCTTTAATAGGAATGAGCTTGCCGCGGCGAGAACCGCCGTCGGCAGTGAACAAGACTTTTGCTTCCGAATCTTCAAGGCGGCTGCGCAGAGCTTCCACACCAAAGCCGGAGAATACAGGCACGGCGACAGCGCCGATTTTGAAGCAGGCCAGCAGTACGGCAACTACTTCGGGAACCATAGGCATGTACATTCCGACTGCATCGCCCTTGCCCACACCCAGGCGCTGCAAGAGTCGGGCAGTGCGCGATGCCATTTCATCGAGCTCACCATAAGTCAACTTGCGAATCTTTCCGTCTTCGCCTTCCCAGATAACCGCCTCGTGATCGGCGCCGACACTGGTGCGAACACCTTCTTTTTGCCCTTTCTTCAGGTGCCAGTCGATGCAGTTATCGTAGATATTCAGCTCACCACCGACAAACCACTGAGCCCAT
This sequence comes from uncultured Candidatus Obscuribacterales bacterium, assembly GCA_964493595.1. Taxonomy (GTDB): domain Bacteria; phylum Cyanobacteriota; class Vampirovibrionia; order Obscuribacterales; family Obscuribacteraceae; genus QKMZ01. The sequence continues at coordinate 2,290 of CAZBOX010000128.1, read as the reverse complement.
TCCATACCTTTTGACATGTCGAGTATGCGGTCGTACTTGCGGTTGAATCGCACACCCATGTAATCAAGAGCGGCTTTCCAGAACCATTCGATGTCATCGGTCGATCTCTTGATAAGCCCCTTCCAATCCTTTAGGTCATGCTTCTTGATGAAGTCGGCGGCGCGACATTCGAGGTATTCGCCCTTGGGTTGCCAGATTACATCGGTGAGTGTTGTGTTCATGATTGAATTTTTCCGTTCAAATCTGCTTCTAGACGCTAATTAATTGGTTGGAAAAGGAATTGTACTCAAAAGCAGACTTCAGTTTGTGAAACTGAAGCCTGAAAAGCCCAGTAATAATCACATTTTTAGGTTGCTCGGCGCTCGGCGGCACCTATTGGGAACCAAAAATTTGCCGTGGCGTCAATTTGCATATCGCCGATTTGAGCGCGCCTGACACAACACTATCGCACCGTTTGAAGCTTCCGTGGCGAAGCCTTTGGACGGAGGAGGATTTATGCGTATTTCGAGAAAACTGGCTGGAGCTGCATCACTTATAGCAATTGCCTCGGCATTTACTTTCGTACAACCATCACATGCAAACGATCTGGTCGACTTCTTTCAGAACACGCTCGGTGTGAACGTCACCAATCTCCGCAACCCGCAGTCATTCGCCCGCACCCATTTTCAAAGCAAGCGCAGCGAAATCGAGGCTAATATCGCCTTCGCCCTTTCTTCCGGAAGGATCAATGCAGCGCAAGCAGCGTCCCTGCGTGCAGAACTGACGAACCTTTCCAATCTGCAACTATCTTATGAAGCTGACGGATACTTGAGCGTATCCGAGGCACGCACGCTCTCAGACCGTTTCGCCAGTCTGGATAATCGTGTAGATCGTTTCGTTGCCACCACGAGTGGTGGCTGGGGCTGGGGCTATGGCAACCGCTTCGACGACAGATTTGGCAGCAGATTTGGTGACCGCCGCTTCATATCTGCCCTGAATTCGGTACGCAACGAGATAAGCGATTTGAGAAATAAGGTGGAAAACGGCAAGCTGCAACGCCGCCTGTCCATCAACGAATACAATCTTTTCAATGATCGCCTGGCCGATCAAGAAAGGAAGTTAGAAAGAATGGCACGCACCAACAATAGACTGGATCAAAGAGAACTGGACCGGATGAATGAAAGCCTGAGAAAACTGGACAGTCTGATCGTCGCGGCACTGCGCACGCCTAACTACCCGACCGCATATGGATACGGCTACGGCGGCTACAAAGGCTGGTATTAATTCCACACGGTGAACTAGTGGAAAAGAAGCAAGCTCTCCTCTATGAGGGGAGCTTGTTAATATTGAAGAATTTACTCAGCCTCGCCGTCCGCATCCGGGTAACTGTGCGCTTCTCTGAGATTCTTTGCGGCATCTGCGACATCCACTTCACCTGCGCGAACGGCGTCCAACAATGAATTTGCCATATCTACAGCATCGGTGGTCGTATAGGAATTGGCGACAAGCACCTGCCCAATTTTTCTTCGCGTAGCCAGTCCATCTTCAACGGCATTCATCACATCGGTATCAGTAACCAGTCCTGAGCGCACAAGTAGCTCTCCAATTCGCATCTGACGCCCTTTCTTGGAGAAAAAAGACTTCAGTTGAGCTTGATCGACTTCCTTGATACTGCCATCTTTGGCAGACTTGAGCATGCCCAACACTTCCAGAGCATCGCCCTCGGTGAACATCGCATTGTCGCGCAAATGAATCATGGTTTCCAGCACTTGCTCGAGCAATTTCTCATCGATTTTGTCACTGAGAACAAGCATACGTCCTAGAGGCAAACCCGTTGCAGAGGCGCGCTTTTCAGCAGCGTCGATGTCCTCGTCGGTGAGAAAACCTGATTCTATTAGAAGTAAACCGAGTTGATTTGTTACCTGGGGCATTTGACTGCGATCCTTCCTTTAGTTATCTGCGCTCCTACTTCAGACCACGTCCTGATACAGTACTATCGGCGATACCGTTTTCACGGCTTGCATTTTGGCTGCTTCGGCGGCAGAGAGCAGTACGGCAAGGTCCACGCAGTCATCCGGGACAGTGGCAATTCCCATAACTATTGAAAGACGGTTATTGTCGATGCCGGGAAGCGGTGAAGACGTAAGAGCCTTCAAAATTCTGCGGGCAAAAATGTTAGCACCGGCTGTACGCGTGTTTGGAAGAATCAAGCCATAGTCGTAAGTGTCGTAGTGACAGACCATATCCACGTGTCGTTTGATCTGACTGATTCTGCGGAAAGCTTCGGCGACCGCTCCGACGTGCCGCCGCT
>CAZBOX010000127.1:0-15861 GCA_964493595.1 uncultured Candidatus Obscuribacterales bacterium | reverse complement strand
TCGATAATTGACACATACTCGCAACTCGCTGATCAGTATGAAAGCCCAGAGAATTTAAATTCTTGTTGGGGAAAAATGACACAGCACTGCATGACTATGACGCAAATTAGAGAAAGTGCCAAACTAGTTGTCGACATTGGTTGCGGTCCAGGAATTGAATTGGCTCTGCTTGCAAGCCAAAAACCAAATGTAAGATTCATAGGTATTGAACCTGCCGAAGAATTACGCAAGAGCGCCAATGCCAAAGCAACCAGCCTGAGTAATCTCGAAGTTATCGACGGGCGCTTTGAAGACATGCCTCTGGAAGATCACTCCGTCGATTATTTATACAGCATCCTTGCTTTTCACTGGACAACCAATCTACAAGATTCTGTCAAAGAATTTTCTCGCGTGCTAAAGCCTGATGGCGAGATGGATTTGATGTTTATTGGCAGGCACAACGGTAAAGAATTCATCAAACAGACTTCTCCGGTTTTTTTAAAGTACATTTCGCCAAGGGTTCTCATGGAATCAGCATCCATGCGTCAACAAATGACTCTGGAGCAAGCTCAAGCACTCTTCAACCCAGCTTTTGGCGACCGAGAGTTGACGGTGAAGGAGTCTTACCATACTTACTTCGACACTTTGGAAGGACACTGGAGTTGGTGGTGCCGTATTGAAGGTCAATTCGTAAATATCCAACCGGAAATTCGGCACGAATGTGACTCGGCAGTCAAGCAGGCAATTTCGGAATTAGATACAGAACAAGGAATTCCGTACACGATTCACCTGTTGCATGTTCGCTTAAGAAACAAGTATCCGGATTAAAAGAGCAACCTAAATCGCCGCATCGCTTGGTCTTAAGACAGCGAAGCGGCGATTCTGCATATAGTCGAGCTTAGTTATTGGCGTTCATCTTCTTGACTTCCTCGGTCAGCTTCGGAACGACTTCGAGGCAATCGCCGACAATGCCGTAAGTGGCATGCTTGAAGATCTCGGCTTCCGGGTTGTTGTTGATGGCAACAATAACTTTCGAGGAATTCATACCAGCCAGGTGCTGGATGGCGCCGGAGATTCCGCAGGCGATATAGAGCTGCGGGCTGACGGTCTTACCTGTTTGTCCGACTTGATGCTGGTGATCGATCCAGCCTGCATCTACAACGGCTCTTGATGCAGCCAGAGCAGCACCGAGTTCGTCGCAAAGATTTTGCAGCACGGGCCAATTTTCCGGTCCTTTGATTCCGCGTCCACCAGCGACAATGATCGAAGCTTCGCTGAGCTCAATCTTGTTGCCCGAGGAAGCATGAGTCTCTGTGACCTTCGCTCTTACTTCACCAACGCTGACTGAGAGATCTTCAATCGGGCAGTTGACGTTATTGCTGCTCTCCTGAACGGCAAAGACATTGGATCTCAATGTCATGAAAGCAAGGTCGGAGTTGAACTCGTATACGGTATAGACTTTGCCCGAATACTGAGGGCGCTTGGGCATCAAATCATTGCCTTCGACTTCGAATTCGGTAACGTCCGATACGCAAGGAGCATCCAGACGTGCCGCTACGCGCGGTATCAAATCTTTGGACATGTTGGTGTTGGCGGCGAAAACATATTTCGGCGAAACACTCTTTATGCCTTCAGCCAGAGCAGCTGCATACGCTTCAGTCGAGTAGTTCTCGAAATCAGCGCCATCGGCCACCAAGACCTTGTGAGGATGATATTTCGGCAGTGTGCCTGCCAATGTTTTTACATCCTTGCCGACGATCAGTGCAGTGACATTGCCGCCCACTGTGGCAATGCGGCGATATGCTTCTGAAAGCGCTTCCAAACTCGCTTTGCGAATTTGACCATTGCGCTGTTCTACAAAAACCAGAATTCCCTCTGCCATCTCTCTTTCTCCTGAAAAAACTTTCTGTAAGAAAACCCGTTTTAGAAGGTGACGCAGGGCACCACCTGAGTCGCGTTAGATAACTCGCGCTTCCGTTCTCAAAAGATCGAGCAATTGTTTGACCTGCGCGTCTACGTCGCCATCGAGCTTGCGGCCAACCGGTCTTTCTTTCGGCAGCATCATCTCTTTGACTTTGATTTTGCGCACATCGGCGGCGAATTTGCCCTTGATACCGAGCGCTTCGGCGTTCTTCACGGCAATCTCTTTGCGACGAGCAGCCATCACACCTTTGATGGAGGGGTAGCGAGGCTCGTTCAAACCTTTCTGTGTGCTGAAAACAGCCGGCAACGTTCCTTCGACAAATTCATGCGCACCTTCGATCTCTCTTTCGGCTTTGAATTTGTTGCCGTCGATATCCAGTTTGACGATGATGGTCGCTTGCGGCAGATTGAGCAATTCGGCGAGCATAGCAGGAACTTGATTGTTGTCACCGCCGACGCCTTGCTGTCCGCAGAATATGGCATCGTAACCGCCGTCCTTGAGAGCTGCGGCGAGAACTTTGGCAGTGCCCAGAGGTCCGAGATTGGCAAGCTCGTCGTCCTGGATATGCACAGCACTATCGATACCACGGGCAAGGCTATCGCGCAAAACGTCAGTTGCTTCAGCGCCGCCCACTGTGAATACAGTCGTCTCGCCGCCATGCTTCTCTTTCAACTTGAGCGCTTCCTCGATGGCGAACTCATCGTAGGGGCTAGTGACGATGCGAACACCGGCGAAATCAATATTCTTCTTGTCGCCGGCGATGGCGATCTTGGCATCCGTATCAGGAACCGCTTTTACGCAAACAGCAATCTTCAAGGACCTTCCTCCCAACTTTAGTCAGACACTTCTTTCATGGGCGCAACGAACCATGCGCCGGCCTCTGAAAAGTGGCTCAACTGCGGATTATATTGGGAAGATCGGCAGAGGCACGATCTTTTACCACATTCCTTAATTAGGCCAGTAGCAAAGTGCCAGGTTTATAGAGATGGGTTTAATAAACGCGGCTGCAAAGCTATTTTTGCAAGTGTGACGGAGGGTTGGCGGGCATCGCCTTGACACCCGGCTCCAGGTCTATTTTGCAGTAGGAAATAGCGTCGATGAGCTCATCAATATCATCTATAACAGTCATCAACTCGAGGTCTTGCTGCTTCACAAAACCTTTCTCAAGAACTGGACCACTGAGCCACTGCAAAAGCGGATTCCAAAACTCGCTGCCCACGAGATAGAGCGGAAAACGCTTGATCTTTCCAGTCTGCATCAGGGTCGCCGCTTCGAATAACTCGTCCAGAGAACCCAGTCCACCTGGCATCATGATGAAGGCTACTGCGTATTTGACGAACATCACTTTGCGCACGAAAAAATAGTGAAAGTTGAGAGGAACAGTCTGATAGCGATTGTCTTTCCCCTCTCCGGGAATGTCTATTCCGAGACCCACCGAGACACCGCCGGCTTCATAAGCACCCTTATTGCCGGCTTCCATGATGCCTGGTCCACCGCCGGTTATCACGGCAAAATTCCTTTCTGCCAGTTTTTGCGCAATGGTCCGGCACACTTCATATTCTCTATCGCCCGGCTTGCTGTTTTTGCTGCCGAATATAGACACCGCCGGCGGTATCTTAGACAACTCGTCGAAACCTTCGACCAATTCCGACATGATGCGAAAAATCCGCCACATGTCGCGGGAAGTCATCTCATCGACGTCATATCTCTCGCCATGCATGCTCTTTTCTGCTCCCTTCTGGATTTCCCGAATCAACTGGCGATGAAAGATTCCAAAGCCTGCGCTTCCGGCATTTGACCTGTTTTGACAAGATACTCTATCTGGGTAAGACGCTCTCGCTTGCCAACCAGAGATTCCAGAGAATGCCTGGAAATATTGCGCAAATCGCGTTCGACTATAAATGTAGAGCGCTGACCAAGTTCGTTGGCGATGCGCTTGGCCATCTCCGACATCGGCAATTCACGGCGATTCAGTCCGGGACCGCCGGGCAATGACGAGTTGATATTGTCTACCAGGGCACGCATGTGAATCCACTTGCTTAAAAACGTCTGCAAAAGCGCAATTACAGGCATGCCGCTCTGGCGAGACAAGATTTCCTGACAGCTCACAAGAGCCTGCCCGGTTTTGCCGGTGATCCATTCTTCGGCTAGAGTGAAAACGTGTGAGTGATGAGGGCTCAGAGACACTACTGTTTGATGGGTTATATGCGTAGCCGGCAATATGCTCACGGCAGCCTTCTGAATTTCTGCCGAGACGCTTCGCAAATCCGCCTCAAAACTGTCCAGCAGGTAATAAATCGCCGCATCATCTATGGTGGCGCCAAAACGCTTCGCTTCCTTGTTGCACCAGGTACTGAGCTTGGGATTCTCAGAACCGCTGTAATATTTCTCCTTCGGGTACTCTTCAAGCGTGCAGACGGGTTTGACAGCTTTCGATGTCTTGAGAGTCGAATCAAAATTGTACGGGCACGAAAAAATAATGTAAGTATTGGGCGCCACGTTCTTCAAAGCGGAAGCCAGTACTTCCAACTGCTTATCCTTTGAAGATGCCGAGGCTTCTTCTTTTTTGCTGTCCTTCTCTTTGCCTCGTTTTTTCGTGAAGAGCTCACATCTATCGATGAGAATCACTTTGTTGCCCATGCCAAAAGGAAGCGTAGCAGCGGCATCTATGATTTCGGTCAGGTCGCAATTTTCCAACCGGCTGAAATTGAATTGAGCCCATTGCGGATCGAGCAATTTCGCTTTATAGTCTGCGACTTTTCTCGAGACTTCGAATTCTTCCTCACCGGCGACAACAATTACTGGCACATCTCTATCCTCTTTCTGAAGCCGGGCTGCGGGATGAGAGACGTTTGCCGGTGTTGATGAAGTGTACTCGTTTGGCTACTGATGTGCACAGATCGCCCATCCGTTCGATGAATCTGGCGCAGAAAAGAAATTGAGCGCCCATGTGCGCACTGGCCTGCTCTTGTTCTCCCAGTTTAGACAGCAAGCGCTTGGACATCACGTCATGCAAGTAATTGACTTGATTGTCTTTCTGCAAGACTTCCGAAACCTTGTTCAAGTCGTTGGTGACAAATGTCAGCAAGGCATCCTGCATCATATGGTGAACGACAGCGCTCATTTGCGGCAGCTCTTCAGGAACATCGATTTCTTCTTCCCTGGCCCAGGATGCTATGCGAGCGACGCGATTTGCATGATCGCCAAGCCTCTCCAGTTTAGAAACGATAAGAGTGCAACTGACCAGAGTGCGTACATCCTTGGCGCTGAGATTATCCTTTTCAATGAGAAGTTCAAGGCATTTTTCTTCAATTTCTTGAGACCAATCATTGATCTTCTTTTCTTGATCCTCTACTTCCTCGAGCCTTGCAGAATCTTCTTGCTTCAAGAGGTTGGTCACCATATCGACGGTGTTATCGACCATGCGCCCGAGAGAAAGCACATCTTCTTTGAGTAAGGTTATAGCTTCGGCTGTCACTCTTTCTTTCCTCTCATCTCAAGATAATCGAATAATCTCACTATGCCGCTTACGGTCCTATCCTGTTTCGTTCAATCGGTAGCCCGAGCGATGTACGGTCTCCAACAATGTCGGGTTCTTCGGGTCTTCTTCGAGTTTTTGCCTCAGCCAGCGGACATGCACCGCCACCGTTTTGGTATCGCCTTGAAAGTCGGCGCCCCAGACTTTATTGAGCAAAGTCTCTGTAGAGAGTGTTTTTCCGACATTTTTCATCAACACTTTGAGAAGAGAAAATTCTTTCGGCGAGAGATCAACGGCTTTTCCCTTATGAGTAACAAGCTTGGCGTCATCATCAAGGATAAGCTCTCCGACGGTATATTTGCCCGCTCCTTTTGCTTGAGCAGTATCTTTCAAACTGCGACGCAGCAGCGCCTGAATGCGTGCCATCAATTCGACGACACTGAAAGGCTTGGCCAGATAATCATCGGCACCGCTGGCCAGACCTTCTGCGACATCATCAGGTCGGGCACGCCCTGTCAGCATCAGGATAGGAACGTCGGATGTGCGTGTGCGGATTAGCTTGCAAATTTCAGGACCGACCAGATCAGGCAGCATCCAGTCGATAATGATCAAGGAAGGGTTCTTCTCATCAAATTCAGCCAATGCATGCTTGCCATTCTTGAATGCAAAGGTTTCGAATCCATGCCGTTTCAAATTAAATTGAAGAGTGTCGAGAATAGTCTCGTCATCATCAATCAGCATAACTTTTAAGGGCGCTTTGCTCATTTATTCTTGCTAGCCTCCGCCGCCCAAGCGTGGACTGGGGAACTCCAGGGAAAATGTGGAGCCCGCCCCCTCTTTCGATTGAACATTTATCTTAGCATCGTGCAGATCAAGAATATGCTTAACGATAGACAAGCCTAGGCCGGTCGAGCCTTTGCTGCGCGAGCGGTCGATCCTGTAGAAACGCGCAAATATTTTAGGGATCTCGGTCTCCGGCATGCCAATTCCAGTGTCGCTTACCGAAAAACAGCCGGGAGCACCGGATTTGATGGTGACAACTCCACCTTCGGGAGTGAATTTGATCGCATTTTCCAAGAGATTGAGAAGGATTTGATCGATCTGCGGGGCATTGGCATATACGCGAAAGCCTGGTTGCACTTCGACAATCACTTTTACAGAGCCGGCTTTTGCCAGTTTTTCGGTCGACTCGACAGCATATTTCGCTCTCATGGGGAGGTCCACCCACTCTCTGGGTATTTGTTCGCGCGTCTCCGAAAGTTTTTCCACAGAAAGCAGGTCGTTGACCAGGCTTTGCAGCCTGTCGCATTCTTGTTTGGCACGCTCGAGCATACGCCTTGCCACTTGAGCGTCTTCCAGACCGCCGTCCAGAAGCGTCTCGACCAGTAGACTGACATTGGCGATTGGTAATCTGAGCTCGTGACTTACTTCGGCAATCCACTGAGATGTGTTTGCAGACGGAGCGGTCGGCGTCCCGGATGGCTGTGAGCCCCGCGCCGAATCGAGCCTTTCGGCGCGCTCGCTCTGGGCTTTATTCTTTGCATTGCCTTGACTGTTAACGTCAGACATCACTTTATTTATTTCAAAAGTAGGTCGTCGACTGGAACAGCTTCCAAAGATACACAGAAAACACAAATAAATCTTATCCGTACGGGGATATATATCTTTTTGGATGGCCCATTACATCATGGCGGTGCAGTAGGATTATTCGGAGGCGCTGAGCCTGGCTCTACCTTCGAGGAAGAGCAAATCGGCTTAATGCCGGCGATTTTCGTTGCAGTTGCATACATTTATAAGCGAGGCGCAATTTGGGACCAGTAACGCTTTTGGTTTTGGATGGCTGGGGAATTTCATCGCAAACGAAGGGAAATTCGGTCAAACTGGCAAAGACGCCTAATTATGCGCGTTTGCTCACTTTTCCCAACAGCAGACTGGAGGCCTCCGGGGAGGCCGTCGGGCTGCCGAAGGGCTTGATGGGAAATTCCGAGGTCGGTCATTTGACGATCGGCTCAGGAAGATCGGTTGTGCAGAAACTGACCATCATCAGCCGTACCATTCAAGATGGTTCATTCTTCACCAATCCAGTGCTCACGAATGCAGTCGAATATGCAGAAGAACATAATGGTGCTCTGCATATATTCGGGCTCGTGTCCGACGGTTGCGTGCATTCCAGCCCTGATCATCTGGATGGCTTATTAGAACTGGCAAAACGCCGAAAAGTCAAAGAATTGATCGTGCATCCCATCCTGGACGGCAGGGACACACCGCCGAGATCGGCTCTGCGCTTCATGCGAGAGCTGGAAGAAAAATTGCAGGGCGTTGGCAAGATAGGCGTCGTCTGCGGCAGATACTACGCTATGGACAGAGACAAACGCTGGGATCGTGTCGAGAAATTCTGGCGAGCCATTGTCTTGGGTGAAGGAGATACGGCCGCCAATGCACAAGAAGCGGTGCGCAATTCGTATGAGAAAGATAAGGGCGATGAGTTCGTCGAGCCGGTCATTATCAATGCCAGACCGGTGAAAAACGGCGACAGCATGATCTGCTTTAATTTCCGCCCGGATCGGGTGCGTCAGATAAGCAGAGTAATGACGCAAAAAGATTTCGAAGATTTTCCGCGCCCGGTAGTGCCGGAGATCTATTACGCCTGCATGACTGAATATGATTCGTCCCTGAAATTGCCAATCGCATTTTCTCCGGAAACATTGCCGGCTTCGGATATTACGAATACTCTGCCGGAATTGCTCTCGTGCAAGAGTTTGAAACAATTGCATATCGCCGAAACTGAAAAATACGCTCACGTTACTTATTTCTTCAACGGCGGCAGAGAAAGAGAGGAACCGGGAGAAAGCAGAATTCTTGTGCCCTCGCTGAAAGTGGCGACCTACGATCGCGCCCCTGAAATGCAAACACCCAAAGTGTGCGAATTGGCTTGCCAGTCGATTAGAAGCGGCGAATATCCATTCATCGTGCTCAACTTTGCCAATCCCGATATGGTCGGCCACACGGGCGTCCTGGAAGCCGGAGTGGAAGCGGTGGACTCAGTAGACCGCGCCTTTGGTGAACTATTGCAAGCCACTGAAGAGGCGGGCGGAATTCTATTGGTAACCGCGGATCACGGCAATATCGAACAGATGATCGACCTCAACACAGGCGAGCCGCACACTGCCCACACCACTAACCCGGTACCATTTGTGGTGGCGGATTTTTCAGGCAAGAATGGAAAAAATGGCGCCGCCTGGCACCTGGATGACGGAAGTCTTGCCGATGTGGCACCTACAGTTTTGCAATTGATGGGAATTGATAAACCGCAAGAAATGAATGGACATTCCCTTCTCAGCCGGTAAGTATGACTGAGCGCTGATGGCAGCCAGTTTATTTATTCACGAGCAAGAATTCTGAAGTCAAGCGACACAATTCTTCTGTAATAATGACATCGAAGCAGGCTGTGTAAACGCAAGCCGTGCAAATGATTTGGCGTTTTCAAGCGAATTTACAACACACGAATTCAATTTGATCAGCTACTATTTACCTGTTAGAATTCGGCCGTTTCAGGTTGGCATATGTATTACTATTGCCCCTTTGAAGAGTCCTCGAGATAACGTAGTCAGCTAAAAGGAGACGATTCAGTTTTATGACTTACAGAAATATCGCTTTGGCAGCAGCCAGTTTGGTACTAGTGGCTTCTCTGTCAGCTTGCAGCGGTTCCACAGATAGTTCGACGTCGACGACGAGCACAACTACCAGCTCGACCACGACACCGGATGCAACCAGCACTGCAACCACCACCCCGGATGCAGCAAGCACCGCCACCACCACTACCACCACAACCACTGCAACAACAACCGACAGCACCAGCACAGCTACAACCACCCCTTAGTTTGGTGTCCCGCTTCTGGGACGGTTGACTGGAAAAATGTATTCGCCACCGCCAGACGCTGTTCTCGTGGTGGCTTTTACTTTGCGGAACAAAACTTTCAAACGGATGTCTTTCCATTCTGTGGATGCGTTCGATTGAATACGCATACTAAGAATGCTAAAAGGGGTCTGGAAAGAGTCCAATTGCTTAGCGTCCTCATATCAATTACAGCGCTAATACCTATTCATTTGCAATCGAGGAGATGAGAACATGCAGGTCTACTCCAGCATCGCTACGGCAAAGACAGGCAAGAAAAGAGACAAAAGTCCTCTCGCCGTGTCATTGGCTCTGGCTGCTCTAGCTACGTTTTCCTTCAGCCTCGATGCTGCGCAAGGACAGAGCCCCGCTCAGCCAATCACTCAGCCCCAACAAGGTCTCGACCCCGCGCAAGCGATCAAAGATGCATTTGGCAAAGCCACCGGCAATGCAGCGCTGGGGCAGCCGGCCCTGAACAATCAGGGGCCGATCATGGCACCACCTATATCCTTCGTCGATATTAATTCCGGACGCTTCGGAAAGCTCGATATCGATATGGAAGACGGTCAATTCATGGACGGTGCGGCCAAGCAATTGCATCTCACTGCCCGAAATCTCGATTTAAATGAAGGCATTCTCAAGTCGCTGGACATAAACATCAACGGCGGAACATTCCAAGATTTCACCATCGACAATCTGGTTCTATCGACAGCTGGAGATTTGAATTTCGATACGGGCATTCTGCTCAATCATAAGGTACTCCGCTTTACTACCCCGGCTCAGGCGCAAGTGTCAGCGACAATTTCGCAAGACAGTCTCAACCGTTTTATCAATTCACCGCGCACACTGGACAGGTTGTCCTATTCGGCAACCAAGTCGGGCGGCATGCTGGCCAATCTGCTCGGGCAAATGGGTGGCAATGTGGGATTCAGCCTTACCCAGGGCGATATCAAGCTAAGCAAGTCTAATTCGATAAATATGAATCTGGTCACACGAGTAGGAATTGGCCAGGTAGGAGTTCCTATCCCTGTGGCCATAAAGGCGAAATTGGGTCTTAAGGATGGCTGGCTCGAGATGCAAGACACCGAAGTAAGCACGAACGGCCAGACTTTGAGCCCGGAAATTGCCAAGTTACTCGTGAATAAGGTGAACGGACTGTCCAACTGGGGTAAAAGATCTGATGACATAAGTTTCAGTTTTACGGAACTGAAAGTAGTCCCGGGCAAACAGTTCATTCTCAAGGGAACAGCCGAAGTCAGACAACTCAGATTTAGCCGTTTGCGTTCCTGATCTTGCCAATAACCGATAATGACTCGCGTGCCAGGAAGAAAATCCCAGCGCAAAATGCTGAGATAGCGGAATCACTAATAAGAAAGCGAGCAATGAATGTTCCGGCGGCGCGACAATAGACAATGGGATCAGCTTAGACAAGTAAAGTTCACGCGCAATTTCACTAAGAACGCCGATGGTTCGGTATTAGTGGAATTCGGTGACACAAAGGTTTTTACGACGGCGAAGATTGAGGAGCGCGTACCGGCCTTTCTCATCGGCAAGGGCGAAGGCTGGATAACAGCCGAGTATTCTCTTTTGCCCGGCTCGACGCTGGTGCGATCTGCGCGCGAAGTGACCAGAGGTCAGCCGTCCGGGCGGACTAACGAAATTCAACGCCTGATTGGACGCTGTTTAAGAACGGTCGTCGACCGGCGTGCCCTCGGCGAACGCACGATTACGATTGACTGCGACGTCTTCCAGGCCGATGGTGGAACCCGCGTGGCCAGCATATGCGGAGGCTTTCTTGCCCTGCACGATGCCCTGACAAAATTACGCAAAGAGGGACTGTGGGACGATCTTCCGCTGACGGAGCATCTGGCTGCAGTCAGTGTCTGCCAGGTCAAAGGACAGTTGCTGCTCGATCCCAACTATTCCGAAGACTCTCAAGCGGAGATGGATGGCAACATAGTGCTCACCGAATCCGGCAAAATTCTGGAATTACAGATGACTGCCGAGACTAAGCCATATGATTCGACAAAACTCGCCGACCTCATGTCTCTTGCCGACAAAGGCGTTCGAGAAATAATCGCCAAGCAATACGAAGCGCTGAACCGTCGCTAGCAACAAGTAACGGTATGCAACAAGTGAAGGAATGCTCAAAATGCCGTGCAGTTGAGCCGTTTCGAAACCGCTTGACGACCGAGACCGGCAGCAGCTGCATGTGATGCTCATGGTGAGCGGGTTTTAAGCTGGTCAGTAGAACTTTAATTTATGTCAGCGAGCTGCTGACAACAGAGAAAGAGCCATTACACTAGAGGTCAAGGGTATCAAGTGAAGTCGTTCGCCTAGTGAAAGCTCCAGTTACAGAAAAGCCTCCAGAAATTGCCGCGGCCGCCAAGGCAGATGCCGGTGCATCGCCGTCACAGCCCGTGATTGGAACGGCTGCCGAGCGCAATTTCAATCCTGTCAGAGAGAGTTTCCGCGATGTGACCAAGTGGTCTCTCATCCAGTCGACGGTGCGCGTATTCGTTCGCATTTACAAACTTCAAGGCTGGAAAGAAGCGCTGCGAGTCTTTCCGATTGTCTGGGTGATTATCAGAGCGGTTCATGGCTTTGCTCGCTACCACATGGACGAATTCGAGCGCACCTCTAAAGAGGGCTCTGATGTCGAAAGCGCCGTGCTCAGCGACGAGAAATACGAGGAATATCGCCTTCTGGGCGCCTGGCTTCTGAAGCGCCTGCACGCTCTCGGACCCACTTTCATCAAAATCGGGCAGACCTTATCTACTAGAGCCGACCTGCTTCCTCTGCCGGCCATGCTGGAACTGGCTAAGCTGCAAGAAGAAGTCAGCCCTATTCCTTATGCTGTTGCCAGAGAGACAATAATCCGCGAGCTGGGTGCACCGCCCGAGCAGCTTTATGCTCATTTCGATTGCGAGCCGATCGCTGCCGCTTCGCTTTCCGTGGCTTACCGTGCGACTCTCAAAGACGGTCGCTCGGTGGTCGTTAAGGTACAAAGACCTGATCTCGGCCAGCGCCTGGCGCACGACGTCCAGGTTCTGGGAGCGGTTGCCGATGAAGTGATGAATTATCCCAGCCTCTGCAGGCACACCGACTGGCCGTCCGTGAACGAAGAATTTGCTCGCACGACTTTCGAGGAAATCGACTATATTCGCGAAGGCAGGAACGCCGACAGATTCCGCCACAATTTCCGCAACCATCCGAACATTTACATTCCGCGCATTGTCTGGCGTTTGACGGGCAGGCGCGTCCTCACCATCGAATTTGTGCCGGGCACGCGTGTCACTGATGTTGAATCGCTAGAGAAACAAGGCTTCAACAGAGCCGAATTGACGAAAATCGGTGCCAACTTCTATCTCAAACAATTACTGGAAGATGGCTTCTTCCATGCCGACCCGCACCCGGGCAATATGCGCGTGATGCCGGACGGGCGTATCGGTATATTCGATTTCGGTATGGTCGGGCGCTTGAGCAATGAGCTGAAGCAACATCTGGTCAATTCATTCATTCACGTTATTCAGAAGGACTACCTGGCACTGGTGGACGATTTCATCGGCATGGGCTTCCTGGACGAGGATGTCGACCGCGAAGCGCTGGCTGCGGAACTCACGCCAATCATCAATTCGCGCTTCTCGGAAGGTTTGAATCGCGTGCAGTTCCGAAAGGTGCTTTTCGATTTCTCTGATGTTTGTTATCGCTATCCATTTAAACTGCCTACTGAATTCACTTACGTGATGCGTGCATTGCTGACATTGGAGGGCGTGGCCCTCGTGATCAATCCTGATTTCAACTTTGTGGACGCGGCAATGCCATTTGCGCAGCGAATCGCGATGAGAGACAGCAGCATGATTTCACAAGTGGTGATGAAAGAAGTGTTCACTGAAGGCAAATTCAATCCGGGCGGCGCCATAAAGCTGTTGAGAGCGGCAGCACGACTGCGTACTCTCGTTTAGCAATCGCCAAAAGATAATTCCTTCAAGTACTTCGACTACGTAAGATCCCCACTGCCGGCAGCGGGAGACTATTAAATTACGTACACTTTTTCCCTGTCAGGCATATTATGGACTCATTGATTGATACTCCATAACTAACGGGTCACAGAGCCGTGACTAGCGCTTCTTTCATCGACAAACACGAATTAGCCAAAGCATTCCCCCCTGTGCGTTGCGGGCAATGCAATGAGCCGATTGAATCGCAAGCAAAGTTTTGCGGTCAGTGCGGGCACGTAATGGTCAGGGCTCAAAGGGCACATGGTCCCTATGAAGAGCCAAAAACTTCGCGATCCATCAACCACACTGCTCCCCAAGTACCTCAGTTTGCGCGTGCTCAATTCGCTGACTTGACGCCCAAAGTGAGGGCTGAGATCAATTCCATCATGTCAGCACTCCTGAGAGAGCGCTTCTTATTGATCTTGAACACAATCGTTCTTCTGGGTGTGAACCTTTTCGGATTCTGTCTTTCCCTCAAAGCCTACACTGAGTTCAACGGCGACGAGATGGCCAAGCTGATCATCGCCTTTACTCCATTTCTATTCGTCAATGGAATAGGCTTTGTAGCAATGATTCCCATTAGAGGCACAAAGAGGGAAATCTATCGCCTTCAACAGAGGCTGCAATTCTTACGCGCTCAAATGGAATACAACCACCTGACGAGAAGTTCTTAGTCGGCATTAGACAATGGGCACAAAGATGTCTATTTCGCCGGACAGAGATTTGACGTCGAATCTTTCGTCATATAGTTCGAAATCGGGACTATTCGCGTGCTTGTATTCGCTCTTTGGCAGCCAGGTTCCCCAGATGTAGTTGACGGTATGGGGCAGATTGGTCAGCGGTCCTTTATGGGTAAACCTTGCATATTTGCGTGCAGGAATTTTTACTGCCACCATTCCCTCCGGCACTTTATCGAGAGAAGTGACAGGGCGGCCAGCTATATAGACAAAGGTATCGCCTTCTTTTATCGGCAAGTCGTCATGTCTGGGCATGCAAACGCCTAGCGCGTAATTGCCTTTCAAATTGGGAATTTCGTTTTCTCTTTGATTGAAATCGTCCCAAAGTTTATTGATCTGCCAGAAGGGGTTCTCTGCAAAGCTACTGCCCATGCCGATTACCAATTCTTCTGCATGTTCCACTATTTCAGGTTGCATAGTCAAACCACCATCCTCCAAGTGCATCATCATGTCAAAAGTCGCCGGCTTCTTTTCCAGAAGCATAAATCCACGCTTGCGAAAAGCACCGGGAGTCGTGCCGAACATCGTTTTGAATGCTCGAGTGAAAGCCTCCTGGCTGTCGTATCCGCATGACAGTGCGATCTCGATCAATTTTTCGTCGCCGGCAAGAATCCTGCGTGCAGCCTCTGATAATCGACGTTTTCGCACATATTCGGCGACCGATTCGCCGAGCAATCCGAGAAACATGCGATGGAAATAGTATTCCGAAAATCCGATATGCCCGGACACTTGCTTAACGTCTAACGGCTCATCAAGCCGCTCTTCAATAAACCTGATGGCATTGACGATAGGCATGATGTGCTCAGGTACTTTAGTCGTTTTTCTCAATCTATTTCTCAGCCGATTTGTGAGTCAATTCTAGATGGACGCCAATTCACTTTCTTGATTTTTTCTGCTCAGACTATAGAGGTTGCCGAGTGCATCTCAGTAAATACTTATGCGCAATGCTGCTTTCTTACTGAAGTTTCATCCACTGAGCGAAACGCTTTAGGCTCTGGGTTTGTACAATTCCTTTATATTTGGCACTGCCAACCTTACCCCTGGTTGTGCCATCAGGAATCTGCTGCTTTTATTCGCGCGGAGATTCGCATGTCCTTCAACTCTCAAACAGCAACACGCACCAGCGTCAGATGCGCGGCATGCTCGTCATCCGTCGAGGCTGGAGCAAGATTTTGCGGAGAGTGCGGGGTTTCTATGCACCGCCCCCAGATGGACGCTCAAGCTCCATCTTTTGCCCGGCCCAG
Organism: uncultured Candidatus Obscuribacterales bacterium; assembly: GCA_964493595.1. Classification (GTDB taxonomy): domain Bacteria; phylum Cyanobacteriota; class Vampirovibrionia; order Obscuribacterales; family Obscuribacteraceae; genus QKMZ01. The sequence continues at coordinate 603 of CAZBOX010000127.1, read as the reverse complement.
AACGCGAAACACTGTCGACCCGGCACTCTCAAAAGAGCTTGGATCGCTTTTGGTTTTGCTGATGCGCGAGAGAATTTTCCTCATCATGCACTGGACAATCTTCGTCACTTTGAGCCTTATCGGCTTCGGATTGGCGATGAAGTGTTACACCGAATTTCACGGCGATGATATGAGCAAATTGATGATGGCGATCACACCGATGCTTTTCATCAATCTTTCAGCTCTTGTATGCCTGACACCAATAAAAGGCACGAAAAGAGAAATCGAGCGAATTCAAGAAAAAATTGCCTATCTGAAATTCACTGTTCGATTCAAACACCTTCTCTAGTAAGTCCATGAGTTCTACTCATGGACTCTTTAGAGCCGCGCCTATTCGCAGCCTGAAGCCCAGCAAAGATTGGGTTTGCGAGCGGCTAGCGCTTCATCGAGGCGCCCAACAGGCGTCGTGTGCGGCGCATTGCGAACAGTATCGGGCTCGTTCTTCGACTCGTCATCAATCCTGGTGAGAATATCGACGAACTCATCGAGAGTTTCTTTGGTCTCGGTTTCGGTAGGCTCGATCATCATTGCTTCCGGAACAACAAGCGGGAAGTAGACGGTAGG
>CAZBOX010000126.1:0-15877 GCA_964493595.1 uncultured Candidatus Obscuribacterales bacterium | reverse complement strand
CCGGTTGCGCCATTTCCTACTCCGCTGATTTCACAACACCGGTCGCTCTCTTCGACCGTCTTTCTCGAAGCGCACGCGATGCGTTTCTCTTTGAGAGCACTGAAGGCGACGGGCGTCTGGCGCGTTATTCATTTTTAGGCGTCGACCCTCTCCTCGTTGTGGAGTTCGATGAATCGCAAGTCTACGTGGAAAATTGCGAGGAAGGCTCCAGGGAGAGTTTTTCCGTCGATAATCCAATTCACTTCCTGCGTACTCTGCTAAAGAACAATCCTGTTCCCAGTCATCCGCTCATAGCTGAATCGCCGTTTGCAGGTGGTCTTGTAGGGTATCTAGGCTACGGCGCCACGGGATTTACAGAAAGCATCCCGCAGCAGACTAAATCAGTTACGCAAGTGCCGGTCGGCAGATATGGGCTCTACGATTCTTTTGTGCTCTTCGATCATCAGTACAGGCAGGTGACCTTTTTCTCGGCGCGAGGTGAGCAGCACATCAATGATCTTGTTCATCGTTCGTTGCTTCATTCGCAGCTTCCGCCCTTTCGCCTCGACATGAAAAAGACCGGAAAGGATGAGCTTTTCAAAAATGTGAGTGGACCATTCACCCGAGAGAGTTTTATTGACGCTGTCCTTAAAGCAAAGGAGAAGGTTCTAGCCGGCGAGGTCTTCCAGATAGTCGTTTCACAGCGATTTTCCGTTCCTATCTCGGCTCCGCCGATTGATGTGTATCGAGCGCTGCAAGCGACCAATCCGAGCCCTTATGCATATTTCCTCAAGTGCCCAGGCTTTTCATATATCGGCTCGTCGCCGGAAACATTCGTCCGCAGCAATGAGGGGCAGGTGCTGTTGCGCGCTATTGCGGGAACGCGCCCGCGCGGCAAGGATAGAGCCGAGGACCTGGCTCTGGAAGAGGAATTGAAGGCGAGTGAGAAAGAGATGGCCGAGCATCGCATGCTTGTCGATCTCGGGCGTAATGATCTAGGTCGCGTCTGTGCTCCCGGCACGGTGAAGGTGGGCGAGCTGGCATGTCTGACGCGCTACACGCATGTCATGCATTTAGCGACGGAAGTAACCGGAGCACTGGCGCATAACAAAGACGTTTTTGATGCCTTTGAAAGCTGCTTTCCGGCGGGGACCGTATCCGGTGCACCCAAAGTACGGGCGATGGAAATTCTTGCAGAATTAGAGCCGGAGCAGCGCGGCATCTACTCGGGCGCGGTCGGTTACTTTGACGCGCGGGGCAATATGGATGGAGCAATTGCCATTCGCTCTGTCCTCATCAAAGACGGCAATGCGCATATCAATGCTGGAGCCGGAATTGTCTACGACTCCGACCCCGACATGGAGTATGAGGAAACTCGCAGCAAAGCAATGAGCGTTCTTCAGGCGGTGCGAATCGCCCACCAGCTGATGGGGGCGAAATAAGAACATGCGCACCATCATCATCGATAACTACGACTCTTTTACTTTCAATCTGTACCAGATGCTGGTGCCTCTCGTGCGCAAGCTGGAGAAGGATGAGACAGCAGATGTAGAGGTTTTTCGCAATGACGCGATTACACTGGACGAATTGATTGAGATGAAGCCTACCCACATCGTACTGTCGCCTGGACCTGGTCATCCAGCGGTGGCCCGCGATTTCGGCATATGCAAGCAAATCATTCTGTCTCAGAAAAAACTCGGCGTGGCTCTGATGGGCGTTTGCCTCGGGCACCAGGGAATTGCTGCGCACCTCGGCGGTGAAGTCGTCCGCGCTCCTGAAATTGTTCATGGAAAGACGAGCGAGATATTCATAGAAGGTCCTCCTTCGCCAATATTTGCAGGTTTGGGAAACAGCTTCGAGGCGATGCGTTATCACTCTCTAGTAGCGAAGGAAGACTCATTTCCGTCTGAGCTCAAAGTGACGGCGCGCGAAAAGAAGCACGGCTTGATCATGGCTCTGGAACACAAGTCAGAGCCCATTTACGGGGTTCAATTCCACCCTGAGTCGATTGGTACCGAGAAAGGCTCGCTCATGATGGAGAATTTCCTGTCTCTATGATCGAGCCTACACCGAAGTCTGAGACTGAAGTTAAGCCGGCGCCTCTTATTGAACGCCGACGCGTGGCTGACATCGTCAATGCACGATTGAGCGAAGAAGAGCTGGTTGCTGTGCTTTTGGAAATTTCCAGCCAGCCTTTGTCAGCCGATCTAATGCGTTTATTTATCGAGGAAACACGCAAGACTGTGGTAGGAAAGGACGAGCTACCGGCTGGCACGGGGCTGATTGACGTGAGTGGAACCGGTGGCAGCGGGCTTGCGCACTTCAATACTTCTACATTCTGTGCATTCGTTCTGGCGGCGGGCGGCGTCAATGTCGCGAAATTCGGAAACAGAGCCTCACGCAGTGGAGCCGGCAGTGCTGACCTTCTCGAGGCGATGGGTATTCCGTTGAACCTGCCTTCCGCACGCGTCGGCGACGTGCTTGAAGCCGCCGGCGTTGCCTTTCTCTTTGCGCCACACTATTATCCGGGTTTGAAAAAACTTGCAGCAGCACGAAAAGCGGTAGGCCAACCAACCATTTTCAATCATATCGGACCATTGTTGAACCCCATTGAGCCTGAGTATCGCGTTTTCGGCATGTCATCCCAAGCCGTGACTTTGCGAGCTGCGGAAGTTTTAAAAGAATCACACGCTCGAGCCCTTATCGTCACCTCGCAGCTGGGACTGGACGAACTGATGCCTGGCGCCTTCAATCACGTTCTACTGGTGAATCAAGGAGCAGTTTCAGACATCTCTTTTGCCGCTTCAGGCGCCTCTCTGTATGACGGCAGGGATGGTAAACAGTTGCGTTTCGACTTGCAGCATAACAAGAATTTGTTCAGCCGGTTGTTGGAAACACGCTCCAAGACAGAATCCCAACCCTGGCTGGATCTGGTTTGCCTTAACTCAGGAGCTGGATTTTTCGTCGCTGGTGCAGCCGACTCGATTGAGTCCGGCGCAGAAATGGCTCGGGAATTGATAGTCTGTGGTGGCGTCAAAGAAAAATTCAACGCAGTAAGGAGAGTCTATGAAAAGTGTGCTGCGTGAAATAGTCGAGCACAAGCGCGGCGAAGTGTCTGCGCGCCAGACGGCACGACCGCTCTCGACGTTCGAGAAGAGCGTCGAGAAGGCTGATAATCGATTTCTTTCTGCTTTCCAAAGACGTGATTGCGCCAATATAATCGCGGAAGTAAAGCCTCGCTCTCCTTCCATGGGAAGCGCTTCCAGCAGCTTCGACCTGGCGTCAGTCATCGCCACTTACAACAAGTACGCGCGTGCCATATCCGTGCTAACCGATGAGAAGTATTTCGGCGGCAGCTTGCAACTTCTGTCCGCAGTCAAGCAGCATACTTCGTTGCCGGTTCTGTGCAAAGACTTCATCATCAGCAAGTATCAGGTGTATGAGGCGAGGGCTGCGCAGGCCGATGCCATTCTCTTGATTGTAAAGTCGCTCGAAGACAAGGAATTGTCCGACCTCTATGCGCATTGCTCTGAACTCGGCATGACCGCTGTCGTTGAGGTACAGAACGAGCAAGAAATTGAACGCGCACTGAAAATCGATCCGCAACTGATTCTGGTAAACAATCGCAATTTAGATAGCCTGGAGATAGATCTGGCGACATCCAAGAAGCTCATGCCCTCCATTCCTGACTCAATCGTAAAGGTGGCGGCAAGCGGGATTGAGACTGCATCGGATATACAGGCGCTCGCGCTTGTTTCAAATAATTTCCTGATTGGCTCCAGTCTCATGAAGTCCGACAACATCGAGGCGAAACTTAAAGAGCTGGCGAACGCCCTTTCGACTCCATCGTCATCACCTTCTGCAGGAGATGCGCGGCGATGACGACTAGAATTAAAATCTGCGGGATCACTTCGCTGGAAGATGCGCTTTCAGCACTGGAAGCTGGTGCCGACTATTTAGGACTGATTTTTGCTCAGAGTTCTCCCAGGCGTGTCGAAAATGCCGCAGCCAGGGAGATTATCGCGGGTGTCGAGAAACGAGCGAAGATCGTTGGGGTTTTCAAAGATCAAGAACTGGGTTTCGTATCGAAACTGGCTGAAGACCTGGCACTCGATTATGTTCAGTGCCACGGGAAAGAATCTGTGGATTATGCTCGCAGTCTGCCTGTAAGAGTCATCAAAGTGCTGGAATTACAAGGCATAGAAAGCCTGGAGCCAACCTCTGAAAGTATCGACATGGTTTTGAAAACGTGGAAAGATTTTGCGGAGTTTGCACTTTTCGATCGTCCGAAATCGCTAGGCGATCCCCAATGGTACAGGCGAGCTGTTGCGCAGTTGCAGGCTGCTGCGCCGCTGTCCATGCCATATTTCTTTGCCGGCGGATTGAGCGCTGAGAATGTGGGAGAAGTCGTTGAAGCATTGCAGCCATATGCGGTTGATGTGGCATCTTCGGTAGAAATATCGCCCGGCAAAAAGGACGTAAGTAAAATGAACAATTTCTGCAAGGCAGTAAAGCGTGACTGCGGAGGAGTATCGGCATGCGCACATTAGGTAAGTTTGGCAAATACGGCGGTGTCTACGTGCCGGAGACGCTCATGCCGGCTCTGGAAGAGCTGGAGGAAGCGTTTGCTACTATCGTGCCGGGCGAGGAGTTCAAAACGCGCTTGTCGGCTCTCTTGAGCGATTTTGCTGGAAGACCGACGCCTCTCTATCACGCCAAGAATCTCTCCGATAAATGGGGCGCGCAGATTTACTTGAAGCGCGAAGACCTTCTGCATGGCGGCGCGCACAAGACCAATAATGCTCTTGGACAAGCATTGCTCTGCAAAATGATGGGAAAAGAACGCGTCATTGCAGAGACTGGCGCCGGTCAGCACGGAGTTGCCTGCGCCATGGCTGGTGCTCTGCTCGGTCTGAAAACGGAAGTCTACATGGGCGAAGTCGATATGGAAAGGCAGAAGCCGAATGTCTTCCGTATGCAGTTGCTCGGTACGACCGTGCACCCTGTAAAGACCGGCAGCAGAACACTGAAAGACGCAATCAATGAAGCGTTGAGAGACTGGATTGCCAATCTGGAAAACACCCACTACTTATTGGGAACAGTCGCGGGTCCGCATCCATTTCCAAGTATGGTGAAGCACTTTCAGAAGATTATCGGTGAAGAGGCAAGCGCCCAGATACAGGAGAAGACCGGTCGCCAACCGGATTACGTTGTCGCTTGTGTGGGCGGCGGCTCCAATGCCATGGGTATTTTTGCCGAGTTTGTCGCCAACACGGCGGTAAAACTTGTCGGTGTCGAACCAGCCGGTGCCGGGCTGGATAGCGGCAAACATGGCGCTGTCCTCGCGCAAGGCTCCTTTGGATGTGTACACGGCATGAAGAGCCTTGTACTGCAAACCGAGGAAGGACAGATACAAGAAGCGCACAGCATTTCTGCCGGTCTGGATTATCCATCGGTGGGGCCGGAACATGCTTTTCTCAAAGACACGGGCCGGGCTCGCTATGACAGTGCGACGGATAAGGAAGCTCTGGCTGCCTTTCACGAGCTCTGCCGAGAAGAGGGGATTATCCCGGCGCTGGAGAGTTCGCATGCCCTGGTAATCGGCAAGAAAATCGCCCAGGGTGAAGGCGCCGGCAAGACAATCGTCATCAATCTTTCCGGACGCGGAGACAAGGATCTGCACGAGGTGATGAAGCATGGTCAGTAGAGACAGATATCGTGTGCGTTTTCGTGCGCTGCAAGAGGCTAAGAAAGGCGCTTTCATGCCTTTTACTGTGCTCGGTTGGCCGGATGAGGAAACATCTTTCGACATCATCAAGACGATGATTGATACTGGTGCTTCCGCCCTTGAATTGGGCATTGCTTTCAGCGACCCGGTCGCCGACGGTCCCATTATTCAAGCGGCCGCACACAAAGTGATTGAGAGCGGTTATAGTGTCAATCAGGCACTGAATCTGGTGGCGCGTGTGCGGAAATACGACGAGGATATTCCGATCGGCTTGCTGGTTTATTACAACCACATCATGGCCATGGGCGTCGAGAAGTTTTATGCGCGTGCTGAAGAGTGCGGGGTGGACGGAGTTCTTGTCGCCGATCTTCCTGCCGAATCCTCTGATGAAATAGTTGGTATTGCTGCAGGAAATAACATCAGCACAATATTCATTGTTTCGCCTTTGACACGCGAGGAACGGCTGGACAAAATCGTCAAGCATGCGCGCGGTTTTATCTACCTCGTTTCGCGATTAGGCGTGACCGGCACTGATGAGCGTGACGCAAGTCGTGACAGCCGCCTGACTGCTCTGATTTCCTCTATTAAGAAAGCTACTGATTTACCGGTTCTAGCCGGCTTCGGAATATCGACACCGGCACACGCAGAGCGAATGATGGAATCCGGTGCTGACGGTGTAATTACCGGCTCGAAGCTCGTAGATCTGGTCGCCAAGGCTGACCCTGGCAAAATGCAGGCGGAATTGGCTGGGTATTTGAAGGGCATGGTGGCGGCGCTTGATTCTGTTAAAGTGTGAAAAATAGTGCAGGGATGAGGCAATTCGTCTAGCCCGTATCAGCAATTCGGCAGGTAATGACGACCACTCCAACTGAGGAAAAGATCGCAATCGTCGGCGCTGGTCCGGTGGGCATCAGTATGGCTCGCGCCCTGAAGCAGAAAGGCATAGCATACGATCAGCTGGAGGCAGAAGGAGGCGTGGGCGGCAACTGGCGCCATGGCGTCTATCACACTGCTCACATAATTTCATCGCGCAAGACGACGGAATTTCCCGACTTTCCAATGCCCGCCGACTACCCTGAATTTCCGAGCGCCGCGCAGATGCTCGAGTATTTGCGCTCCTATGTTGCACATTACAAGCTGGACCAAGAAATTCAGCTCAACACCGCCGTCGAGCACGCCACGCCCGTCGAAGGAGGTCTCTGGCAATTGCGTTTGAGCACCGGCGAGACTCGTTTGTACGATGGGCTCATCATCTGCAATGGGCACCACTGGGACACCAGATGGCCTTCTTATGACGGCAAATTCGATGGCGAGATGATTCACTCGAAGGATTACAAACAACCAGCGCAATTGAAAGGAAAGCGTGTGCTTGTTATCGGCGGCGGGAATTCAGCCTGTGATATTGCCGCCGAATCCGCACGCACGGCTCGCTCTGCGCACCTTAGCCTGCGGCGTGGATACTGGTTTTTGCCCAAAACATTTTATGGCAAGCCAACCGCCGAGCTGCTTACGACCTGGATGCCTGTGTGGATGCAGCGCATTCATTTGGAAGCGCTCGTCCGAATCGTTGTAGGCGACTATCGCCAGTATGGTCTGATGAAGCCCGATCACAGAATATTCGACCACCATCCCACAATTAATACAGAGCTCTTGCACTATTTGAAGCATGGAAAGATAAAAGCTCATCCGGATGTAAAACGCTTTGACGGCAAGATTGTCGAGTTTGTTGACGGAGAGCGCGAAGAGATTGATTTGGTCGTTTGCGGCACCGGCTTCAATGTTTCCATTCCGTTTTTAGAACCCGGTGTGGTTGATATTGAAGGAGCGATTGTCAAAACACAGTGGGGCGTAGTGGCGCCGCATCATCGCCAGCTGTATATCTACGGTTGGGCTCAGGCTCGGTATGGGTTCGGTCCACTGCTTACTCCTGCGTCCGATTTGATCGCCGATCTCATCCTTCTTCAGCGCCGGATGAAACATCCTATTGGTGAGGTTCTTGCCAGGATGAAGCAACCGTTGCCAAAATCACACCTTCTTGATCCGATGGCCGCTCTAAGGATGGTCAAATCGGCAAGGAAGGCTCTCTGGATGCTGCCTCTGGTAGACAAGTATTTTATGGCAGAGGGCAGGGCTGGCGGGTAAGGCATTGTGCGCGCCGGATCTGCCATAATTGCTCCCGCCTTAGGGATTGAGAGAAGCGCATGATGTTTTACATGTCCAAAATAACTGGTACACGAAATTTGCTGCTCGCGTTGTCAGTGGTTCTCTTGAGCGCAAACGCCCCAATTTATGCCGCTCAATCGGCAGAACCCCAACTTGAGCATCATGTTAGTGGCAAGTCTGAGCAATTGGCGGAGAAAGAATCAGTGAAAGATGCAAATTCAAGCGCCGCGGTGGTGAAGGATTCGGAGAAAGACCCGTATCTCTGGTTGGAGGACGTTGAAGGCAAGCGGGCGCTGGACTGGGTGCGAGCAGAGAACGCAATTTCTACCAAGACGCTCGAGGCTTCGAAAGACTTCGCGCCCATCAAAGACAGACTGCGGGCGATCCTTGACTCTAAAGAGCGCATTCCGCGCGTCACCAAGGAAGGGAAGTTCTACTACAATTTCTGGCGCGATGATAAAAACGTGCGCGGAGTCTGGCGCCGCACGACTATGGGTGAGTACAGAAAAGCGAAGCCGAATTGGGAAACGGTGATAGATCTCGATGCTTTAGCTGCAAGCGAGAAGGAAAATTGGGTTTGGCATCAGGCGCAGGTTCTGTATAAAGACTATGACCGTGCTCTTGTCGAACTTTCGCGCGGTGGTGCAGACGCTGTCGTCGTGAGGGAATTCGATCTGACTAAGAAAGAATTCGTCAAAGACGGCTTTTCCTTGCCTGAAGCGAAGTCCGATGTTTACTGGCGCGATCGCGATACTCTTTTGGTCGGCACTGATTTCGGTCCTGGCTCAATGACCGACTCGGGCTATCCTCGAATCGTCAAAGAGTGGAAGCGAAGCACGCCTATATCCGCCGCGAAAACCCTTTTCGAGGGCAAGAAGACCGACGTCGGTGCAAGTGGATATGTCGTCCACGACCACGGTCAGACCTACGAGTTGATCACCAATCACCTCACCTTTTTCTCTCAGGCTGTTTATCTTCGCCAGGGCGATAAGTTTGTCCAGCTCGATAAGCCTGCTGACGCGGTGGTTCAGACTTATGACAAGAATATACTCTTGCGGCTGCGTTCCGATTGGAAAGTCAATGGCAAAACCTACAAATCAGGCACTCTGTTAGCCGAGGACTTTGACGCGTTTCTCAAAGGCGAGAGGAATTTCGATGTGCTATTCGAGCCAACTGAAAGAAAGTCCCTAGATGCGCTATCGGACACGAAGAACTTTCTGATTTTGATCGTGCTGGATAACGTCAACAGTCGCCCGTATTTGCTCTCCAAAAAGAATGGAACCTGGCAGAGAACGGCGCTCGATGCACCGCCGATTGGCAGCGTGAATGTTGAGGGAATTGATTCGGACGAGTCGGACGATTACTTCATGACTGTCACGAATTTCGTTACGCCTTCCAGTCTCTACTTAGGAACGGCTGGCAAACCCGGCACCGAGCTGCTCAAGCATCTACCCGAGTTCTTCAAGGCAGATAACCTGGAAATTCAGCAGTTTGATGCAAAATCGAAAGATGGCACGCGTGTCCCGTTTTTCATGGTCTCGAAGAAAAATCTGGCTCTAGACGGCAGTAATCCGACCTTACTCTATGGCTACGGCGGATTCGAGCACGCACTACTGCCGGCCTACAGCGCCGTCGTCGGTTCTGCCTGGTTGGAACGCGGCGGTGTGTATGTCCTTGCCAATATTCGAGGCGGCGGCGAATTTGGGCCGAGCTGGCACAATGCGGCTCGCAAGGAAAATCGGCAGCGGGCGTATGACGACTTTATTGCGGTGGCTGAAGAGCTCTGCGCGCGCAAAGTCACGTCTCCAAAGCATCTCGGCATCGATGGTCGTTCCAATGGTGGACTTTTGATGGGCGTAATGCTCACTCAGCGTCCTGATCTGTTTGGCGCCGTGCATTGCGGCTCGCCGCTTCTCGATATGCGCAGATTCAACCAATTGCTGGCGGGGGCGAGCTGGATGGATGAATATGGCGACCCGGACAAGCCGGAGCAGTGGGCTTATATCTCGAAGTATTCGCCATATCAAAACGTGCGCAAGGACAAGAAATATCCGCCTATCTTAATCACGACCTCGACTCGCGATGATCGTGTGCATCCCGGGCACGCGCGCAAGTTTGCTGCGCTGCTCAAAGAGCAAGGGCACGACGTTTTGTATTACGAGAACATCGAAGGTGGGCACGGCGCAGCGTCGAATAATGAGCAGGTCGCCTTTATGCAAGCGCTCGCCTACACTTTCATGTGGAGCAAGCTGCACCCCTAGCTTTTGCCGGAGTCGAGCTTTGCCGATAGACGACCGACTTCGCGCTCGGCTGCCTTCTTGACCAGGCGCCAATACTTCTCCGGCATTGTTCGTTTCAACCGCCAGAGTATCCGCGCCTTTCTTGGAAGCATGATATACAGATTACCGTTTGCCATCATCTTCAGGGCGTCGTATGCAACTTCTTCTGCTGAAATAGACGATTCGTCGACAAGCATGCGTGAGTATTCTTTATCCTCAGCAGCGCCAATCGTCTCTTTTCCTATATTCGTCCGAACATATGACGGAGCGAGGATTGATACGACGATATTGCTGTCTGCAAGCTCGCCCCTTATGCATTCGCTCAGGGCTACGACGGCTGCTTTGGAAGCACTGTACGCCGACATTCGCGGTGCGGTGAGAAATGCGGCGGCGCTGGCGACGTTGAGGATGTAGCCGTGTCCCTGTTTTTTCATAATGGGAATGAAAAGATGGCATCCATTCGCTACGCCCATCAAGTTCGTTTCGATTGTTTTGCGAAACTCTTCAATCGTGATTTCATCAAGGAGCCCGCCGCAGCCGATTCCCGCATTGTTGATACCGATATCGATACCGCCGAAGCGATTGTTGAAGTCTTCGGTTGCTTTTTGAAACTCCTCGTAATTGCCGACATCGAACAAATAAGTGACTTGTGTTCCGCCAATTTTTCCCAGCGCTGATGCTGCCTGATCGAGTGTTTGCCTGTTGATGTCTGAAATGCCGATTGTCCACCCGTCCGAAGCGAGAGCGCGCGCGAAGGCAAGCCCTAAGCCGCTGCCTGCTCCAGTGATAAAGGCGCGCTTTTGAGTGTATTTGTCGGTTAGTCGAAATCTGCTCAATTGAATTCTGGGCGCTATGGGAGTTGATAAAAGCCGCCGGCGCTTCCTCGAACCGAATTAGTTTACCAGCTTCAGTCCAATGCAGAGTGTAGTATCATCTGTGACCATGACTGATGAAAATACTACATTCATTCCTGGCTTGCAGCTCTGCGAAGCTTTCTATCATCAGGTTGTCGAACCTATAGTAAGCAGGCATTTCGGAGAGTTGAAATTCTCTGCCGCGCTGATTGGAAGTGGCTCCGAGGTGCTGGGATTCGATACGGAAATGTCGAGCGATCACCACTGGGGACCGCGCGTGATGATGTTCCTCAAGCCTGAAGACGTTTCCACGTACAAAGACTCTATTTCCGAGAAGCTAAGCCGGGAGTTGCCGCGTGTTTTTCGCGGCTACCCGACCAGTTTTTCATCTCCTGATTCCGAGAATAAGGGCGTTCAACTTCTGGATTACAGCCAGTCCGGGCCGATTAATCATAGAGTCGAGATTTCCTCCATTGAGCGATTTGTCGATGACTATCTGGGTTTTGACATTACCACAGAGCTTGAAGCATGCGATTGGCTCTCTTTTCCCGGTCAGAAGTTGCGCACCATACTTGGTGGCAAGATTTTTCGTGACGATATCGGGCTGGTCGATACGCGCAGCAGATTTTCGTATTATCCTGAAGATGTTTGGCTCTATTTACTGGCTTGCGCTTGGTCTCGAATCGAGCAGGAAGAGCATCTGATGGGGCGCGCCGGTTTTGTCGGCGATGAGGTTGGCGCGGGAATTATTGCTGCAAGACTGGTGCGCGACATGATGAATCTCTGTTTCTTGATGGAGAAGGTCTACGCGCCTTATCCGAAGTGGTTCGGAACGGCTTTCAAAGGTCTGCAATGCGCTTCCTTTCTGGAGCCTCTATTGCTGAAAGTAATGTCTTCTTCGAGTTGGGAAGAGAGGCAAAGCCACTTAGTGCCGGCGTATGAATTTTTGGCGGCAATGCACAATCAGCTCGAGATAACCGAGAAACTTCCTACCCGTGCACGCGACTTTCATGGACGTCCCTTTATGGTCATCAGTATGGGTGACTACTCAAAGGCAATCTGCAGCCGAATTGCGCAGTTGAAGACCGCGAGCACAGCCATAAAAGAACTCGCGAAGAAGCCTCTAATCGGCAGTGTAGAGCAGTTCAGCGACAGCACCGATTTGCTATCCAACTCTTGCTGGCGAGCGGTAATTAGGAATTTCTACAACGTGGAAGGAAGTGTTTGAGCAGCGTGAGCACAGGTGAATTGATGAGAGCAAATTCGAGAAGTTTGATTTACTCCCAGGCATTTGTCTTTCTGTGTACAATCGGCTTTCCCTGTTATGTGTCTGCTCAAAGCTATCAAAACTGGTACCCGCGCAGCATAACACCACCTTCTGGCTATCAATATCCCTGCGCGCTCACGGCTCTTCCCGACAATCTCACCGGAATTCCTGCCAGTGACAGGCAGTTCGTCAATCATGTGTACAGCATGATTTTGAAAGCCCTGCAGGCGAAAATGGTTATGCTGGCAGCGCTAAATGGGTCGAGCGGTTTCTCTAATGCCTATTCGACCTACTATGCGCAGATTGCCGCGCTGCGCTCGAAGATTCTGGCAGAGCCCACTCCAAGCGGTTTAGAGAATTTCAGGGCAGAGGTCGTCAGTGCCATCGACAATCAGTGCTCGTTTTTCGACAAAGCTCAGAAAATGCGCCAGCAGGGCAGTTCTTTTCAGGAAGTTATGCAGGTGCCGGAAGGTAAAACCGCCTCGCAAATGCTTATGGCGGCGTGGAACGAAATGGCAAAGCGCTATCCATCTTGGAGCCCGGAAGTCAAAGACAGCATTTATCATCACCTTTGCGCGTTGGATTTGTTCTAGAGGCAAGGGTTCAATGAACTTGTCGAGAAGGCTGAATAGGCTCTGTCCGGTTGTTGCTTGCGTTGTCTTCTTTTCGCCTGGCATTTTGTCTTTTTCATTTGCTGATCTCTTGCCACCTGATGCGGTATTTGCGGCTGGTGATAGGGAGGGTTGGAAGCATTACAAAGACGAAGGCAGTCGGTATGAGGTTTTCGGAGATTTTGCAAAAGCGCAAAAAGCTTATTCTAAGTCGCTTGAACTTGCCAAACCTCCTCTTGCTAGCATTGCGGAGCGCGGAGAAGTGATGGCGCGTCTGGCCAATGCATTGATCTGGCAGCAGAAGTTTGCCGAGGCCGAACCTTATTTCAATGAACTTCTGAAGCTTACTCCACGCCTGAAATCCGAGGGCAAGCGCAACGAGGATTTCTTTACTTGCCTGGATTCTTTGTCCAATGCTTATTTCGAGAAGATCAAAGGCACCAATAGAATTTCGGCTATCCAACACTCTATTAGAATCATTGATACTGCCTTTGGTGATATTCATCCCGACCTGTCGAAAGAACTTGTCGCGCTTGCATACACCTATTCAGCTTTGGGGATGAATCGCGAAGCGCTTAATTTTGCAAAGCGTGCTCTTTCAGTTGCCCAGCGCGAAAAGAGTGACAAAGGGCAGATTCACTTGTGGAAAACTTTGGCTCTGGTCGGTGCTTGCAAAAAATCTATCGGTGATTGGAATGGCGCGCGGGATGCCCTGGAGCAGGCTGTCTCATTGATGAATAAAACTGTGAAGCGTTTTTCCATGACCGCTGCTGCTGCCAAGGCACAGTTGGCGATCGTTTATTTCCACATGCACAAGAAGAAAGAGAGCAAGGATCTTTTCAAAGAGGCCGAGGGTCTTTTTGTCTCCAAAATCTATGAGTTCGATAAGAAGAGCGCTCGTGATATAGGCACTTCCGGCCCGGAACTTCTTGCTTTTGCGCAGATGTATGTGGCTTTTGGTCAGTACGATAAGGCAGAGCCAGTCTGCCGTCGTTCATTGCTGTGGACAAAAATGGTTTTTGGACCCGAAGACCCGAACTTGATCAATGAGTACAGATTGCACGGGTTCGTGCTTTCGCGCTTAGGCAGGCTGAAAGAATCTCAAGCGCAGGAAGCTGCGGCGCTGACGCTTTCCCGATTGTACAAAGGCGATTTGGAAGGCTAATTAGTCTTCGCGGGATTCGAGCTTGTAGCCTATCCCGTGCACCGTTTTGATAATCGACGCTTTTTCTTCGACGTCGAGTTTTTTGCGCAGGCGAGTTATGTAAGTGCGCACTGCCGTCGCGGTAGCTTCGGAGTCGGATTTCCAGACGTGGTTGAGGATGTCGTCAGTGCTGAAGACGCGATCGGGGTGCCGCATGAAAAATTCGAGCAAGGCATATTCGGTGGGCAGAAGCTTCAGCTCTTCTCCGTCGCGAGTCACTTGGCAGGTGGCTGGATCTAAAGTGATGTTTCGTACAGCCAGGACGGAGGCTCTCGGTGAATGAGAGCGTCTCAGTAGTGCTCTCAAGCGAGCAGAGAGTTCACGCATGTCAAAAGGTTTAGTCAGATAGTCATCAGCGCCTGCGTCCAGCCCCTCTTCTTTCTCTCCGACCGAACGTTTTCCCGTCAGAATCAAAACAGGAGTGGTGCCTCCATCGGCCCTGAACCGTGACAAGATTTCCACTCCGCTCTTGCCGGGCAGACCCCAATCCAAGACGACGATGTCGTATTGATAGAGTTTCATCAAATCCAGTGCTTCTTCGCCGCTGTGCGCTTCTTCGACTGTGTAGAGCTCATGCTCGAGCCAGTCTCTAACCATGTCGCAGGTGACGAGATCATCTTCAACAAGCAAAACTTTCGACATAGATTCCAGTCTTTACTGCGCGGGTGCCGGTCGGAAAACGGTAATAAGATTCTACGTTGTTTTTTCCGGTTTCTGTGCACCCGGAATGCGAAACCAGAAAGTACTTCCTTTTCCTACTTGACTTTCTACCCCTACAGAGCCGTTGTGTTGTTCCAGAATAGCCTTGCAAATTGCCAGCCCCAGACCGGTTCCGCCTTTTACCCCGGACTTGCTGGGGGCTACCTGCCGAAACCTGTCGAATATGTGTGCGATATCCGCCTCGGCTATACCGGCGCCTCTGTCCGTTACCTTGACTTTGACATAGCCGGGTTCTATCTCTGTCGAAATACTTACAACTTCGCCTTTGGGCGAGAACTTAATAGCGTTGGCGAGCAGATTTTGCAGAACTTGAACCATGCGGTCCAGGTCGGCAAGTACTTCGGCATCGCTGATTTCGCCGAGCTCGATGCCGACTTTCTGCTCGTCGGCGAAACTCTTGACCATGTCCAGTGATTGGTCGATGAGATACTGGAGGCTGTAGGTGCCAAAACGCATCTCCATGCGCCCCGCTTCCATTTTTTCGACATCGAGAAGGTCATTGACCAGGTTGACAAGGCGTCCCAGGCTTGACTGGATGCGGGTGGAAGCTTGATTTCCTTTCTTATTCAATTCGCCATAAACCCCGGCGGCCAGGGAGTCGAGGAAGGCGCGCATGCCCGTGAGCGGAGTTCTCAGGTCGTGGCTGACCATGTTGATGAAGTCAGCCTTCATCTGGTCTAGTTCTTTTCGATCGCTGATGTCGTGAGAGACGCAGTAATAAGATTCATCGGGTGGTGACCAGTATATGGACCAGAGCATCCAGGCTTCGCTCAGATCATTGCGAATCATGCGAATGTCCACGCTCATCGCCGTTTCTTTCTGTTGCTTCGCCTCAGCCAGAACGCGCTGGAGTTTTTCTCTGTCGGCCTCCGCGACAAAATCGCAGAATGGCCTGCTGATTAGATCAATTGGATCGTAGCCCCAGTTTTGCTTTGCTGCGGGGCTCATTTGCTTGAACACAGCGTCTCCTGTGAGCGAGCAGATAACGTCCTTGGCATTGTCGATGATGGCTCGTTCGCGTTGAGCTGCGACTTCCAGGGTTATAGCCATCTTGTGAAAGACCGTGTCGAGT
>CAZBOX010000125.1:0-15979 GCA_964493595.1 uncultured Candidatus Obscuribacterales bacterium | reverse complement strand
CCAGAGCCACTTGCCGGCTGCTAATCGGCTGTTCCGGTGCAGTAACTGTGGCAGTGACTGCAGTAGGTCGTCGAAAACGCTTTACCTGGACATCCTGTAACTGAAGGCTTCGAAATGTGAATGTCTTTTCTGTCAAAAGCCTCTTCACCTTTGAACTGATCACATTCTCGAGCACCAGCTCACTCATACTGTAGCCTAACGGCAAAATTAACAGCAAGCTGACGGCCCCTGAAATAACCAATCCCTTTTTTGCACGGTGAAGAGGAGAAAAGCCTAAGAACAACAAAACCAAAGAGCCGGCCACCGCTATACCTACGAGGTTGGTGGCATACAGCAAGAGAGCTCCGGCCCAAACGACAAAATTACCAAAGGCAAGCCCGATTCCAACAACTCCTAATGGAGGGACAAGAGCGACGGAAATAGCAACCCCAGCCAAAGAATCTGCAAGTTTTTCTTTCGCCTGGCAGTAAGCGCCAACCGCACCGGCAAGAATTGCGACTGCCAGATCAAAAAGGTTGGGATTGGTTCTGGCCAACATTTCATGAGTCAATTCTAGAGAACGAAAAAGCGCGGCAACTGACATCGATAGCCCAATTGCCATAAGAGTACCAACAGAAAGGGTAATCAAACTGCGCGAAAGCAATTTCGTATCAGCGGTCAAGGTGGACAGAGACAGCCCGGCCAGAGGACGCATCAATGGTGCAATAATCATGGCACCGATGATTACTGCAGGGCTATTTTGAAAAAGCCCTATGGTGGCAATTAAAGTTGATGCCGCCAAAAGTAGAAGAAATTCCGAGTTTAGCTTGGTCATTTCTTCCAGACGAGTTTGCAGCGAAACTAATCTAGTTTCCTCAACATGTTTTAGTAATGGTGCCATCTTCGTTCAAACTTCAAGATATTCCTGCGAAAAGCAAGTTGGCCAGACTTCACCGTATTCCCTGCTTGGAAGGATTGGAAAATATCAGGTTGATGATGTCAACTCTTCTTATCGCATAAGTTTTCGCAGTGTCTTCTATTGCCCGGCGCTTATCATCAGAAGCGGGACTGTAGACATATGCACCCGGTTTTCCGGATACGTCTCTGGCAATACCATTTTTGACGAACTTTTGAAGCGCTGATTCGATTGCTGCCGGACTGGTGTAAAGCAAACGAGCCATCGTTTGCGCATCAATAGCTTGCTTGATATTCATCAAGGCAACCAAAAGATCCAGCTGCCAGACAGACTGAATGTTTTCTCTAATAAAGCTTCGTACTTCGAAAGAAATTTCCTGCATGATGTTAGCCCACAAAAAAACCGGAGCAAACGTATTTGCTCGAATGAAACTAAAGACCTCTCATTTCGCAGCCCACACTTCCCTCCTGGCTACGTGATGAATTCTTGCAGACAAAGGTACTATCTTCTTTGTCTCTTTTATCGAATTACCGAAATTCAACCACCAGTGAAAAAGAGTATTGGAAAGAACTCTCTCTCTCAGGTTTTCCATTTGCTTCATCCTGGATTGTGTTGATTGCGATAGCGCACTACAAATCTGAGCAGAGATCGTCTCTGGACGCAAATTATCCAGTGTCATAACACTCTCAGACAATTCACTCCAGGCACCAGCCCGATCAGATAAAATCAAAACCCCGTCTTTAGAGCAAAGTGCAAACTCCTTCGCAGTCAGGTTGAGGCCGTCATACAAGGGTGTAACCAACATTGCAACAGCACGCTTGTAAAGCCAGGCCAAAACATTTGCAGAAACAGGTGTTTCAATCCAGACGATTGGCTGCCAATCCTCTGCCCCCCAGCGCTGATTTATCTCATCACAGAGATTTCTGCACTGCTGCCAATAATCGTCGAACGCCGGCAATCCAGATCTTGTTTTCTGACAAATCTGTACGAAGGTCATTTTCCCTACGTTGTCCGCACTAGTATTGAAGAAATGCTCAATTCCCAGCAGCCGCTGCAAAACGCCCTTCGTATAATCAGCTCGATCCACAGACAATATAAATTTTGTATTTGCAAGGTGCTCGATATTCAGGTCCCTGCAGCTGTAACTTTCCTCTCTTAACTTGCTTAGCCAGTAATCGCTATCGATACCAAGCGGATGTGCAACGACCTTGACTGTGCCACCATCCCTACGAGTTACAAGACTGTAGTGATAATCGACTTGATACTCCTCCAAATGCTGATCGACGAAATTTAGAAAGTTCGATGAATACTGCTCTATGTGGAAGCCGATCTTCTCTGCCGCCAGAAGTCCTTCTGCTATTTCGGCAAGATGCGGGATAAAGCGCTCCTCAATGACTTTTGGCCAGGGGATATGCCAAAAAACATCAACAGCCCGATGGGAATATTGTGTTAAGTACTTGGGGCACAGCGCCAACTGATAGTCATTTACAAAAGATTTGGCATGAGGACCAGTCTGACCATTGTTGAGTACGTTCCAGGCGAAGCTCATGTTGAGCTGTTCGTACATTTGTTTTTGGGATTCATCAAACGAAGCAAATTGTGGTAATTCGTGCAAAATAGGCCAGAGAAACTCATTACAGTAGCGATAGTGCCCTTCAACAATATTGAAAGGTATTTGACAGATTTCTTCGGTTGAATTCAGCTTACTCGCCTTCTTGCGTAGCTGGGATCCATGCAAAAACCACCACTGCTGGCCGCCATGAGTTTGCTCTATCACGCGTGAGAGAGTGGCAGAAACGCCTCCCGGAGTAGAAGGACCTCGATAGGAGACGATATTCATTCGCTTACCTCACATCAATAAAGCTTGCAAAACGCTCACGCGGTAACGATTACGTTGAGCTCAACTCTGAACTCAGTTTAGTCTTCGAAAATTTCACGAAAATTTCGTTCGATTCGCCGTGCAGGAAACGAGTTAGGATAACTAGTAGAGGCGCTAACAGATGAGAATACTTCTTGCAGAAGACGATACTTTCCTAGCGGATGGTTTAGCCATGGTCCTGAAAGACAGCGGTTATGCCGTCGACATTGAAGCGGACGGAGCAAATGTGCCGCTTGCGGTAGGAACAGCGCCCTACGATCTTCTGGTGCTAGATTTAGGTTTGCCAAATCTCGATGGTTTGGACGTGCTGAAAAGAATTCGCTCGAAGGGCGATACGATTCCGATTCTGATTCTCACGGCTCGGGACGCTGTACAAGACAGAGTAAAAGGACTTGACTTAGGCGCTAATGACTATCTGACTAAACCATTCGAATTACCGGAGCTAGAGGCGCGCATTAGGGCTCTGATACGCAAGGACACCTGGTCCAATCGGCTGGAAATTAAATTCGGTTCGCTTGTATTCAATACAGTAGACCGTGTTGCATGTATTGACGGGAAAATAGTTGATCTAACGGCGAGAGAACTGGCCGTTCTGGAGATTCTCCTGCAGAAATTAGGTACCTCTGTTGATAAGCAACGAATGACGAGCTTAATATCCTCATGGGATCAAGAAGTCACAGAAAACGCTGTAGGCATTGTTATTCATCGTTTGAGAAAAAAGCTCGAAGATGCAGGCATCACAATAAAAACATCACGGGGGCTCGGATGTCGACTTGAGATTTGCTCCTGACTCATCATTAAGAAGTCAGCTGCTTTGCTGGCTGCTGCTGCCATTAGGACTGATTTGGCTTCTGACCGCATGTGGAGCATATTTTCTTGCCGAGCATTTTGCCAATAATGCTTTCGATCGTGAATTGCTGAATTCAGCCGATTCAGTGGTTGCGAGATTGAGATCAGACCCCGTAAAGATATGGGTAGATATGCCTCCGGCAGCTCAGGCAATCTTGAGACACAATTATAGAGACAGAATTTACTATCAGGTACTGAATCCGGACGGCACTCGTATCTCCGGCGACGCTATTTTGCCGAAGCCGATACGAAATTTCGACTCACCTGTACCTTCTTTCAGATACGCCAAACTTGATGGACAAGACGTCCGCATTGTTAGAGTAAAAGCAAATTTGCCAGGTCATGCCGATCAAATGGTATTGGTCCAGGTGGCCACGACCCTCAATGCGCTGCATGAAATGTCTCAACAGATCTTTCTCAGTATCCTGTTTCCTGAACTTTTCATGATTATTCTCGGAGCACTTAGTGTCTCCTACGGTATCAAAAGAGGTCTTATTCCGTTATCAAAGCTGGAAGAAGCCTTGTCAGCTCGTTCACAATTCGATCTCACTCCTGTAGAGACAAGCCAAACTCCGGCTGAAATGAAACCGGTGATTGATGCAATCAATGTACTGCTTGAAAAACTTCGCAATGATTTAGAGCAGCAGCAACGTTTCGTGGCCAATGCAGCTCATCAATTCCGCACTCCTTTGGCTGGTCTTAAAACATACATATATGCAGCCAAACGTTTGCCTGCCGACCCGCGCATGATGGAAATGCTGGAAAAGGTCGAAGGAGGAGTCGACCGCCTGACCCATCTGGCAAACAAATTGCTTACGCTCGCCAGGGCGGAACCACAAACAAGCAGCACAAACTTTCAACAGGTTGACTTGAATTTCGTTGCATCGGAAATGACCGCAGACTTCGTCTCAGAGGCGTTGCCGAAAGGAACAGAGCTGACTTTTGTCAGCTCTGAACGACCTGCGCTGGTTTACGGTGAATTAAGTGATCTGGCGGAACTAACTTCGAACCTGATTGAAAATGCAGTCATATATACGCAAAAAGGTGGCAATGTTACTGTCCGCGTAAGCAACGGCGACGCTGTTCGCTTAATGGTTCAAGACAATGGTCCAGGCATTCCAAAAGAAGAAAGAGAAAAAGTGTTTGAGCGTTTTTATCGCATATTGGGCACGTCTGCTCCAGGTAGCGGACTCGGGTTGCCGATAGTCAAAGAAATTGCTACTGCGCACAAAGCAACGGTCGAAATAACTGGTTGCCCCTCAGGGAAAGGCACAACAGTGACCGTAACGTTTCCGTGCGCACCAAAAACAAATGGACACTCCAAATAGAGCACAGGCAAAGTGTGGAAAGAAAGCCGAAAGAAGCGCTTGTTAGAGTGACTCGGTCAATAGTTCTCAGGAGTCGACCATGAATCTTTTATCTTTAGTCTTGCTTATATTAATAACGTCAACAGCGGTTCCAGCCTTAGCTGCCGATGAGTCGCCGGTTGCACAACCACCGAAGCAAAGCAATAAAGATGCCAATGCAAAGGAAACCAAGGACGAACAAACAAAGGCATCTACAACAAGTAAAGAAAAGACTCAAAGCTCAGATGTGAAAGCCTCAGGAAAAACTGAAGCACTAGCCGCCCCCACGACCGACTCAGCTGCACAGGTTACTGCTGATGCAAAGACAGCACCAAAGAATAGTGCTGCAGACCAAGCAATAAAGGTGTCGGACAATGATTCATCGGCGACGGCTAAGGCGCCCACCAAAGCAGTAGACACTACAACAGATGCATCTAAAGCAATTCCCAAGTTAGAACAGCAAGAGAGCACCGCAAAAACGAAATAACAAACAAGCTTTTGATATTCGCTATCTAGGATAAGAGGAAAGGAAAATCTCCTTTCCTCTAGTCAATTTAAGTGTCAGACCTTTAAGCTCCGAGAAGAAACAGAACTCAGACTGTTTCAGAGACTTTTTTTCTGCTGCGCAAACGCTCTTTTCGCATTTCATCAATGCGCTTTTCATAGAACGGCTGCAGTTCGTCATCCGCAAGTTTGAAAACCGAGGCTCCTTCAAACTTTCTGTCTCTGTCATCTGACAGGGACGCCGTGATTACGAGACCCGCAGTTACCGCAAAAACAAACCAGAAAACACCAATTAAGGAGTTGATCAATGGTGCTCCATGATAGCCAATCAAAATACCCATGCTAACAAAGGAAAGAATGCTCATTTTCAATAAATAGAGAAAGCGACGAGAAGATTCTTTTAACTGGGTTTTTGACATCGAATCACCTCGCGGGCAAGAAATGGCATATAAACATCAAAATTTAGAACACGAAAATTTCGCGAACTTTTCGAATCAAGTCCATGTAAATGTGATCTAACTCATCTGCTGCCGAGGAGATCGAAAATGGTAATTGGTTTGGAAAGAGTGCCGAAAGAACTGCATTCTATTCTAGTCCTAGCGGTGGTCCTCCTTATGGAACCGTCCTATTTTCCTCTACCTGCTTTTCCATAACCACCGCTACTTATTACGATGAACAGTTGCCATTGAAAAGAACTTCATTCTGTCACTCTGCTGAACATGGATAATTCATGCCGTTTCCACCCTCCGGTGAAAGCAAGGATGTGCCAAGCGAACATGTGCTAATCACCGCCGAACACCTGAGTAAGCATGACTCACTTGCAAGTAGTGACCAGACCATTCTTGATTTGGCAGTGCATACAATTTTCGATCCTATAACCAGGGTTGCGACAGGAGATGACAGATATTCCGACGACTTGTCCGACTGTACAAAGGAATTAGTTAAGACTGTCGCCTTATTTATGAAAGGACGTTTGCCGCTCGCCGGACTTATTCTTTCGTATGCGGCTGACGAGGCGAAGGTAAATGGGTCGCTGCAAGATCAAATCCTTGATGGTGCATTTGGCTCTTCAAAAGCACTTCTAATAAAGGGAACTTTCCGTGCATTGGGGCGACAGGGCGCGACTCCTGGCATGACGGGAGTTGGCCTCGGAATGGCATCGAGAGTTTTCGAAACCTCTTTGACTCGCGAAAATTACTACGACAAGAATAATACTTTCAGCCTTAGCCAGGGTGTTGAAACCACGCTTCGTACCGGTCTAAATCCCAAGGCGATGACGATGGATGTGATTACATTCGCGACATCAGATGTGCTGTGGGCGCGAATAATGAATCATTCACGAGGTACGGCATGGTACAAACCACAGATAATGCATGCGATTTCCGGTGGCACCATGGGTCTTACGAGCGAATTCGGACATGAGCTACAACGTCAAGTCACTGAAGATCAGAGCGTTGATACTGATTTGCTGATGCGGAAATCTATAAAAAAGGGAATTCTCGATGCTGTAGCAGGAGGACTCGGTGGACTGCAGTCTCGCCGACACAGTTTGCTAGCAAGATCCTCTTTTCGCGATGAGGCAGAAATAGCCGCGAAAGCACGTTCGAAGCCGTATCAAAAAGGGTTATTAGCCGACAATGCACAAGTTGTCCTGCGAGATGGAACGTTTATTCTGGATAAAGAATTACACTCGCTAACAACACAGACCTGGGTAGGTTGGATTCGAACACCGGAGGGTAAGAGTGTTCGAAGTATTTTCAGACCCAATGACGGCACTGAATCATTCGCTCACAGAATGCAATCAGAAATTGCGGCCTACGGTTTGCAAAAGCTGGGACTTAAGATTGCAGTCCCGGTTACAGTTGCTCGCGAAATAAATAGGGGCGGAAAGAAATATTCCGGCTACATACAAGAGATGGAGGGAATTAGCCTGGCGGCGTTCGTAAAAGAGAAAGCCGCAAACAATCTTTCAAGAAATCATATAAGAAATCTTCTCGCTTCTAGTAAGAGTTTTCAGGAAAGCTATTCCAATGCCTGGCTACACCGCATGATAGTCGGAGAATGGGACAATCATGCGCTTAATATGACCGTCAGTCAGAATCAAGGAAAAACAGTACAAGTTCGAAACATAGATTTGGCAGATAGCCTGCGACCAGCAACTTCCACTTACGACCTTATTCCAACCCCTGGTGTTAGACAGGGATACGACAGGGTAAACGCAAAATTGTACCGAGAGCTATCTGGAAAGAAGTTGGACGAGCGCACTCTTACGTATTTAAATGAAATTCATAGCCAATTTTCGAGTCCCCGGGGTCGTTCAGACTTGCTCTCGATTGGTTTGACAAGGCCACAATATGAAGGAATGCTCGGACGTATAGATTGGCTCCTCAAGCACAAAACAATGCCAGTCGGTCGCGAAGCGCTCTTTTACCTTCATCTAAATAATGCCAGACGAGCGTTCGAGCGCTGGCATGGTAAAAGGAAAACATAAACGGAGTTTACGTGTTCTCTGTCAAACGAGTGCATGGTCATGAAGTCAACCTTGGGTTCAATGAGAATATCAGCACCACCGATAGCTTTTTGCTCAATCTCGGTCATAAAGATGCTGGTAACTCTGTCTGCATATTCAAAATAGGTGTCGAAATCCTTTCTAGGCGCCTTTTCCAAGTAAGAGAGAAGTTTCACAGCAAGAATAAGTGGAACGCCGAGCTCATCAGCGATTCCAATCGGCAAATTAGCCCGGATGCCGCCGTCGACAAGCTGCGGACCTTGCATAGGACCAGGGGATCCATACAAAGACGGGCGATTCCATACCGTGTGCTGTATACAAAAGATTGCAGCCATCGATATGAGCGACCCCACGAGATCCACCACCTGCTAGTGTCGAAGCCAGACGAATTTTTCTTGAACGATTGCGGCGGACGGTCCGACAGTCTTGACGATTAGAGTTGAAGCCAGTTCCTAGCGTTTAAAGAAGCTCGGCTCGTCACAAATTTCAGATTGTGAAAAACCAAGAGGAACTGTAGCGCTCGTTGAATGTCCTCATTTTCATGGCGGACTGTGAGGTGAAGAATGAATGTTTCAATTTCAAGAAAAAATCAAATTCCTGCAACCGCACAAGGAATAAATCGCCGTTGTCTTTCGCATGCCTTTCTATCTTTGTTTTGTCTTGCCTTTTCAGCGCCCCAGACAACAGATGCTGCAGAAATAGACGCAGATAGAAAGGGCGCAATGGAAAAGTCAGATTCCAAATCGAATGATAAGCTTCGATTTTTGAATCCCCTTTCTTCATTGAACCCAATTGGTAAGTTCAACCCATTCGAGATGCTTCTCGAGCCTGTTACCAAACTGCAAAAGCAGTCTCTAAGACTTGAACAAGAGCTGGTAAAACTGACAGTGCCGGTTTCCGAATTGAGCCCCTCACTCAATGCTCTAGAAAGCAAAATGAATACGCTGGAGACGGGCATGAGCGACGTTAGAGGAAAGATAGGCGGCATCGGAGAGAAAATTACGCCTATGCAGCACAGTCTCGTTGGTGTGCACAGCACGATGAGCGGCTTACAAACGAATCTCAAAAGCGTCAAATCCGAACTTTCAATTACTGGCCGAAACATAAAAGAAGTCAATTCACAACTAGGATCAATTCGCACGGCAATATATGAAATTCGCAAAGACATCGGCTCTGTGCGCACTAGCATCGATCAAGTGAAAAAACCAATACAAAAGCTGGAAAAACCTATCTCTGCTCTGCAACAGCCAATCGCAGAGTTGAATGAGCCGATCATGAAATTACAAGCGCCGCTTTCGCGAATTGAAAAGCCAATAACCGAAGTCGATGAGCGCTTGAAGAGCCTTGATATGCAATTGAGAGAGTTGAAAGACGTCATTAAGATGATCCTTACTTCAATCTACGTAGCAGCAATAGTAATTGCGTTAGGTACTCCAATTGTCGCAATTTTCGTTTTCAGGCGTCGCAGAAATACAGAGGCTCACAGAGCAGCACAGAACTCGTCAAAAACGGTAGCTCGGACACGCTAATCTTTGAAAAGAGAGGGTCAGCGCCACCCCTGACAACACTCAAACCAGCATTTTGTGGAATACCAATGTCAATTGCTTTGGTCTAACATAGGTCAGGTTTATTAATCACATGTTAAGAGTCCCTGAAAGCTCGAAGAAATTTGATAAAGTCGAGGGTGATTAATCTTTTCTGCGACAGGACGATAGAATCTGATTTGGTGTGTTGTCTTTGGCTGATCGTGCATGTGAAATCGACCGGTCAAATACAACATAGCTCGCTGCGGTGAGTCTCTACGCATTTTGGCGTGCCACTCGAAAAACGATGTCGAAAACTCATCGTCATTTTGGGGAATCTTCCATTTTGACTTGAAGTCTGCAAGCAAGCAGCCATTTGGCCACAATCGATTGGAAACGTCTCAGGAGTACTCCCATGAATGTTTGGATCGAGTTTGCAATCTGCGCTGGCGTGATTCTATACTCCGGAAGCAGGCTCAGCGTCTATGGCGATCTAATTGCTGAAAAGACGGGATTGGCTAAAGGCTGGATCGGTCTTGTATTGCTTGCAACTGTAACTTCATTGCCGGAACTAATTACCAGCGTAAGTGCAGTAACGTTGAATGACTTACCAAGCATGGCCGTCAGCGGAACGATTGGCAGCTGCATGTTTAATATGCTCGTGATTGCACTTTTGGATGTTCTTTCAAAGAACAGACCGGTTTCAAATTTAGTGCATGACGGACATTTACTTTCGTGCGGTTTCGGAATTTTGCTGCTTGGCTTAGTAGCTATAGATATTGGCTTCGGCAAGTACTTTCCTATTTTTACCGTACTGAATTCAAGCGGATCGATAAGCATTCTCTTCATAGTGGTTTATCTGCTAGCGATGCGTTTGATCTATGAGTATGAAAAGGTTCGCTTGAATGAAGTGGCTGGGGACTTGGCGGAGAACTCCGAAGCCGGAAATCTGTCATTAAAGAAAGCTGTGGCATTTTTCGTAATTAATTCAGTTGTTATAGTTATCGCTGCTTGTTTTTTGCCCGGGCTAGGCGAACAAATCGCCAAAGAAACTGGGTGGGGTGAGAGCTTCATAGGCTCTTCCCTTATCGCGGTCACTACTTCCCTGCCCGAGATAACAGTCTCGGTGACCGCGGCTCGGATGGGATCTTTCGACATGGCGGTTGCCAATCTTCTGGGCAGTAATCTTTTCAATGTGGCGATTCTGGCGTTAACTGATTTCTTCTATTGGAAGGGTCCGCTGCTGCGAGCCGTAGAGCCAATAAATTCGTCAACGGCTATTTGCGCAATGATGGCACTTGCCGTGGTTGTGATCGGGCTTACCTACAGATCGCAAAAGAAGTTTCTCTTTCTTGCAGGTGATGCCATAGCTATTTCGATTATCTACTTGATGGCAAACGCGATTCTATTTCTAGCTCATTAGATTCTGAACAAAAAGTTCGGGATTCTTAGGGGTCACGTTCATGGAAATAACTTCCAACTTAAATTTCTATCTGCTTTTCACGATGCTATTGCTGGCGTCGGGAGTGGCTATCGTCACAAAATGGATCAAGCTGCCATATTCCATCGCTCTGGTTATCGTTGGACTCTTCATTGGCATTTTCCATTTCCTGCCAGTGGTGACAATGACTCCGGAACTGATATTGCTCATATTTCTTCCTGCACTTTTGTTCGAGGCATCGTGGAATCTTCACTATGACTGGCTGAAATCTTGCTACAAGCCAGTAGCATTGCTGGCAACTCTGGGCGTCTTAATGTCTGCAATTATTGTCGGCTTTGTTTTGCATGGCTTGACGGGCCTGGATTTCAAACTCTCTCTTTTGTTTGGAGCAATGATATCTGCTACCGACCCTATTTCTGTCCTGGCACTGTTCAAAAGAATGCGCGTCAACAGAAGATTGCATACGATACTAGAGGGCGAAAGCCTTCTGAATGATGGAACCGCCGTGGCTTTGTTCAGAGTACTGCTAGCATCGATACTGGTTGGCGGGGATCTATCTTGGAGCAGGATTGGCATAGATTTTGCATTGATAACATGCGGTGGAATTTTCGTCGGTGCTGCCGTTGGAAGTATTGCTTCTAAATTGACCCAATATTTTGACGATCATCTGCTCGAAACAACACTTACTGTGCTCGTTGCTTACGGCTCTTACGTCCTGGCCGAGCAGTTCCGAGTCTCATCTGTAATATCCGTTTTGGTCGCAGGATTCATTATGGGAAATTTCGGCAGCCGCACCAGCATGTCGGCGACCACAAGGCTGGCAGTCGATTCATTCTGGGAATATGCAGCATTCATCGCAGAATCACTAGTGTTCCTCTTAATTGGCATGCAGATAAAATACGATCTTGTCGTCAAGTATTCTCCTTGCATTTTGGCTGGCGTAGCGGCCATTCTCATCGCCAGATTCGTAGTTATTTACACACTCAGTCCGATTGCAAGTGACAAGGCACATCCGATTTCGCTTAAATGGCAACATTTGCTTTTCTGGGGTGGATTACGAGGCTCCCTATGCATGGCAATGGCGCTAAGTCTGCCATCCAACTTTCCGAACCGCGAAATGCTGGTAGTAACAACCTTTGGTGTGGCGCTCTTCACCTTGCTTGTTCCTGGATTGACCATAGAACCGATGATCAAACTAATGAAAGTGACTGGCGAAAAGCTTCCCAAAACAACTCGATTACAGAATGAAATTGAAAAACTGGACAACGAGAAAGAATCACTGCAAAAGTCATTCAAAATCGGTCAAGTAAGCAAGAAAGAAGTGAAAGAAAAGCTCAAAGAAGTTGCGCAAAAGCGCAAAGAGTCTGCAGAGCTTCTTGAGCTACTAGAGCAAAGCGAAACAACTGAAGAAGAAGTAGAACGCATTCAAGTAGAGACAATTCTTGTAAAAGCGCAAAAGGATTGCCTTATTCAGCTGGCCAAGAAAGGCGGCACAAAGTCAGAAATTCTGGATGAATTTCGTGAAAGAGTAGATGCGCATTACCTGACGATTGTCGGACATAAGAAAGAACAGGAATTGCTTGATGAAACCGCTGAAGCGTAATGGCTGGGAGAGGACGGCGCCGTTGCCAAACGAACACACTCATTGTATGCCAGGGAGAAAAGAAAGAATATGACACTTTATGTCGGCCTCCTCTTAATACTGACCGTAGTCATCGGTTCTGTCTTAGGACTGGTTTACTTTCACCGATTTCTAAAAACTCCGGGTCAGGGTGTACAGCACGACATTACAGACCCATATTCTCAGTTTGTCGCAATGTTATTTGCGGTCCTTCTAGGATTTATGGTTGCCGATGCTATGCAAAGATTCGGCGATGCTCGAGAGACAGTCCAGCAGGAAGCATCTTCCTTAGGCAATGTATACAGACTGGCCGATGGACTTCCCGACACGCGTAAAAACGAGTTACGCAATTTATGCAAAAGCTATGCCAAAACGGTGATCGAAAAAGAATGGCCCAAACTGGCGGAGAAACAAGACAGCCAAGAAGCATGGGATGTATATAGAAAGCTCTGGTCAGTTTGCGTAAGCTATGAGCCAGTTACACAAAGACAGAGCAACACTCAATCAGCACTGATTGAGGCTATGAAATCCATAGGAGAAGGCCGGAGAATGAGAATGGAAGCGCTTCATTCAGGGCTTCCTACGGAACTTTGGATAGTTCTTTTTATCGGAGGTGGAGCAACAATCTTGTTCACTTACTTCTTTACCGCCGAAAATCTCAAGATTCAGGCTGTGATGGTGGGTATGGTGAGCCTAGTCATCTCGCTAAATCTCTTTCTGCTTTTCACGTACGACGATCCGTTTTATGGAGACGTAAAAGTGACGCCTTCAGCATTCGAGACTCAGCTCAAGCTGTATGAGATTGATGAGGCTGCAGCAAATCCATAAGCTTCAGCCATACCGCCGAAACTGCCCCGCCCTACACCAATCGACAATCTCAGCACTTAATGTGTCTGGTTGATCCAGCGGAATCCAGTGAGTGGAATTTTCAATACGCACATATTTCCACTCAGCCTTCATATATTTTTCAGAGTCAACCATTTGCTTCTCTGTAAGCGCGACATCACCGGTGGAATAAATTCCGAGAGTTGGCACGGTACATGAGCCAAAGCTCGTCGTGCCAAATTGCTTGAAGTTTGCTCTGTACCAATTCAGTGCAGCGGTAATACGTCCACTCGGGGAAAAAGCGCTGATGCGCGAAGCCTGATCTTCTGGATCTTTCGACAAATCTCTCAAAGCCTTAAAGTTATTGGCAGAAAATAGCCATTCAGCAAGGCCGCGAATTTGAAACATAATCACATACCAAGCTTTACACCACTGTGAAGGACCGGCGTTTCGATATGCCAGAGGATGCCCTACCGAAACAGCGACAAAGCTCTCGAAGAAGTCGGGAAACTTGATACACAGATACCAGCCAATTACAGCTCCCCAATCGTGACCAACGAGGCTCACTTTTTCATCAATCCCGAGTTGCTTTAAGACCTCAATCGCATCAGACGCTATTCTGTCAACAGTATATGCATCTACTTCAGAAGGCGCAGAAGTCTTGCCGTATCCGCGCTGGTCAAACATCACCACACGAAATCCGGCTGCCACCAGATGAGGTGTAACATGGCGCCACAAATGATGTGTGTCCGGAAAGCCATGCAGAAGCAAAATAGTCGGTCCAATTCCTGCAACGACAACATGGATGTCGATGCCGTTAGCATGAATAGTCCGCGCTTCCACTATTTGTCTCCGGCGGTAAGTGCTTATTTGAGAGCGTTCTGGCAACAAATGCAAGAATTTCGAATTGCTAATATAGCACGAGAATATAGGTAAGCATCGGGGGATAAGGCGTTTCAACGCCCATCTTTCAATAGTCGAAGCAGATTCCCCTGCTAAAATGGGGGCAGTTGTCCCCGTGCCAGTCTTCTATGCGCGACAAACGCTCAAAACAATTCGATAAACAGATGAAAGTTGACCTTTCTGATGTTCGCGTGTCCTTCAATCCGGGAAGCAAGCGCGCCATAATGAGAGATCTGGGCATCGTAGAAAGGGATGGAGAAACTTTCATCGACGGTCGAAAGGCTGACCGCCTGCGCTTCTTTCTAGTCGCCAATGCCGACGGCACAAGATGCGAGACATTCTGGTGGAACGCATATCTTGCCACTCACGCAATTCTGGGACCATCGCTGCCTCTTAATCCGGACGAGGCTGACAGCGGATTTGTAGAAATCGTCAACACTGAATGGAAACTATACGAAACTGACAGCAATGGATTTTTCTACCCTGAATACGTCAGGGATTACATTCTAAAAGTGATAGGGCAAAAGCCGAAGAAGGTGAACGAATGACAGAAAACGATGGAAGCATCAGCTTCTACTTCTTCGATATCGATGACAATCTATTTTTCCTGCCAACCAAATTGTATTTGTGGAACGCCGAAGCGCAAGCCGAACGTGAAGTTTCATCAGGCGAGTACACCTATATCCACGACCAGCTGGGTAGAGCTGGGGAATGGCAAGCCTGGTCGGTGCGTGAAGGTTTCACTTATCGAGACTTTCGTGACGCCCCCGGCGTACCGCCTCAAGAACAAGCATTTTGCAAAGTCTTGTTGGAAGCTGTGACAAGTGGCATGCAATGGCAAGGTCCGTCCTGGCCGCTTCTCGAACACGCAGCGAAGAAACAGCGCCCGGTTGTCTTTATCACAGCACGCGGCCATGCCCCTGAAACAATCGCCGCTGGCTTCAATGCACTTGCCGAAAAAGGTTTTCTAGAATCTCGCTTGAATATTCTCAGCATCTACACGGTCTCCAATCCTGATGTCCAAAAATCGCTCGGCATCAGTGATCCCAACACGACCGTTCCATCAATGAAGAAGATGGCTATCAAAGCAGCAGTGGAAACAGGCTTGGAAAAGTATGGAAAGAATCCGCCCCATCGCTTTGGCATCTCCGATGACGACCCAAACAACGTCATGCTTGCAATTAACGCCATGCGCGACTGCAAAGTGAAATACCCCGACAAACGCTTCTTCGTCATCAATACCAACAAAGATCACTACGTAAAGTTAGAAGTCTTCCCAATGGACCACCCGGTGACAGCAGACGCCACCGGCAAAAAGCTATTGAACGAATAGAAACGGCCGGAGCGCCGGCTTCCAGCCGGCATTTATAGTTTTTTACACCCGGTACTTTCATTTTTTTGCACCCGGTACTTTCATATTCCCCTTCCCCACTATCGGCTTTAAACAAGCCTCAAAATCTCATCCGCAATACTCTGCACGGGGTTCGGCTTCGACACAATACGGTCCATGATGATTTGGCATTTATCCCGAACGTTCCTATCACCAACCAAATGCTTCAACTTGCGGCGCCATTCCATGGGCTTATTTACTTTCGATGTTTCAGCAATGCCAAGCTCGTTCAATCTGTGGGCGTTATCGAACTGGTCATGCGCAAAGGGAGTTATCAATTGAGGCTTCCCAGCT
>CAZBOX010000124.1:12654-16002 GCA_964493595.1 uncultured Candidatus Obscuribacterales bacterium | reverse complement strand
GTCTTTCGGATGCGCAAGATCAATTTCTTTGTGAGCAGTATTGAAATCGCCACATACAATCAAGCGCTTACCCTCCTTCTGCAACTTCTTCGCATATTGAAGAAAGGCTTCGTAAAATTCCATTTTGTAAGCAAGCCGCTCCGGACTTGCTTTTCCATTGGGGAAGTAAATGTTGGCCAGCAAGAAATCACCATAATCGGCAA
This sequence comes from uncultured Candidatus Obscuribacterales bacterium, assembly GCA_964493595.1. Taxonomy (GTDB): domain Bacteria; phylum Cyanobacteriota; class Vampirovibrionia; order Obscuribacterales; family Obscuribacteraceae; genus QKMZ01. Next base: position 15,799 of record CAZBOX010000124.1, on the reverse strand, counting down.
TGACCGTGCGTCCCTCATTGTCGAATTTGGGGATGCCGAATCCGTTCAAAATCTGCTTGGGTTTTTCACGCGTGTAAATCGCCACTCCGCTGTAGCCCTTCTTTTCCGCGTGACTGAAATAAGAGGTGTAGCCTTTGGGCTCCATCAATTCTTTCGTCAATTGATCGGCGCCGATTTTTGTTTCTTGCAGGCAAACGACGTCATACTTCTCTTTTTCTTTCCAATCGAAAAAGCCTTTCTTGGCTATTGCTCTGAGCCCGTTCACATTCCAGGACGCAATTCTGAATTTCACTCTAGTTACCGATTTGATCTGGACAAATACATCAATGTATTAAAACCCGCTTATTGCCGTGATGGGGTCTTCTTTGCAAATTATTCTCCAAATAACGATAAGAAAAAGCGTCACGCGTGAGGCGTGACGCTTCTCGATTTCTTCTTGCTTTTGGTTCTTACTTGGCTGTAGCCAGCGAATCGCAAGCTTCTTTGACACCCGGATGGACGATTTCGCCTTCGTGGATGTTGACACCGAGCGCCAGTGCCGGATCGTCGAGGCAGGCTTTGTAGCCGAGCTTGGCGAGTTTCAAGGCATAAGGCATTGTGGCGTTTGTGAGAGCTCTGGTCGAGGTCCACGGTACGGCGCCAGGAATGTTGGCTACGCCGTAGTGAACAACGCCGTCCACGACATAAATCGGGTCGGAGTGGGTTGTTGCATGGATAGTTTCGATGCAACCGCCCTGGTCGACTGCGACGTCGACAATCACGGAGCCTTCTTTCATTTTCTTGATCATGTCTTTGGTGATCACACGCGGAGCGGCTTTGCCCGGGAGCAATACTGCGCCGATGACCAGATCTGCGCTCGGGAGAGCTTCTTCAAGGTAGTGTCCGACCGAGAACACGGTGCGTACTTGACCGTTGAAGATATCGTCGAGATAGCGCAGACGCTCGAGATTGACATCGAAAAGGGTGACGCGAGCGCCGAGACCGAGTGCGATCTTGGCTGCGTTGGTTCCGACTACGCCACCGCCGATGATGATGACGCGACCGGGCTCAACACCAGGGACGCCGCCCAGAAGAATGCCGCGACCGCCCATTGGACGCTCGAGGTAGTTAGCTCCGATTTGTGCGGAGAGGCGTCCTGCAATTTCGCTCATCGGTGTGAGAAGCGGCAGGCTGCCGTTTGCCAGCTGAACGGTTTCGTAAGCTACGCAGGTGGCTCCTGTTTTTGCCAGGTCGTGAGCCAGTTTGGGCTCAGCAGCGAGGTGCAAGTAGGTGAAGAGCAATTGACCCTTTTTGAGCATCGCTACTTCGCTGGCTTGCGGTTCTTTGACCTTCATGATCATGTCGGATTCGCCGAAAATGCTCTTCGCATCTGGCAAAATCTTGGCGCCTGCCTTTTCGTATTCCTTGTCGGTGATACCACTACCGACACCAGCATTTTTTTCAACGTAGACAGTATGTCCGGCTGCAACCATTGCGCTTGTCCCTGCCAGGGTCAGGGCAACGCGGTACTCGTTGTTCTTTATCTCTTTCGGTACACCAACCTTGGTCAAGGTTCAGCCCTCCATATTGGGTTTGATTGAATTTTGAAACCTAAAAAAAACGCGTTAAGTCGCGAAAACCCGTAAATTCTAGCCTGACAATATGACTATTAGATATTGTCTTGATACTTGTTTTAGTTTTTGCGAGTATTGCGGGACTTGAGAGTCAGTTATTGCGGGTTGGCAACCCGCCTTTATAAGGCAGGCGTGAGAAATGGCAGACAAGAATGGTAAGGGCGCACTCGTCGTAGTTTCGGGTGCTCGGACAGCATTTGGCTCATATGGTGGGGGGCTGGCGTCGCAGACGGCTACAGACCTGGCGGTAGCTGCATCAAAAGGAGCAATAGAACGGGCCAAGATCGATCCGGCAAAGATCGACGAGGTTGTTATGGGCAATGTGCTGCAAACCAGCAAGGACGCCATCTACCTGGCACGACATGTCGGCTTGCGCTCGGGAATGAAGCAGGAGAGCCCTGGGCTTATCCTCAATTTGCTTTGCGGTTCGGGAGTCAAAGCCGTTGCCACCGCTGAGATGCTTATCGATGCTGACCAGGCTGAGGTGGTTCTGGCGGGCGGAACCGATTCCCTGTCCATGACACCGTATATGAGCTGGGGATTGCGCTGGGGCGGTCGGATGGGCGCCACTGAAATGTTCGATGGGCTTGACATTCGCGATACTTTGCCCAATGCCTCCATGGGAGAAACTGCTGAGAATCTGGTAGAACGCCACAAAATTTCGAGAGAAGAGCAAGACCAGTTTGCGGTTGAATCTCAGCAACGCGCCAAAAAGGCACAGGATGCCGGGGTTTTTGCCGAGGAAATCGTTGCTATGGAAGTGGCGGCAGGAAAAGGTAAGACCAAAGTAATAGACAAGGACGAGCATATGCGCCCGGAGACCACTCTCGAAGGGCTGGCAAAGCTCAAACCAGCTTTCAGGAAAAATGGTTCGGTGACGGCAGGAAATGCTTGTGGCATCGTCGACGGTGCGGCAGCGCTTGTGGTCACCCGCGAAAAAATCGCCGAGAAGCACGGACTGGAGCCGATGGTGAGAGTTCTTTCCTGGGCTGTGGTTGGTGTGCCCCCGGAAATCATGGGCATCGGTCCTGTGCCTGCAATTCCCATGGCACTGGCAAAAGCTGGCTTGAAAATGGAAGATATCGACCTCTTTGAAATAAATGAAGCCTTCGCTGGTCAGTATCTTGCTTGTGAGAAAGAATTGAATCTCGATCGCAGCAAGGTGAACGTCAACGGCGGAGCAATTGCTCTGGGACATCCATTTGGAGCGACCGGCGCTCGTTTGATTCTGAGCATGGCTCTGGAGCTGAAGCGCCGCAAAGCAAAATATGGCGTCGTCAGCCTCTGCATTGGTGGCGGTATGGGAATCGCTATGGTGCTCGAGCGCATATAATTCGGCCGGAGCGCCGCCATCTTGGCGGCTCTCAAATTCTGGCCGGAGCGCCGCCATCTTGGCGGCTCTCAAATTCTGGCCGGAGCGCCGCCATCTTGGCGGCTCTTAAATTCTGGCCGGAGCGCCGCCATCTTGGCGGCTCTTAAATTCTGGCCGGAGCGCCGCCATCTTGGCGGCTCTCAAATTCTGGCCGGAGCGC
>CAZBOX010000124.1:0-12554 GCA_964493595.1 uncultured Candidatus Obscuribacterales bacterium | reverse complement strand
ATTCTGGCCGGAGCGCCGCCATCTTGGCGGCTCTCAAATTCTGGCCGGAGCGCCGGCTTCCAGCCGGCTTTGACGAGCCGGCTGGAAGCCGGCGCTCCCGGCGGTCCAGTCCCAACAAAAAAGCCGCCTGAAAAGGCGGCTTTCAAATTCAAGAGCTTTCTTGCTAACTGCCCCAGTAGGTGACGTAAGGGTTGGGTTTGGTAGCTTTTGGTTGCTCGTAGCCTTCGCGAGTGTAGACGTACTTCTTCTCTTCCACCTCTTTCTTTTTCTTCTTGGTGGTTTGGGCCACCTGTGGCTGGCCGTTGATATAGACAGCCGGAGTCAAAGAAGGAGTGTAAGCAGGCGGCGGCGGAACGAAATAGCTCCTCGAGCCACCTCTTTTCTTGCCTTTCGCCTCAACATCCTGAGCACAGACGAGATTGAGCGACGTAGCCACCAGTGCGAGCATAGCGACGTACAAGGAAGGATTCCTAAAAACCATAAAAGACCCCCGTACCCGGAGTTCTGATAACTCCGGTCATCAAGAGCAGACCATAAGTAATCTTACCATCTAGGTGATGCATATCGAATGAGCAGTGTTACCGCGTGAAACGCCAAAAGCGGACCACTGCTGAGTTTCGGCAGTTTTAAACAAATCTAGCGCCTCTTTACAAGGTGCAAGTTTTCTGACTATCTGGGATTTGTATCTTTCGTCCAGCGTGTGGCGCGGCGGACTTTGCTCTGTTGGTCGCTGCTGTCCACGTTATGGGCATTAACCGTGGGGTCCCACGTCGCTACAGACTCCCCGAACCAAACTTGTAAGTCATTGCAAGTTTTCGAAGCTGGTAATTTGTGGGTCGGGGTGGGTGCAGGCGTAGGCATCTCGGTGGAAATCCGGCTGCGCGCCTCTTCTGCAATTTGAATCACTTGCGGTTGATGCTCATGCAGCGGTTCCGCCGGTTGGTAAGCCTCCAGACGGTTGAATGTATCCTTCCAGATTGTTTTAAGTTGCTCAGGCTTATCTGCCGCTTCATTTGGCCGAGAGTTCCGTTTCAGCCAGTTGAAAGTGAAGAAATCGCTCAGAGCTTGACGCCAGGTACACATAAAAAGCTCCTCTCAGTACACTGCCTGAGATATGCCCATGCCGTACTGGCGGTAACTTTTTGGTCTTGGAAATTAAAAAGATTAAAGACTGTTTATATTCAGTAACGGCAGTACTTCGCCGATGCCGGCTTCGTTTTCCGGATGACAATCGATAAGAGACGCCAAAGCCGGTACATCTGCCTGTATTTCATTGGCCAGGTCCAATTTCAGCTGGTAGTCGCTGGGTGGCTCGAAGCATGACAGGCAGCGAGCTTCGTACTGGGCATCGCCCACAAGAATCTGTTCGTTGGAATTGACCATACGCTGAGTGCGGCAGGCAAAATCCGATCCGCACTTGCGGCAGACAGCCAGAAGCTTATCTACTCGGTCGGCCATCGCCAACAATTCCGGGATTGGACCAAAAGGTTTGCCCCTGTAATCGAGGTCCAAGCCAGAAGCGATGATCTTCTTCTTCTGGCGCAAGAGTGCCTGTACCACTTCGGGCACATCATCTGAGAAAAACTGGCATTCGTCCATGCCGATAACTACTGCATGCGACGAGTATTTAAGAATGTCTCTGGCTGTCTCTACGACAATTGCTTTAGACGCCAATCCATTTCGCGATTCTATTTGATTAGGTTTCGACCGCGTGTCGGTAGCCGGGCGAACGATAATTGTCGGCAGATAAGCCAGACGTGCTCGTTCTATTCTGCGGATGAGTTCGCTGGATTTGCCAGACCTCATGCAGCCGACGATCATCTCGAATCGATATCCAGTCAGCATAAACTCGGATCTACCTCGAAAGTGTTTCCAGAAGGGGTGCGTCGAAGATTCAAATATTACCGAATAACCGGCTGACAATACCTGAAGAAAATGCTGTTCAGAGTTTCATATTTCTTCATATGAAGTAAACGTCAGTGCGGCTTTGTTGGGCAGACAACATGAGAAAGTCGTGCAATAATGCCCCGCCCGAAAAGCAAAAATCTACCCGGCACCACCTGTAGTGTCAGATTCGTCGGCTGACGAAAATGCTGCATTGGTTCCGGTCAGCTCTTTGTAGGAGAGCATGCGATCCAGTTCCTCTTTGGGAATCAAGCCCCGCTGCGTAACCAGCTCTTTCAAGGTCAAATCAGCTTGCTCAGCTTCTTTCGCCAATTCTTGGGCGCGTTTGTCGCCCAGGCGCTTGCTCACTACTGCAAGGACTACGCCCGCTTCTTCCATCTGCATATTGCAAGCGGAGTGATTGGCGGTAATCGCCCGCAAGTATTTGCTGTTGAAAGGCTCAATCGTGCTGCGCAACAAATCAACGGACTGAAGAATATTGTGAATGATGAGCGGGGTCATTACGTTCGATTCGAATTGTCCCGATTGTGCCGCCAGCCCCACCACTATATCGTTGCCGAAAACCTGGCTGGAAGCCATGTTCATACATTCTACAAGGGTTGGAATGCGCCTGTTCGGCAAAGTGTTGGGACGAATCAAAGAACGCTCGACAATCAATTCCGGTGCGGTAATTTCGTTCAATCCTGTGCGCGGGCCCGAAGACAAAAGGCGCAGGTCATTGCCGATTTTTGTAAGCTCTACAGCCAGCTCTTTAAGCGCCGAGGAAAATTCAACGAAATCCGACATGGATTGAGAAATTCGAAAGAAGTCGTCGGATTGCCTCAGCCGCATGCCTGTGTATTGTGAAAGTCTTTCCACCGCTGCGTGAATGTACTGACTGTCTGCGCCTAGTCCCGTGCCTACATGCGTTGCTCCGATATTCAGTTCGGTAAGACCTGTGCTGGCTTCTTTCAATCTCTTCAAACAGCGCTCTATGGAAGAGCCGAATGCATTGAATTCTTGGCCAAGCGTGATGGGCAAGGCGTCTTGCAAATGAGAGCGGCCCATTTTTATGACTCGCTCGAATTCCAGAGATTTTCGTCTGAGCAAACGTTCCAGGTCCAAAAGAACCGGTTCTAATTCTTTTTCCGCCAGCAATACTGCAATGCGCATTGCAGTGGGAAACACGTCGTTCGGCGATTGAGCCAGATCCACATGTTTGACGGGGTGAATAATGTCATAGTTGCCGAGCGCTCCGCCCAGTATTTCCTGCCCACGATTGGCGAGCACTTCATTGATGTTGATATTAAGGGCGGTGCCTGCACCTGACGAGAGTATTTCGACGACGAATTGATCGCGCCATTGCCCGCCGTATGCTTCGTCGGCTGCTTGCATGATCGCACGCGCTACTGTAGTATCCAGGCGCTTGCAGTCTAGATTGGCCTGAGCACACGCCTTTTTCACCAGGAGCAGCGCGTCAATCAGGCGGGGATGAACTTTTAGCCCGCTGACCGGCAAAATATCTTTGAGCCTGAAGGTATTGGCGCCATAGTAAGCCTTGGCGGGCAGAAAAACTTCGCCCAGCTCGTCTTTTTCAACTCTGACGTCAGCTCTTTTAGTTACCATCGAACATTTCGGAAACTCGAAGAAATGGAATACCGCTTGTATAGTCCGACAAGAATAGCTAAATAGAAATACTCATTGAGGCACTATTGAGTAAAACAAATCTCAAAGAGCCCGAATCATGGAATTTGCGCGGCTCATGAAAGACGTGTTACTTCATGCCTGCCAATAGATTCTCCGCCATGTTGATAACTCTGGGGTCCGAGTTGATGCCTTTTGCTCTGTCCAGAAATACCTGCAATTGCAGGCGCGACTCTTCTGTGTTGCCCATGCCTTTGAGGGCCAGGGCCTCATAGAGTGGCAGGTTAGGATCTGTAGCCATCAATTCGTGTGCACGCTGCAGTTGCTGGAATGAGCCTGCATAGTCTCCCTTGAAAAGAAGCAGTCGTCCGTAATTGAGATGTGCGATTTCGTTTTTGTCATCGATGTCGATGGCTCGCTTGTAGTCGAACTCTGCTTCTTTCAAGTAGTTGAGCTTGACCAGTGTGTTGGCTAAATTGATACGCAACTGTGCTGAATCCATGCCGAGCGACGTAGCTTTTTTCACGGACGCTGTGTAATTAGTCAAAGCTAGCTGTGGATTGCCTTTCTGGTCGTTGATAAGCCCGAGAAGAAACTGGGGAGTCGGGTCTATTTTTCTGTACTCCATAGATTTTTGCAGCAACTCGACCGCCGGCTCCAGCTGGCCTGAAGAGATCAGGTCAGTGGCCTGCTTGATCAAAAGCTTGCCGCGAATATATGGGTCTATGTTCGGCGGTTGGCTCAATGGAGAATAACCTTGAGGATTGTTGAACTGCTGGAAGTTGAAGGGCCCGGGCGCTGGAGGTGGAGCAGAGCTGCTCGGTGGCGGTGAAACAGGTGGTAAGTCTGTATTTGTCTGAGCCAGTACAGGAGCAATGGAAATTGCCTGGGCAACCGAGCCTGCCGTGATTGCAAAAACAACTGATTTAGCAAACAAATAATTCAATCGCTCAAACTTTCGCATTTCCTCTAATGCCAGGCATTTTAGCTGATCAATTCGGTATTGAACCTACTCTCTTTCCATGTTGTCTTCGACAGTTCTTGCTGACGGCTGAGCGACTACCGACACTCCGACTTTCACTGGCAGCTTGCGCACAGTTTGCGTATTGTTGGTGATTCTGCCCTCGACGGCTGAGAAAGATTTTGGATCGATTTGTTTTCCAGAGATGTACTGCGCAATCAGATCAACCTGCGAGACCGGCACCGGTTGCATTTGTATTTCTCTGGCGACATCTTCGAATGGGCGCTCCGATCCGAAAAGACCGGCTTTCGTCCATTTGTGGACTGGATGTTGCCGAGTGACGACATTGTAAGTCTTGTCCATTTCTATTGGAGAGAACGAACCGTCGGCAGCTTGTATTTTCACATTGTTGATGCGCCCGCCCAGCGTGCCAGCCTTCCAGGGTTCGCCGGAAAGGTCGATAGAATATTTCAAGCCGCTGACTTGCACGAAATTTCCAGACAAGTCCTGGGCTGTCTCCTCTGCTTTGGGAAAGAACAGTTGGCCGAAACGCTGAGGAACAGTCGGTTTGACTGGAGTGTGCAGATCGCGAACACCATATTCCAGACCTTGTTTTATCTGCGCTCCGGTAAGACGAACATTGACGAGTTCTTTTATTTCGCCTTCTCGTTTGCCTGCATTCATGACCAGGTTGGCGATGTCGAGTCGGGTCAGTGGTTTGCCCGCTACAATCTGATCGCGGATACCGCCGGAATGAGTCATAACGACCAGATCATCTCCGAGCTGCGGTTTCAGACCGGAGCGAATTGCATCTGAGACGAGATTGCCCAGCGCGGTTTCTTTGGCGCGTAAACCGCGGGCGCTGTAATTACCTACGGCTATGGCGCCGTATGTTTCCTGTGTGAGGGCGTTGCGCTCCGGCAGGGCATTCTTGATTGCCTGCGCAACGACTTCGTCGGCGCCCAGTTCCGGGGTTATCGCAACGAGGTTGCCGCGCGTAAAATAACGATTGGCCGTGCCATCGAAATTGACAGCAGACTGGAAATTGCCCAGCCAGCGTCCGCCAGAGCCGGCATGCATGATCGGAATCTCGAATTCTCCGCCTACTGGTCTTCCCATCATGCGATCGATTGTTCTTGCGACCACACCTTTTTCCGGTCCGACCCAGATTGGCATAGGTGTGATACTGTGGCTGTGACCGCCTTGAATGCGAGAGACCTTCAGGTTTTCGCGAATGAGGGCTCGGGCCAGTTTGAGATCTTCGCCAAGTCCAATATGAGTATCGAGAACAATGTGCTTGATACCTTGACTGTTTAGATCTTTGATAGCCGCGATTGCTGTCTGCTCAGCATCGTGATACTTGATGGCTCCTACCGCGCCTTCTTCGGTCGTTATACCGATGGTGGCTACTTTTGTCTTGCCCCACGGAGCCATAATCTCTTCAACAACGTATGGTTTTGTCAGTCCTTGATATTCGGGATATGCGCTCACGTCGAGATTGGAATTGATCACCGAAACATTGGGATTCTTTTCCAGGATCGGGCGCATTACTTTGCCCCAGCGAGGAACGTCAAAAAGCCCACCGGCGGCATCATGCTCGTGATTGCCGAGAATGATTTTGCGGGCTTGCATATCGATCAGAGTTTCATATTCAACCTGCCCGCCCTTGGTAAAGGCGAAATTGACATGACCGGAAAGAGCATCACCGGTGATATCAAAACTTGTCGGCGTTCCTTTGACGTGAGACTGCGCGTTTAGCTTGTCCAGGGCGGTCTTCATGTAAGGCAGTTGATCCAAATTGCTATGGAAATCGCCCATGAATCGTCCATCGATGCGCATGACATTGGCATCACTTTTGAATTTCGCACCAATTTCACCGGCAATCTGTCTGCCCCGGAAAAGCGCAGTTCCAGTGCCTGTAAGAGCTCCTCCAAAGAGCGAACCGAAGGCCACATCCTGAGTCATCTGACCGGCGGTAGAGGCAAGTGCCTCACCGGGATTGGTGGCGAATTGTTCTCTATTTTCCCAGACTCTTCTGGGCGCGCTCCAGACGAATGTACCGGCTGCGCCGCCGGCCAAGCCGCGCACTACGTTATGTTTGATCGCCTCGATGCCGGAATTCTGGATCAGGACTTTGGCTCCTTCCAAAGCCGTCTCATTGGAGATGTTGGACCCCAGAGCCTTGCGCCCTATCGAGGAGAGATAACGGCGAGAAATTTGTTGGTCGACTGCGCTGCCGGCCACGCCGGCCAATCCATCGACGGCGCCCCAGGCGAAATCAGAGGCGTTGGTGGTTCTATGCTTTTCGTCCAGGAGCGTATGTTCGACTCCGCTCTTGACCGTGTATTTTGTTGCGCCGCCGGCCAGCATAGCCAGTGGCACTGACATAGCTTTGGCTGCGCCGTGGGTAGTGGCGTTCAGAAGGCTGAAAGCAACGACTCCGGAGACACCGGCTGTCAGGCTTCCAGCAAAGTCTGCTGCAGTCTGACGCAAGGCGACACTGGTTTCTTTCTGCTCTTCAGCCGGTCTGGGCGCGACAGGCTGGGGTTTGAAGCTGTACAGTCCCGCCGTTTGCAGAAGCATATCGCTGACCGCAGTGTTTTTGAACAGCTGCGATTCGGGAGGTGCGTCCAACTGCTGAGCCGGAATGTCCTGTTGGTCGAAAGGAGGCATATGCCCTGGAAATCCTTGGAAGAGGACTCCTACAGTAGATTAGTAATTAAGCTTCGGTAATGAGGAGATTACGCATTCGCTAGCGTAAGACTCCCCCGGAATTGGCGCGGGTGTTCTGAATCGTGCTACAGTACTTGTTCTTCGGCGATTATTCCTGATTTCGGCTGGCTAAATTGGCAAACGAGAAAGAAAGCGATTCGAATTTGGCTGAGCTGCCTTCTGAATGCTCGAAGTGCAAGCGGGCTTTGTGTTTGCGCCAAAAGGTCATGAATCTTACGGTGGGAAATACTGACGAGCTCTTTTGCCTGGTCTGTTTAGGCCAAGAAAGCGACCGGACTGCAGTTGAAGTTCTTCTTACCCTCAAGGGCTACGCCCTGGCCAGGGAGTGTTTTGCCCGGCAGTGGCGAAAATATGAGACCGTGGAGATGTGTCCGGACCGGCAGGGTTGTTTTCCCGAGAAATGTTTTTGTCAGCCTTAGTGTTTTAGAGTTTTGTCATCACGGCTGTTGCCAAAAACTCTGCCGAAGTCAGTTATTGCAGGCCAGTCAATCGTTTGGGGAGTTATTAGACAGTGGCGGAATTCCAACTTGATTTACGGGGAGTGGCCTGTCCGATGAATTTTGTCAAAACCAGGCTGTTTCTTGACAAGATGCAAGAGGGCGATCTGGTGTGCGTTTTGCTTGACGGAGGTGAGCCTGTCGAAAGTGTTTCAGAGAGTATTGTCCAGGACGGACACACGCTGGAAGCCAGATCCGAGATGACAGAGGGGCATTTCATGCTGAGTATTCGCAAAGGTAAAGAGTAGAACTGTTGACAAACTAGCCTGGTAAGGGGGACTATAACCCGACTGGGCAGACCCTTCTTGGGCGAGGTCCTTTTAACGGAATCCGGTTGGCATTGCGCATGTTTGATTCAAACGATAACCAGACAAAACGAGCCCCACGCGGAAGCGCTCTAGCTCTGCTTCTGCTCTTGTCGGGATGTCTTTCTCTGGCGCCGTCTTATGCCGCCGACCTCAGCAAAACACCGCCAAGCGAGGCTGAAATCAAGCTCGCTAAGGACAATTTGGCCGCAGCGCCGAAAGATTTCAAAGCTCATCTGGCTCTGGCCGAGCTCTACAAGCGTGCCGGATCCAATAAGGAAGCGGTCAAGGAATACGCGCTGACGACTGAGCTTAACCCGGCATGTTATGTCGCTTATCACCAGATGGCATACTCCAATCCTGATTCTGCAACGGTGGAAGCAGCGATTGAGCGTCTCAACAAACTGAAAGAGGAGAAGCCGCGCGACCTGCTTTTGCGAGTCGCTCTTTCCGAACTTTTGGAACAGCGTAAAGAGTACTATCATGCTGCCCGCACACTGGTCGACCTGCTCTACCAGAATGCTGTCCCGGAGCAGCATGTTGCCAAAGTTAATTCGCGCATTCGTTTGCTTCTAGGCAAAGCAAAAGACATGCAGACACTGGAAAAAGCACGTGGTTTGGAGGACGAGATGGAAATGGTCCCGCCGCCTCTGCCTGAAGCCAGCTTGAGACGCAATCTACATGCCTCTAAAATAAAGGAACCAAAGGTCATGCCCGGAGTCGGGCACGCTCCCTTGCTTCCCTAGGCAGTTTTATGAAACCTTCAATGATATTTCTGGTGGTAGCGCAAGCTGCTGTCACGCTTTGTAGCTGCACGTCAAGCATTAAGACCGACCCGACCAAATTGGCTCAGGTTTCGATTAAGGGCGGCAGCAGCGAGCCTTCCTCGACTACAGTCAAGAAGGTAAATGGTGAATACTCGCCCGAGATTGTCACATCCGAATCCAGTGCAGCCAATGTCAAAATCGAAGTGGACATGGAAGCGGAAGGAATTATTTCCAGGGAATGCCTGGAAGCCTGGCGCAAAGCATTGAAGGGTGACGAAAAGGGTGCCATTGCTCAGCTGGACGAGTTGGAAAAGCGGTATCCGAAGGTTTCTACCGTCCAATTCATGAAAGGGCAAGTGCTGGAGCATCTCGGCAAGGGCGAAGAAGCTGTCAAATACTACCGTGCTTCACTCGACAACTCCGAGTACAGTTCAATACGCCAGTTCAAGCTGGCTCAGGCTTATCTCAAGCTCAAGAAATTCAAAGAAGCAGAGACCATATATCGGAAACTTTTAAAGACTTTCACCGATTTTCCGGATGCGAAGCTGGGGCTTGCTCGCTGTCTCATTGCGCAGGACACTCATACTAAAGAAGGACACCAACTTCTGGCAGAAACGGTTATATTGTGTGAGGCGCTAGTGAAGACCGGTGATCCCTCGAAAGTGGCTGAGGGCAAGCGGGTAATCAAAGAAGTCCTCGAACTCGACCCGGCTACCCCGGGTGCCAAAGAGCTTTTGGGCAAATAAGCGCCCCTGGTGTCCGCGGTGCCGCCGTGGGTGGCAAATTGCTTTGAGGTGTTGGTGATGCTTAAGGAAAAGGACCTGCTGGAAGCGCCGTCTATAGAAGAAATTGCTATTGACGGGTTTGATTTCATCGAGTTTTACGTAGGCAACGCGTTGCAGGCGGCCTACTACTACGAGCGCGGCTTCGGCTTCGATCTGGTTGGATACAGTGGTTTGGAAACAGGCCGTCGCGATCAAGTTTCATATGCGCTGAAGCAGGATCATGTTTATCTCGTATTGACCGGTTCTCTAAACGGTACTCACGAGGTAGCCGAGCATGTTCATGCTCATGGCGACGGTGTGAAAACTATTGGTTTGAGAGTGCGTGATTGCCAGAAGGCTTATGACACTGCCATCGCCCGTGGTGCTAAGAGCGTCAAGGCTCCGGAAGTAGTCGAGGACGAAAACGGCAGATACGTCTCGGCCTCGGTCTACACTTACGGCGAAACACTTCACACTTTTGTTGAGCGCAAAGATTACAAAGGATTCGCGCCCGGCTTCAGAGCTGTGGACAGAAAAGTAAAAGACAATCACAACGAGAATAAAGTCGGTCTGGTATCAGTCGACCACATCGTCGGTAATGTGGAAGTCGGCCGCATGGATCACTGGGTTGACTTCTATAAAAAAGTATTCGGCTTCTATGTCTACCAGTATTTTGACAAGGGTGACATCAGCACCCAGTATTCAGCACTGGTCTCCAAGGTTATGGCTAACAAATCGGGCTCCGTCAAGATGCCCATCAACGAGCCGTCCGAAGGGGTGAGACGTTCTCAGATCCAGGAATATCTGGACTACTACACGGCACCTGGTGTACAGCATATTGCAATCGTCACTCGCGATATCATCAAGACGGTGGCCGAATTGCAAAAGCGTGGTATCGAGTTCCTCAAAGTTCCGCGTACTTATTACGATGCGCTTCCCGAGCGCGTCGGCAAGATCGACGAGGATATCGAAGAGCTGGCCAAATTGCACATTCTGGTCGATAGAGAATCGGAAGGTTACCTCCTGCAGATATTCACCAAGCCGGTTCAAGACAGACCAACGCTGTTTTTCGAAATCATTCAAAGAAAAGGCGCCAAAGGTTTCGGAAAGGGTAATTTCAAAGCTCTGTTCGAATCGATTGAACGCGATCAGGCCGAGAGAGGCAATCTCTAATTCGGCATAACTAGCTCGTACCGTGACGCCTGGACTGCAATTCTTTGACGCGCAGATCCGTCAGCACTGAGGTGAGGTAATTTCCCTTTTTCCACATTAATTGGGAATACTCTCTCAGTGCTGCGATCACGTCAGGGTCGGATTCACCGAGTCGCAGCTCCATTTTCGGCAGAGCTTTTTCGTAAAGATAGCGTGCTCTTTTGTAGTGCCCTTGCTGGAAATGAACGAAAGCCAGCAACCTTGTTGTCGCTGTCAATTGCTCGATATCTTTGTCCTCTTCTTTCCAAATGGTAATTGCTTTTTCGTATGCTGCTTGTGCACTGGCAAATTGGTTGCGCAGGCGATAGCAGTCACCTAAACGGCACAATAGCTCAGCTCTGCGCTTGGTGTGTAGTCCGTTCGGTGTGCTGAATTTCTCCATCTCGGACAACAGAACTTCGTATTTCATTAGAGCTTCGCCATAGCGTCCGCTGGCATAGAGCGCGTCAGCCAGGTCTTCGGCGACGTTGCTGAACAGCATGTGCGTAGTGCCTTCCGCCTTGCCAGCTTTGTGAGGTCCTCTGATCTCAGGATCTGATTCCATGCTGTGATAGACATCGTTGTACACGGCTACCGCATCGTACCAGTTGCCTGTTTTTCCTAGGGCTTTGGCAAAATTCCAATGTGCTTCGATGGTGTCGTCGGTTTTTTCTCCTTCGCTCACCTTCAGCGATTCGTAGACTTTCCTCCTCAGAGTGAGCGCTTCTTGATAGTGTCCGTTCCGCTCATAATGTTCTGCCAGCAATTGCTGTCCGGCAATGTAGCGCGGTGAATTCACTCCTTCACTCTCGTACGATTTGAGAGCTGCTCGCAACATACCTAGACTGGTTTGAAAATTCGATTTTTCCTCGGGCTTTATTCTGTTCACGGCCCATGCGTCTGAAGCGCCTGGTGGGGGCTCTCGAAGGTCTTTGAAATAGATGCTCAAGTACTGAAAAGCAACAACAGCCGTCAATATCAAGGCTGACATCGCGAACAAGAGAATTTTTTTCTCTCTGCCTACAAAGGGCGCGATTTTTAATCGCAGGAGCTCCAATTTCAATTTCGCATTCGTGACCCAGCCGCCGTCCATTTGAGAGAGAAATTCGTGGAGTTCTTTCGACAGCTCTTCCATGCTCTGGTGTCTGAGAGCGGGATCTTTAGCGAAAGCTTTGAAAACAATCGCTTCCAATCTTTCCGGCACTTTCCTGTCGGGACAGGCGACAGAGAAGGACGCAGGCACTTCTCCTATCTGTTTGAACAGGGTTTCCATCAGGTTGGCGCCGACGATGGGCGGCTTGCCTGCAATCACTTCATACATGAGGCAGCCCATAGAATATATGTCGGAGCGCGCATCCACCTTTTCTCCGCGGCACTGCTCCGGGCTCATGTAGAATGGGCTGCCGAAAACTTCTCCTGTTTTCGTCAGGTGCAGGGATTCACCGCCGTCTTGTGGTATCAATTTTGCGATGCCGAAGTCGACCAGTTTTACGATATCCAGAGTCGGACCCTGATGAAGCAAGAGAACGTTGCTCGGTTTTAGATCCCTGTGCAAAACGTTATTAGAATGCGCGCATTGCAGGGCGTTCGCGATTTGCACGAAGATCGCCACGGTACGCTCCCATTCCAATCCGCGCAGCAGTTTGATAGCGTCATTGAGCGGAGTTCCATCCAGGAAGTCCATGATGATGAAGGGTTCGTTGTTTTCTCCGGCGCCGAAATCGTAAATTGTCACTATATTCGTGTGAGATAAGCTGCTGGCTGCACGTGCTTCCTGCTGAAAGCGAGCATAAGTGACAGGGTCGTTC
>CAZBOX010000123.1:0-16293 GCA_964493595.1 uncultured Candidatus Obscuribacterales bacterium | reverse complement strand
ATCATCGCCGAGATTAGTAAGGTGCCAATGATTGTTGAAACCACACCAAATTGAAATGAGAGCAGGCGGAAGGGTGACACTCCCAAGCCCAAAGCGAACATAGTCATCGGAAAAGTGAAGACCATCGCGTAAATCGTAGCTCCCACGATGGGTCTCAGGTAATCCTGGGGCTGAATGTGCTCAGGATTGAGGATAGGCATGTCTAAAACAGCTAGTTCGTGGCTCTCTTCGGTCATTTAATGCACCCTGGGACGCGTTTCCTTTTTATATGCCCTTTTAATGTTCAGTTTTCTCGTTACTTGCGGCAGCGCCCGCTGGTGCTGGTTTGATAAGCTGGTCTGCTTAGGAGGTGGCATGGTTAGGCATTTGGTATTTGCAGCATTTGCTCTGTATGTGACTTGCGGGCTTCTTCTGAACACCCCGCTGTATAGTTTTTGCGTTATATCCCCTTCGCGTAAAGTCGAACCAGCCAGGTTTGAATCTATTACAAAAGCCGATAAAGAAAGATTCTTGATTAATTCAGGCGCAGAGCAATTACAGGCTTGGTATTTCCATGTTAAGGGCTCCAAATTTCTGGCCGTCGTGCATCACGGGCGCGGCGGTAATCTATATAACAAGACGTTTCTTGCGCAGCAACTAATAGAGCGCGGACTCTCGGTCCTGGTATACGACTATTGTGGATATGGCGAAAGCAGCGGTAATGCCTGTTTGAGTACTTTTGTACGGGACGGGACGGCAGTTCATGATTTCGCCACGAAAGAATTGCACTATTTACCGACAAACATTCTGATTGTAGGTGAATCGATCGGCACTGGTCCGGCATGCGCGATCGCGTCGGCGCGAACTTCGGCAGGTGTGTTATTACAAGCACCTTTCACGTCTCTACCTGCAGAGGCGAAATCCTGCTTTCCAATTCTGCATGTTTATCCTGATTGGGTTTTTCCTCAGCCTCGATTCGAAAATATCGAATATGTCAAAACTGATCATCCACCGCTGCTGATTATTCACGGCGCTAAGGACCGTCAAATTCCAGTGATTCATTCAAGGCACCTTTTTGAAGCGGCGAGTGAGCCTAAAACTCTGGTGATTTTGCCTAATGCTGGACACCGGAACGTGGGAGGTGCAGATCCGGAACTCTTCAATTTTGCGATTTCCAAATTTCTCACCCAAGTTGTCAGGTAAATTGAGCAACCTAGCTTATAGCCCAAACGCTACTCATGTGTTTGTGTCTTACGTTGTACGATGACGCACTTTGAAATGGCGTCATGAAGGCACTGCCTCCTTTTTGATGCAAAATACATCAGGTATCCAATGCCCAAAGAAAACGCGGATGCGTATTTGCTCAGATGGCGAACTAAGGCTCTCCTGGACGTTATTCTCTTCCCTTGCAGATCTGTGACTACAATTCCGAGAAGCAGTTTTCCGAGCGTGGCTTGAAGCTTAGAGCTTTCGAGTAAAACGTGATAAGTGGTGGCAGTTATTATGCCTATTACCAAGCTAATAAGTGCCGCTTTTCCATATGCGAAGCTTATTTGTAAGTGTGTACAGGTTGAGAAAAAAGTCGTCCTAGTTATTAATACCATAGCTATTGCTCGTCCAGAAGCCAGTTCTACCGAGTTTGAATGGCTTTACAATCGGGCTGTACAGAAGATTGCCTCTGTTTATATTCGTCATACCTTTGTGCGAGCGGGTAACCAATCTCACAGCAGTTTCCCTGCTAACTACTTGAGTGGGACCAAAGTCCTCCCACTTACGGATATTGAATAGAGGCGACGTCGGGTGCTCTGGGTGTATATAGGCTCTTAGATATACCGGAAAAAGAGCCGGAATTTGATAGACAAGCAATGTGTCATGCGCAAGAGTTGTATCCCATCCACCGTTGATGTACCAGTATGCGCAGGGTATCCCGTCCTTGCGCATTGTTAGTTTCATTCCTAAATGGTATGAGCCGAAATCCCCCCAACGCTGATAGTTGAGTGCGAAGGTTTTTCCACTATCTTTCGCTGAACGTGCTGTCAGAGGCTTTGTTGTGGCGATTGCCGATGCACTTGTGTTTAGTTCAAGAATAAGTAGTGCCAGAAGCGAAATTGATAGTCGAGGCATAGAGAAATAAAAACTTTGGCTCTTAAACTGGTTATAGTCGGGGCGGGGAAATCCAATAGAACTCGAGACGACAACAAAAACTGAATGTGCCTAACCTTGGAAAAATCTTCAATCCTGGTGAAGTCGAACTAATTGGTCTAAGTGTTGCGTCAAATGATCAGAGCTTTGTAACCCACCGTACTGTCTGCTCTTCCTAGATGGTCTCCTTGACCAATTCTTTGATAAGAGCAATTGCAGATTTGTGCCATTGAAAACTGTCAAGGAGCCAAATTAGTCTGGCTTTCGGGCAGATTGCGCATTCTGTCCGCGCTTTTCAGTCTTTGGTTTTTATGTTTTGCGCTAGTCAGCAAAATGTCCTAAGCTTCTGGTTTAGCCAAACACACTTCTGCCGTAAGCAAAGCTAGCATTGGATGTCATTAGAAAGTTGGGTGTCTCTAAGTGCTTTTAAAAAACAATCGTAGAAGCTTGGTTTGTGCCTTGCTTGCTACATCGTTTTTATTTCAATCAAACATTGCATGCCTAGCAAGTGAAAAATCCGCAGTTGTTGCGGCAGCTCCCGGTGGCGAATCGGCCTGTACCCATGTTGATTATGGTGAGCTTCCGATTGCCCACGATATGTTGGCTGTTGCCGCTCAGCCTCAGGTCCAAGCCGATCCTCCGGTGCGCGGCGACGCCACGGTATCACCAAGTGAAGCGGCAAGGCAGATAGACGATCTAACAAAGCAAATTCTTCTCAAAGAAATCGAGTTACAGAGATATAGCCTCCATTACACAATGGAGGTGGCCAAGCAAGGACGATGGAAAGGTTGGCGTTACGCCTTTTTCCAAGAAATAAATTCAGGGACGGGGTTAGCCGGCGCTATCATCTCCACTTCGAACCGCGGGCAAGCATTGCACAAGGCTAAACGCGTCAACCTACATACGCAGTTGGCGGCAAACTACATTCCTATGATTGGTTCGATTATTGGTGCAAGTGCAGCTGCCGGGGAGTTTGGTATCAATACGTATCACGAAGTAGTGGCGCGCTCGAAGGGATTCTCACCGAGCGCCGCAGTTAAGAAGGTACGTGGTTTGCAGCAGGATATTGATGGATTGCTCGACAAACGTGATGCGTTGATGCGAATCGAGTCCTCTGAACCAAGCTTGCATCAATATGTAGAGGTCGACGAAATTGAAGGGCGCATCCTCAAAGATATGCGCGATCAGGCACTGTCAGAGTTCGAGCGTTTTCACATTAGTGCGCGCAAAGTACTGGCGTTTCAGCAGGCTCAATATCTATTCGACGCAGCAAAATATACGACCAATGCCATTGGTTGTGATTGGGCCTATCTTTCTCTAAAAAATCACCATCGCATTTGGAATGGTCGTGCCGGTGTTATGTTTGCAATTTCCGGACAGCTCACCTGCTATGCGCCGATACTGAGCCGACTTTTGGCTAAAGGATATGGTGAGTTTACAAAATCCAGCATGAAGGATGTTAGCAAAGAAGCCAGAGAAACAGACATGGCTCGGTTGTCTGCTGACCTTAACGATCTCAATCGGATAATCAAAAAGCATCAGGAGCAAAATGCTGAGGTTGCTTCGACAGTATTGCTGCAGGGCGACTACGAATCACATGAAAGAACCTTTGCTGACGAGATTCGCTCGGCGCAAAAGAAATCCGATGCAGCCAAGTTGACGGCTACGCAGAATATCGGAGCAGGTCTGTTCGTCGGTGGATTGAAAACAGCTTCAGGAGTTCTCTTTATCGTTCCTGGTTTCAATCCGAATTACAACAGATCAGACGAACGCTCTTCGCGTGTGACGAACGATCTGCTCTTTACCTCCGCTATTCTCGGTCTGCCTGCCGGCGTTTTTTCCATGCTTGATACTTTGCGCATTCAGGTGCGCGGAGAAATCAATCGTCACAAGGCGGCGAAGGATGGCAAGCTTCCTGGGCAGATTGCTGTTGCTCGTCTGAAGGAACTAGATCAGATGGAGCGCAAGCTAAAGTCGCTCTAGAAAGGCTGCTCTAGCGTGTTGAGGCTGTTTAGAAGGCGCTGCTTTCAGTCCTTTTCTGGTTGAGCACCAAATTCCTTCCAGAATTTCTTTGCTTCTGCTTCTGAATCTTTGGTCTTTATTTCCCAGAAAACTTCGCGGACTCTCTCGACCGTGCGCGGATCGTCTTTGCCCAGAACATTGGCGAGAACAGCGACTTCTTTCTTGTAGTAAGTAAGCCCCTCACTAGATTTGCCTTGTTGAAGCAAAATATTGCCGAGCTGCTTATATGCATCGGAGACCATCAAGTCGTTCTTAGTTGGAAATAGTTTTTCCACCAGAGGAATTATTTTTCTGTCTACTTCCTCCGCTTTTTGCAGCTCGTTGTTGCCACGGTAGGCTTGCCCAAGGCGCAATAGAGGCAGAATGGCGAGTTTGTTTCCATAACCAACAACACGCTCCTTTATTTTGTCTGCGCTCTTTGCCTCTTCAATCGCTTTCGGATAATTCTTTTCCTGTAGATATATCTCCGCCAACCAGTCGTGTATTGAGCCTCTGTTGAAATCTTCGTCATGTTTTTCATTGAGTAAAAGGGCCTGGGCAAAGTTTTTCTTTGATGCTCCCCATTTATCCATTTTGCTCTGCAGCTGAGCTAATTTTAGGTAGATATCTTCGAGGTCCTGAGCATTGGCGTGATTTTCTTGCGCCATCTTGAGTGCTTTTTTGAGGTCGACTTCGGCAGTCTGGTAATTTACTTGCCCATAAGTAGCGCTAACTTCAGCGGCGCGTGCAATCTGCGTCCAGGGATTGGGAGCGAAGATTGCTTTCAAAACGGGAGCAATTTGCAAAGCTGTCATTCCTACAATTATCAGTGCGGACAAGGTCAAAGAAATTTTGACTATCTGAAGTTTGGAAAAATGCGTTTCCAGCTTCTTGTATTTCTTTTTTGCCGGTCCGTCAGGGTCGTTTATGAATTGCCTCAGATCTTCGACTGTTTGCCAGCGATCATCTGGATTCTTTTCAAGACACCCCTGAATTGCTTTCATCAGCGTTTTGGCTTGGTGTTTCTTGGGTGCAGTGAATTCCTCGTTGGAATGTTTCATCAGTACTTCAAGCGCGCTATCTGCTACGAATGGTGGCTTTCCAGTTAGGCATTCGTATGCGACACAGCCAAGTGAATAGATGTCAGAACGCGCGTCGGCCCTTTTGCCAAGACATTGTTCGGGGCTCATGTAATTTGGTGTTCCGAAGACTTCTCCCGTTTGAGTCAAGTTGGCTTGGTTTTCTTCGTCGACGAATTTTGCGATACCGAAATCTACTATTTTTGGAACTTCTTCTCCGTTAGCATTGCGCGAAAGTATTATGTTCGCCGGCTTCAGGTCTCTGTGAACAACGCCCGCTTCATGCGCATGTTTCAAACCTTCGCAAATCTGAGAGACGATTTTCTTAGTTCTTCCTTCTTCCAGAACAGTATCTTGCTTTATAGCTGCGTCGAGGGGAACACCTTCCACGAAATCCATCACGAGATATGCGCCGTTATCGTCATAACCGAATTCTCTCACCGTCGCAATATTGTTATGATTGAGTGACGTAGCAGCCTTTGCTTCTTGCTGAAAGCGCATGGCTGCTTTATCTTGCATAAGACCTGGCTTGATTAGCTTGACGGCGACAACACGGTTGAGCATAAGATGTCGTGCCTTATAAACAACACTCATGCCTCCCTCGCCGAGCTTGTCTAATATCTGAAAGCGACCGGCAATCGTCTGACCGATTAGATTATCTATTGTTGTTTCAGAAGCGGCAGAGGCGTTCTTTTCGTCTGCTGCAGATTCTTTCGCTGGCGCTTTTTCCTCCAGCAACATTGTTTCGTTGCCGGCAATGGTGTCGTTGTCCAAAAACTGATCAGTGTGGAAATGAGACCGAGTGTCGTCTTCGCATTCTTCGGCGGGCGCTTGAGAATGCGCAGGATCCTGTCCCAATACCAGATCGACACGCTCTTGTTTTTTCAGGTCTTCCTTGCTCACGGAGAAACCTTTATTGTCCAGTTAGAGCTTTCAAAATCATTGTACCGGCGAATGCCCAGACACCCAAAACGATAATCGCGATACCGGCAAGTATCATTACAACCTTACCCCAGTTAGATGGTGGATTTGGATCGAATGGGTCGTCAGCCATGAAAGCACACCCTTTTATTTGTTGTCTGTAGTTGATTCAGGATGCCTTTCAAGATTATAGACCGCCAAAGCGGAAAAGCGTGTGCAATGCCTGGACTATGATGATTCGTTCTATCGCCCGTAAAAATCTGCTTCGACGCGGACCTTCTTCAGACCGTCGGGCAATGGGTGCGTCAATGCGCAGTGTTCCAAAGTGCTTCGTGCCGCTTCCACTAATCGATTTCCTGCGTTTTGCTTTTTCATTTTGCCGGAGTAGATGGGCACCACTTTTATGTTAATGAACTGCCGATCTTGATCAATCACGAAGGTCGCACGTGCGCTTACATCAACATTACCATCGGCGCTGCTATCGGCTCTGTTGGTAGGAACGCCGCTATCATCACTGCCCATTATGGGCGACTTCCAGTGTTTCCAGAGTTCTTCGCATACAGCTATGCGAAATGATGCAAGCTGAGGCGATAAAGGAAGTTTTTCCAGTATTGGCTCATGAAAGCGCGTGTACACTCGATCCCCGAAGTTGAATTCCTTCTTGGCAGTTGCCGAACTCATCGCTTCGCAAAGTTCTTCTGAGACATGTCCATCAAGGTTCACCTGTCGAGCTATGCGCCACAAGGCTGCTTGTGCCTCTGGACTAACTTGTTTTCCTATCTTGGCTATGGCGCTGGAAAAGGCTGTTCTTACAACGTGGTTGTAGTTTATATATTTGCCGTCGAACTCGTTTGTGTGAACATTGAGATAAGCCCATATGGCGAGCGTTGCCAGGTCGGAAACATCCGTTACACCGGCAACTATCTGATCAGAAACTGTGTCGAGAAGCTTCTGGTGCTCCTGGTAAGAAATGTCCTTCTGGCTCGCTTCAGCCAAAGAGAGAATTTGTTGCTCGATGGCGTGCAGTTTTTCGCCGCCAAAAACGTCACTGGCTGGCAGCGCGAATGCTGGGCTGATTGTAATTAGCGTGGTCGTAAGCGCAGCCTGAATCAGTGTTGTTGCGGCAATGGCTGCTAGAAATCGCGTAAACGTGATTTTGATAGGGGTTTTCGACATTTTCTTGCTCAGGCGCGGGTGCACCATAATACCGCAAGAAAGTATGTGGTTTCTGGGAATATATAGGTAGGTGTCCAAGTGTCAGTATGGTTTTCAGCGCTTTTTCCAGCGCCACTTCAGGATAGCGACCTTGGTAAACAGTCTGTTTAACGAAGAAGCAGCGGAAAATTCGGGGGAAGATCCCTCGAAGACGCCCGTCTATCAGGGAGATACGACACTCTCCCTTCCCAGCGAGCCCCTGGAAACTCTTAAGCCGGGGACCGTACTCATCGACAAATTCAAAATTATTGAGCTGCTCGGGCAGGGCGGTATGGGCAGCGTCTACAGGGTCGAGCATATGCTGATGAACCAGCAATTCGCCCTCAAGTGTCTCAATAAATTTCAGACTGAGGATGCAGGCTGGCGGCGCTTTAAGAATGAAGCCAAAGCTGCGCACATGCTTGATCACGCCAATTTGATCAAGGTTTACGAATTCGGTTTGCTCCCAAAGGGGCAGCCCTTTTTCCTTATGGAGTTAGTCGAGGGGACGACTCTGGCTGATGAAATTGAGCGTTTGGGTCATTTGCCGGTCGAGCGCGTCATCAAAATCTTCATTCAGGTCGCGTTTGCCATTGGTTACGCGCACGATAGCGGCGTTATTCACCGAGACCTCAAGCCAAGCAACATAATGCTTATGGCTCGAAAGTCGGAGACTGAAGCGGAGATTGTGAAGGTAGTCGACTTTGGCATTGCGAAGCTGACCGGGGTCGATGAATTCAATCAGCAGACATTGACAAAGACCGGAGAGATCTTCGGCAGTCCTTTGTACATGAGTCCCGAACAATGTATGGGCATCGGCGTCGATCACAGAAGCGACCTTTACTCTCTGGGATGCGTCATGTATGAGGCTCTTACCAGTGCTCCTCCATTTATGGGAGAGTCTGCACTTTCAACGATGATGAAGCATCAATCCGAGACTCAAGCCTCGCTAAAGGAAGCTTCACTTGGTATGAACTTTCCGGCGGGGCTGGAAAGAGTTGTTCATAAGCTGCTGGAGAAGGACCCGCAAGACCGCTATCAGTCTGCAAATCAGCTAGCTTCAGACTTGATTCATGTCGAGCGAACTCTAAATGACGCAGAAACTCAAGAAATTATCCCAGCCAAAGCCGAAACTGCGCTGAAATATGCGCGCAGGGCTCGTTCGAGGGAGGATGAGGAATTTGAGCGAAAAGAACGGATGCTCCTCGTTGCGGGTGCGGCCGCTGTTTCTTTTACCTTTGGTGTACTGGCGCATCATTTCGGCGAGCAGCTCATCTGGCATGATGGCTATAAGCGCTCCAATCAAGTAACAAACGCAGAGAAGGATGCTGGTTCGAAGAATAAGGAAAAAAAAGGCAATGAACCTGCTGCAGCAGCCACCAGCGATCCTCTAAATGCGCATAAATACTGGTCTCATAGAAAGTATAATGAGCTGCTTTTCGACTTCCCAACAGATATTTCAATCGGCAAAATACTTGTCTCCAACGGCGAAAGTTATGATGCGCGCGGCTCAGTAAAAGTGTCTGCTATATTGCCACTGGGAATAGTGGCAGGAGAAACATTCGTCAAGAATCCCGAATATTTAGATCGTTTTAGAGCTGATGAGCTTGCAGTTATTGATTTCGATAAAAGAAAGGATGTAAGCCCTGCCGTTTTCGAGAAGGTCGGCAAATTTACTAGCCTGAAGGGTTTGAATCTTTACGATACTGAATTTTTAGATCGAGACGTACATATACTTGCCGGTCTTAAGAACTTACTTTATCTGAATCTTGGCTTTACTGGCGTTACCGCCCCTGCAGCTTTGAAATATGCGCCACTGAAGACTCTGCAATGTGTTGATCTGACCTGTGTAAGTGACGGTAAAGCTGCGATCAAGAAAATTCCAGAAATGCCTCAGCTTAGGCAGCTTTTGCTGGTTGAATGTAAGCTCAATGATGACGACCTCAGAGAGCTTGCAAAAACCGACCAATTGCGAATTTTAGACCTGGCCTGGAATCATATTACCGACCAAGGACTAACTCATCTGACAAAGCTCAAGAAGCTCGAGTATTTGGATCTCTCAGAGAACAAGATTTCTCCTCTGTCGTGGCAGACGATAAGCAAAATTCCCAACTTGCGTAAAGTCAAGATCGCCCAGTACAAAAGCGACCAGTGGTCACCTCAAGACAAGCTTGATTTCGAAAGAAACTTAGCTAAGTGTGCTCCGCAGATATCGGTCAACTGGGTTTACGAAGACAATTTGGACTTCATCAATGCCTCTACGGATCTCACGTGGTTGAATGAGGGTATGAGGGCGCACCAGTGCCCGATTTTTTCCGCAATAGCCGATCCTGACGTGATGGGACCGGCTATGGAGAGGGCGTTTCCGACGGATTCAAGTAATTAAGACTTGAAAGCTATCCACCCCAGTCACCGGAGTTTATGAAAGAGTCTGCAGGAACTCTGCTGTATCGAACCTTGGACGGGATAGTTCAAGTGCTTTTGGTGCATGCTTCCGGTAATTACAACAAGAAGTCTAAGTGGAGCATTCCTAAAGGCGTTCCTGATCCTGGTGAAAACATGGAGGAGGCGGCGCGCCGCGAGACCCTGGAGGAGACCGGCGTAGTGGCTGGGGAGCTTATAAGTCTCGGCTTTGTTGAATACACGAAGAGTCGCAAGCGTGTTCACTGCTATTGCGGTCCAGCCCCAGCTGATGCATCACCACAATGTGCGTCGTGGGAAGTAGATAGAGCGGAATTCATTGAGTTAGAGAAAGCTAAAGACATAATTCACCAGGATCAAAGCGAGTTCCTTACGCGTCTAGAATCATTGCTAGAGGATAATAAGCACTAACGTAAAGTGCTTCTGGAGGCTTATGGACTTAAAAGATTTGAGCATTGCGGCTGAGAGATGTTTTGCAAAAATGCTTGGTGTCTATGAACTGCAGCCCCCGGAAACCACCGATCCAGAATTTCTAGAGCTGGGCAAGAAATACGGAATCAAATTTGTCACCGAAGACGAGTTGGACTGTGACGACTTTTCCTATGAGCATGCGACAGACGAGCAATATCGCCGCGCAAAGCAAATGATCATCGAGGAATTGTCTATCTATCCGAAGGAGGTGATCAATAAGACGAGAATTGAGCAGGTAATTTTTTGCACCAATCTGGTAGTGGACAAGAAGCGTGCGGGAGGAACTTTAAAAGTAGGGTTGCACTATGTCGATACTTTGTTCATCGATTTGTCTCAGTTTCGAGATGAGTTGCATGGGCGGCGCACTTTTCACCATGAGCTCTACCATGCCATCGACTTTCGTGATACCTGGCATGGTTACGTCGACGCAGACTGGACGAGAATTCAGGGCGAGGACTTTAAATATGAGTTTGATGCCGCTGCCGAAATGCATCGCTTGCTAGGGCAAGATCCTCAAGATGCAATGCCCCGTGAATTTGATGATCCTTACAATCGAATCTCAGGAGAAGCATCCTCAACGCCGGGATTTATCACTGAATACGCTCGGTATTCTGTAGCAGAAGATAAAGCAGAAGTTTTTTGCCATATGATTGTCTCGTACAAAAAGGTCATGAAGCGAGCCGCTGTTGACGCGATTCTCAGGCGTAAAGTCGAGCGTATGAAAGAGCTTCTTGTTCATTACATTCCAGAGATGGATGAGACTTTCTGGAGCATGGTGGCTAAGCGCCGCGTTGATGTTGATTAAGCAATCTGAGGATTCTTAAGACTTCCTTTGTTCTGCCGTTTTGCATCCACCCTTAAAACGTCCTTAACCGCTCGTGCCGGAGAATAGGGACAATCAATAACGACACGACAATGACTAAGACAAGAAGAAGACAGATGAAGAATGATGACTATCGTACCTGAAGATTGGGATGTTCCCGTTCAATTTCGCGCTCGATTTGGTGACAGTGCCGGACGTCAAAGAGCTATGAGTGCGAATGGACATTTATTGCTGGTTTTGCATGAACCTCCGGGTCCCAACGACAGAGATAGAGAGGCTCGACTCGTCTGGCGAAGCCCGGACGGCAACTGGAGATGGACGAGCGATGGCACTTCAACGAATTTGCTCAAAAGGCATATCTTGAGTTTCATTTCGCGAGCAGAACAATTGGAAAACCAACTTCAATCCGCAAGTTGTGCCGCAGACTATTTTGAACTGCTGCAGGCCATAACTCCGTTGCACCGCACTAGTCGAAATTTGCACAACACACTTCAATCCGCCAGAGATATGCTCCCTGACGACAAAGACGTGATTGTGGCGAGGGATTCGGCGGGAGATTTGGAGCGGGCGTTCGAGCTGCTTTACACAGATGCGAAAAACGGCTTGGATTTTACGGCAGCTCAGAAGGCCGAGCTTCAGTCACAGCGCAGCTATGAAATGGCTATGTCAGCTCATAGATTGAATCTTCTGGCGGCATTGTTTTTTCCCGTGACTGCAATAAGTTCTATTTTCGGCATGAACTTTCCTTCTGGTCTGGAATCACTCCCAGGGCAATGGTTATTTTGGGGAATTCTAGGCGGCGGCTTCCTTAGCGGTGTTTTGTTGACTCGTGTGATCGCGCAGAAGCCCCAACCTGTGGAAAATGCAGCGCTTCAATTATCAGCTGGCGCCAAGAAGACCAAGTTTGTCACCAGCAAAAAAATCAAGCAAAGCCGCCGAAAAATTCCCGCGGTATAGCCCTGCACAACCCTATTTCAAGGGAGTTAGAAGGGCAATCTTCTGCGGCATACAGCTTTTACGAAATTCGTTCGGTGCGTAGAACATACTTCTGTGGGCAAAGCAGGTTTGTATGTCGAGAGCATCGCAAGTGGCAAGAAGAGGTGCTTTCCAGTCTGCCGCGCAAAGCTGACGCTCTGGGTCTGACAGGACCTCTGCGCTTGGCTTTTGCTGATGCATCTGACGCCAGAAAGGCGCTCCTGCAAGAGGTTATGCTTGCTCACGGCAAGTTTATAGAACCGGCTTGCCCTGATTCGTGTTCGGAAAGTCTTCACGCCTCGTCCTGAGCGAAATATCTTCGGATTTGGTGGAAGCGTCCTCGAACTTTGACTTGAGAGGAACCTCCTCGCCTTTCGACTTGACAGAGTCATCTTCGCCCTTCGACTCGAAGGAAGCACCTTCAACTTTTGTCTTGTCGGAAGGATCTTCAATTTTTGACTTCTTGGGTGCCTCTTCCACTTTTGTCTTTACGGAAGCGTCATCGCGCTTGGTTTTGAACGTAAGGACTTCTGCCGTTTCGCTTGTTTCAACAGGCAAGCAAACTTGCGAGGCATGTTTTTCGCCGCAGACAATTTCGATTTGATCGCTCATCTTCGCAAAGGGCGGCTGCTTGAAGTGATGCCTGTCTCTGCCGGCAATGGAAAGGCGAATGCGATGACCTTTCTTAAACTGATATGAGATGGGAAACATCTCCAGGTCTACTTCTCTTATCTCGTCAGGCGCGAATTGCTTATAGTCAAGTTTGCGATATGTAGGCATCGGAATGATGGTTTTATACTTTGCCGCGTGTTCATCACTGATGACATTGCCGCACAGAATTTCTGCTTCAGTAACATAATTCACTGAGCCGCTCGGTGACACGTCTTCAAGGTAGACAAACAGACTGCAGTCGTCTCCGTTCGGTTTTACAAAAACTTTGACACCAGGATTACCGCTGACAATCATGTTTTCGGTCAACGGTGCACTTTCAAAACAAATATTGTGCTTGTCCTCTTTCTTTCTGTTTGAATAGGGATCGAGCAAAACATTTCCGAGCAAGCAATCCCAGCGTGAATTCTTACCGGAGCCGCTCTTCTCACTGACCTTATAGATCGCGCGCTCTTCTAACTGCGGCGCCTTATCATTCATTGATTTGTCAGCCGCCAAATACAAAGTCTTCGGATCGTTTTTGGGCGGCCAAGTTTCGCTTCCGTGCCACCGTTCTTCACCCAAAGTGTAGTAATGCACCCGCGCATCGTTGGCGAGCGAATTTTTCTTCAACATATAATGATCGAAGAATTTCAGCATCTCGCGATCGATGCGAAAACGCGACAGTCCGCCGCGAGTAAATGGGCTGATGTTGAAGAAGTCGTGCTCCCACGGACCGAGTATTAGTTTTGAGCCTGGTGTTGTGTAATTGAGAAAACGGTTAACAGCGGCGCGAGAATTTGATCCTTCAATCCAGCCCGAGCTCATGTACATAGGAACCTGCGCAGCATCGAATTCTTTCCAGTAGTCACTTGGGCTGCTGGGATCCACGCCGAGCGCCTCATAGTCTGGTCCGTACCGATCGCGCAAAATCTCCCTTGCAATTTCCCGTGTTTTTGTGGGATGCAAATCATCTGCCGAGAAGGGAGAATCATCTCTAAAATTCAATTTGTCAGCAGATAGTGCCGAGTTCTTTTTATGCTCTGCAACTGCTTGCTTTAAAAGCGCTTTGTTCTTGTCATCATCGACAGGCTTCATATGACAAAGCAGCGGGCGAAGGAATTTCAAGTTGCGGGGAAGCATATTTGCGTCGAAGTCTTTGTTCAATTGCATCCAGTTGTTGACGAACGGCTGCAAGGGCAGACCGCCCGGGCGTAGAACATCGGCGTAAATGTCGAATGGACTGGAGAGAACCGCAGCCGCTTTTACGCCTGAATGCTTGTTCATCAGCGAGAATTCAGCCATGTTTCCAGAGTATGAGTGACCGATCAAACCAATGTCACCGTTGGACCACGGCTGTTTCACGATCCAGTCCATTATCTCTTTACTGTCTTTGACGTCCAGCGGCGGCAATTCCCACGGGCGGTCGCCGAACGAAGCGCCGGCGCCACGCGCATCCGTAACTACCCAGACATATCCATGTGAGAGAAATTCAGAGCGATAGAGGCTCAAGGGTGTCCAATAGAGGAACTTCAAGTAAGACTTTGGTCTTATGACCCGCCAATAGCGGCTCTGCTCGAACATGGTCGGCAATTTCTCGCCTCTCTTATACGCGTCAGGCAGATAGACATCGACGGCTATTTTGGTGCCGTCTTTCATGGTTAGATACTGCGAAAATTGCTTATAACGATGAGAGGTTTTGGGTGTTTTGTAGACGCTGGGAATGCCTTTCGCCTGGTCGGATTTCGCCCTCATAAGGTTGCGATGGGCGTCTGCCGACGGGGGCAATAAAAGAGAAGCACAACTGAGCGATATGAGGAACTTTGCCCAGAGGTTCCGTTTTTTTGTATTGTTATGCTTCGGCATCCTGAGAGGTTTCCGTTTCTCCAAATTCTAAAAGGCTGGCAGGCTTATAAGCCCGGCACCAGCGCGAGGTCGACTCCTAAACTGATTCTACTTTTGATGCCGATTTTAAGCAATTAACTGGATTTATACACGGCGCAAAAATGCGCCGGCGCCGGTTTTGCCGCTTCATTACATTGCGGAAATCTATCGAATTTATATCGGCAACGGCTGCATTCTGGCTCAATAAATCCATAATTTCTCCACATTGCTTTG
Organism: uncultured Candidatus Obscuribacterales bacterium; assembly: GCA_964493595.1. Taxonomy (GTDB): domain Bacteria; phylum Cyanobacteriota; class Vampirovibrionia; order Obscuribacterales; family Obscuribacteraceae; genus QKMZ01. The sequence goes on along the minus strand of CAZBOX010000123.1, from coordinate 1,521 downwards.
ATAACTTGAAAGTGATGGCAGGCGAGGGCTTGCTTGTAACCAAACAGCAGCAGTGGCGGAAGTGCTGGGCACGATACTGTCACTTCCGCTCCTGCGCTGTTTGGCAATTCAGGAGACTATATATGCGCTCTCTCTTTTCTCTTGCATTACTGGCGGCTTGCGCGATACTGAACGGGTTGTTTTCGCTTGCTGCAATGGCAGAAACGGAGGGCATTGGCTGGATTCCGACCTGGCGCCAGGCTATTTCAGAGGCTTCCAAGTCACGAAAACCGATTTTGCTCGTCGCCGCTGCTCCTCAGTGCGCCGGCGTTCCCGGCATCTGGTGACCAGGCAAGCAAGATATGGATGGGAGGTTCCTGTCCAAGCCAAATGTCATACAAGCCTCCAGAAGCTTCGTCTGCGTGCGGATGATGACTTACGAAAGTGCCAGTGAAGCAGAACTGCTGAAGACGCTCTGGCGCCCTGACGCGCCCCTGGAAAACACAGTCTTTGCGATTCTTGACCCGGACGGACGCTCCATAGTCAGGGGCGGTCGCAGTCCCCAGATGGTTTTTCGCGATGCGGATGATATGGCGACGCGCATGAATGAGATTTCCCGCTATTACGGCAGCAATGGTGCGACTGTACCTAAAGAGCTCCCTTCCGTCGATACTGTCCGCCTCGCTATAGATGTGGCGGCATGCGACAAGCGACCATTGGTGATTGTGGTCGGACAGAACGAGCAGGAAAGAAAACAACTCGCGTCACGTTTAGCGCCGGCTGCCTGGTGCAACCAGTTGATTGGAAAGTTTGTCTATACCACTGGCGGCAATGGGGATTTGGCTTCCATCAAGAATGCCAAATCCGCAAGTGGCTATGTCTTTGCTGCGCCTGGATTGTTCGGCACGGAGGCAACAGTTTTAACGCAGTTGGGCTCCAACGCCAGTCCGAAAGAACTTGCCTCTGCTTCGACCGCGGTGCTGAAGATGTTTCACCCTCAAGAACTCAGTCATCACGAGCATGTACGAGCTGGGCGTCAAAACGGAATAGAGTGGAAAACCGCAATACCGGTCACCGATCCACATTCATTGCAAGCTCAGCAGCGAGATGCTCGTGGTGGTCCTGCGCCGGGTGGCGGTCCTCCTGGTGGAGGTCCCTCAGGTGGTCCACCCGGATTTGCAAGACCCGGATTCGGTTTTGGTGTCGGGCAATTCAAAAGTCCGTCTGCAAGCAGGCAAACCTATGTCCGAGAATACTGATGGTTCTACTTGCTCGAATACCAGTTCATGATTCGGGAAAGGACATTCGGTAATTCTTCCTTAGCGGATTTTCCAGTGCCGATGGTCAAACCGTGATTTGCTCCATCGATTCGCTCAAAAACTGCATCTCGTTCATGAGCTGCAAGTTCTGCGCGCATCACGTCAAACGAAGCGACAGGAACAGATAAGTCTGCGGTTCCTTGCACCAAATATGCTTTGGTTTTGCAATGCAGTAAGTCTTCCAGCGACGAACTTGAAAAGAAAGAAGACCATCTGATGTACG
>CAZBOX010000122.1:0-16509 GCA_964493595.1 uncultured Candidatus Obscuribacterales bacterium | reverse complement strand
ACTCCAGTATTTGACAGGCTTGGCAAGCAGAGCTGCAAATCCTTCTGCCACCATATGCGATTCTACGTCTTCGTTATAATTGGAAGTCAAAAGAAGCATTCGCACTTTTGGAGACAACAGATTGCGATGCTCCGCTTCTATGAAAAGCCTGTGAGCATCGACAGAGTCGCCGTCAATAATCACTGCTCCGGCATTCTTTTGCTGGTCGATGGTGTTTAAAACAGCAAGCGCCGAATCTGTCGAATCGGTTTTGATGACGCGCATCCCCCAGGCGCCGGCATAACTGTCGAGCACGCTGGCCAGTTGTGGAAACGCTGAAATTATCAAACAGACACGTCCGGACAGGTCTCTGGTTGCCGTACCGTTCAGCCCGCCACCGACGGCTTTCAGAGGCAGGTCGAACCAGAATGTGGAGCCTTCGCCCTCCTTGCTCTGGACGGAAAGTTTACCGCCCATGAGATTGACCAGTCCTCGCGATATTGTCAGCCCCAGTCCAGTCCCACCGAATTCTCTTTTGACCGATAGACTGGCTTGCGTGAATGGCTCGAATAGACGTTCCAGGTTACCGCTCTTGATGCCCATGCCGGTGTCTTTCACAGAAAAGCGGACGATCAAGTCGTCATTGCCCCGTGATTCCAGCAAATCCGCCTGCATGATCACGCTGCCGGATTGGGTGAATTTGACTGCATTGCTGGCCAGGTTGAGCAGCACCTGGCGAATCGAGCCGGGATCTCCTTTCAGCACAGCGGGCAGTTTCGGTGATACATAGGAAACCAGCTCTATGCCTTTCTGTCGTGACTGTTCAGCCAGTAAATCAGCAATTGCCTCGACCGATGCCACCAGTTCAAAATCAATAATTTCCAGCTCTGCTTTGCCTGATTCAATGCGTGAGAAGTCCAGAAAATCATTGATCAGTTCCAGGAGCGAGCGAGCCGATTCGTTGATGACCAGAGCTTGATCGCGCTGTTCTCCGTTTAGCGCTGTTTTGAGAAGCAAGTCAGTCATTCCCACGATGCCGTTCAGAGGCGTGCGCAATTCGTGCGTTAATTTGGCGATGAATTGCGTCTTTTCCTTGCCTGATGATGACCCGGCTTGACCTGTTTGCTCAATCTTTGCAGGGTTTTCTGTAGACTGCTCTGGAGCTGCGGGTTTTTGCTTCTCGTACTGCTGGTTCTTGAGTTTTTCTATTGCCAGCTCAGTCTCCAGCGTTTTGATGCGCTGTCTGAGATCGCTGAATTCGTCTTCCGAGCTTTGCATGGCGTGAAAACATTGATCATGCAGGAGGGTCTTTCTCCAGACTCCTCTCAGGTCTTTCGCTCTCTTTCAAGCTGTTTAGAACAGCAATGAAGATATCGACTAAAAACGGATCGAACTGGCTTCCTGCGCCTTCTCTCAGTGCTTGAATGGCGCGTTCCGTCGACATCGCCGGACGGTATGGGCGGTCGGAAATCATGGCATGGTAGCTTTCCACGATGTGGATGATGCGGGCGGCAAGAGGTATTTCCTCGCCGCTCATACCATTGGGATAGCCGGTGCCATCCCAGCGCTCATGATGGTGCTCTAAAATCTCGCAAACATCTCTTAAAGCGCGAATTGGTCTGAGCAATTGCGCTCCGAGAATAGGATGTTGCTTGATAATTTCTTTTTCTTCTTGCGTATAGACGCCGTCTTTTTGCATCAAGTCTTGAGGGATGGAGAGCGTGCCCACGTCATGCAAGAGACCGGCGACGCGAATTTGCTCCACTTGTCCTTGAGACAGTCCCATCACTTTCGCGAGCAATTCAGAAAGGCGGGCTGTTTCTAAATGGTGGACTTTGTTGTATTCGGATTTCGAATAAAGCGTGGAGGCCAAAGCTTTGACCATTTCAACCACTTCGGGCACAAGTTCTTCTTTGTCCTCTACTCCGGGAGGCACAGGCGGCGGAACAAAATTTGTCGGTTTATAGGCAGGCGGTGAGGCTTCGAGCTTCGCCTGTTCTGCCTGTTCTATGGCAATCAGATTGTCCTGATTCAAATCGTTGGCGGCATGCACCTGATTTCGTCCCAGTCGCTTGGACAGATATAGAGACTTGTCCGCCAGGTCGAGAAGCGATTGCTGGTTCTGGGCGTGTTCCGGAAATGAAGCGATACCCATAGAGGCGGTTACAGAAATTTCGATGTCGTCGTGATGGACGATTTCGGCGAGCAAGCTGCGTCTTATCCGCTCTGCTACAACAATGGCGCCTTCCGTATTGACCTCTGGCAGAACCAATAAGAATTCCTCACCGCCATAGCGCACCGGAATATCTACGTCCCGGCAATCATTTTTGATCACGCTGGCTACCGCGCGTAAAACCGCATCACCGGCGGGGTGTCCATAATTGTCATTGATAGATTTGAAATGGTCGACGTCAATCATCAATACTGACACATTGCGCTGATAGCGCTCTGCAACACGCAATTGCTCAGCCAGTTTTTCTTGACCGGTGCGATGATTGTACAGAGTGGTCAAACCGTCAGTGGTGGCTTGACGTTGGACGCGTGCATAGAGTCGAGCATTCATGACGCCGGATGCGACCTGGTCGGCTACGGATTTGAGAAACGTCTCGTTATCCGGAACCCAGTGTGCGACTCTCTCGCATCTAAATCCGCCCAGCAGTCCCAGGAGTTTTTGCTCATAAGTGACCGGTATCAGGAACATCGAGAGAATTGGCACGGATGTGAGATTGTGCTCTCTGAAAGGGGCAAACTTTCTGTCTGTCTCAGCATCGTTGCAGACCAGAGCGTGCTCGACCTGGAAATGCTTTTTGAAAATCTCCAGGCATTTCATATCGCCATTAGAGTTGATGATGCTGAAATCAGGCTCGGTCGTATACTCTGCGCGGATGGAATCTTGCGGCTCTTCTTCGCTGGGCAGAACAACAAAACAGCAGTCTAATTCGCGCCAGCCGGCAAGTTCTTCGAGCATGTCGCGCAGGTTGGCGTTGATGTCGAATGAGCGCCTGATTGTATTGCTTATGCGGTGCAGCAAATTATCCTGGTTGCGCAGAAGCTCGGAGTCAGATTTTGCCTTTTGATAATTCGCCGCTTTGATCTGCTCTTCAGCTTTATCTTTGTGCAGCTTTTCAGTCGCTTCTTCCAGTCTTTGCGCATAGTCGTCCAGCAACTGAAGCTGTGATGCCAGCTCCTTTTCAATGCGGCGATGCTTGAGCGAAGATTTGACGCGTGCCAGCAATTCGGCATCCGGGCAAGTATCGGAGAGGCAGTCGTCAGCCCCGGCTTTGAAGCCCTCGATGCGCGAACTGGAATTGGCATCGTTAGCCATCGATTCGGCTGTAATCAAAATGACAGGCACTTGCTTCCACTGTTCCGACTCTTTCAGTACAGAACAGAATGAATAACCTGAGGTGCCCTGGATATCTGCGTCAAGCATGATCAAATCAATGCGATTCTGATGCAGCAATTCCATTGCTTTGTCGCTGCTTTCAGCTTCTAAGAGCTGATACCTGTTGCCCAGAACTCGCGAATAACGGCGGCGAGACAGACGATTGGAATGTGCTATGAGAACAACATCTTTCTGCGTGAAACTGTCGGCAACCTCTTCTTCCTCTTCCGGAGCCAGCAAATCCATTGCATCAGGAAGTTTGCTCGTCAGGTGCTCGCCCAGCCGCTTCAAGGTCGAGACATCCTGCGCTGTTACTTCTCTGGAACTATCGAAGGAGATTACGCGAATCAGCCCGCGATGAATTCCTGTGCCGAAAACCGGATTTTCCATCATCGGCACGATCACATACGGATAACCTTCCGGATCGTCGGATTCGTCCTTGTTTTTGTGGAAGGCTCTGCCTACCCAAGGCGATTGAGTATGAGTGACTTTCTGCGCCAGGTGGGTGTTTGCCACCGTCAGTGGTTGCTCGTGCTCATCCTGCAATTGTTCAACGATTTTCCTCGCCTCGGCATCATCTTCGGCGGCGGAAAACGTATAGACATTGAGCAAATCGTGCTGCCTGCTCAGATCTACAAAGCCATAATCAAATCCGAGAATGTGGCAAATGTGCCGTTTGACCGCGTCAAAAAATTCCTCTTTGGGAGGCAATTTCGGTTCTTGAGAAATACTTTCCGTGCCGGTCACTTTTAACGGATACGAATGAAAATGAAGGAGTTGTAAATCGAGTCAGGGCCCACAATTTGAGTCTAACAGATGCAGCATTTTAGGGACAGGACGCAGACGCCTTGTACCTAATCAAGAGTTATATGCCCCGTGGCTGGAAGGCTAACCTTCAGCTCAAACACCGTCAAAATTAGCTTTACAGGCGCTCAATGTTTGCAATTGGTAACCAGTTCGCTGGCACGAGATGCCATGAAGAATTTACGCCACCACCACTGGAATTGCAGGATTGTCCACAATTCTTTGCGGCGGTCTGCCAGACCGTCATCATGCTGTTTCAGCAGGGCTCTTACGTACTCGGGCTGGAAAATGCCTTGCTGGCGAAGGAAAGCTTCGTCCAGCAACTCGTCAACTATAGGACGAAACTCGGCTTTGAGCCATTTGCCAACCGGTATACCGAAGCCTTTCTTGGGTCGCTTCAGTATATATTCCGGCAATAGCGGCGCCACTGTCTTTCTCAGCAAGAGCTTGGTATTCGTGTGGCTCAATTTCATTGAAGTGGGCAGCGACAAGGCAAATTCCACAAGCGGATAGGCGAGGAAAGGCAGGCGTACCTCGAGAGATGCGGCCATTGACGCTCTGTCTGATTTGACCAGCAGATCGTCCGGCAGATAAGTGCTCATATCCAGGCGCATTGCCGCGTCAGCAGCGTCCTTGCCGGCCGACGTCGGCATGAGAATGCGATTGAAGCCAGGAGCATCGAACAATTCTTCTTCATTGTCGGAAAGGTTGGTCTCGCGCGCCATCGCATATATTTCCGGATTAAGCAGTCCGGCGTGCTCCTTTACCGGAATTGAACCCATCCAGCGCAGGTGGCGCCGCATGGGCGGCTCATCTACGGCGGAAATGAATCTCTTTACTTTGAAGTCGAAACTGAGATTGTTCAGTGAGACCGGCAATTTTCTAAGAGCGGGCTCGATCAGATTGCGCCTGAGGGGACCTGGAACCGTCTTCCAGATTGCCGCCATGCGATGAGCTTGATAGGTAGGATAACCGCCGAAAAGCTCGTCTCCGCCTTCGCCAGCCAGGGCTACCGTGACATTTTGCTTGGTCATCTTCGAGAGGAAGAATGTCGGCACGATAGAGGCGTCGGCAATTGGCTCGTCCAGGTAATTCCACAATTCGGACATGGTCTCGAAAGCCAGGTCAGGCTTGAAAGTGACCACTTTGTGGTCGCTTTCTATATGCTTTGACACCGCTAGAGCATGCTCTGACTCATCAAAGGAGCGGTCGGCAAAACCAATAGAAAAGGTCTTGATAGGGCGTCCGGTGATTTTTGTGGCTATGGCTGCAATTCCGGACGAATCAATGCCGCCGGACAGAAAAATGCCCAGAGGAACGTCCGAAATCAGTCGCAGCTCTATGGAGCGGCGCAACAATTCCATTAATTGCTCTGATGCTTCCTTCTCATTGAGCTTGCAGGGCTGCGGCTTGGGATCCCAGTAGTTTTTGATCGATACCTGTCCATTCTCGACAATCATGTAGTGAGCCGGCATCAACTTATTGATGCCTTTGAAAATCGAATTGGGCGCCGGCACATATTCGAGTGCCAGATACTTCATAAGTGCTGCGGGATTGAGTTCGCGCTTGACGCTCGGGTGAGCCAGCAGCCCTTTTATTTCCGAGCCGAAAATTAATTGACCATCAAAAATTCCCCAGTGGAGGGGTTTTTCGCCCATTCGGTCACGCGCGATGAACAGTCTTTGCTTAGCCCTGTCCCAGATGGCAAAGGCGAACATGCCCTCCAGGTGCTGCAAGCAGTCGACTCCGTACTCCTCATAAAGATGAACAATCGATTCGGTGTCGCTCGATGTCTTGAACTTGTGACCCTTGGCCAGAAGGTGTTCCCGGATTTCTTTGTAGTTGTAGATCTCGCCGTTGAAAACAATCCAGGCGCTTTCGTCGGTGTTGGGAATCGGCTGCTGACCAGTGGAGAGGTCGATGATGCTCAACCGGGTCATGCCAAGTGCTGCTGAGTCGATGACAATCGAGCCCTCTTCATCAGGGCCTCGATGGAAGATCGAGTGGCACATAGCGCCTATAAGCTCTTTCGAGCCGTCCAGCTTTTCGTTGTTAAGGTTGAGGTAGCCTACGATTCCGCACACGTTTGTTTCCGCCCGTTTGTCTGGATTTGCCGTTTGTGGCTGTTTTGCCACCGCCTAATTGTCCCTTTTATGAGGAAATCTGGCATTAGATGGGGTTTCAGCAACGAGCTTGTCTTATTAAATGTCGAAAAGCCTCACGTGAGGAGGATTTGCGCGAGCAGGGCTATATCGGGTACATATGTATTATCGGAGTCCAGATTTAATCTTTTGGGTCGCCGAAATTTTGAACTTTTTTGTCCTTTCTTACGTATTCAAAGATAGGTCCCCCTGACGGGCAAGTATCCCCTCTACATCTGGAGCCAGTCAGTTGATGAATAGAAAACTGTTAAGTCTGGCTGCGTTGGCGCTTTTCGCGGTACCGCAGGCTTTCGCTATCCCAATAATCAAAGGCGATGAAGCCTCCTATCGAGTTCGTGAACTAGCTACTGGTATTAATTGGCATACAAATTTGCCGACTGCCCTGCAGGAAAGTGCGCGCACCGGAAAGCTTCTTGTTTGGATTCACATTCTGGGCAAGATTGACGGCGCCACTTGAAGTGCCGGTAATTCGCTGAGAGCCGTGTCGCTCTCGCAGGAACCAGCTTTCTCGTACCTCAAAGACAATTTTGTAGTCGGTTACAAGGACATCACCGGCGCATCTTATGCAGGTGTGTCAGGAGTGCATATGCCTAACGGCAATGCTGTCAACACGACCAATGGTGCCGGACCTCATAACTTGCAGACTTTCGTTCTGGCACCCGACGGCACTGTCATGACCTGCCTTCCCGGATACTGGAACCCGCAAGATCTGGTCTCTGAGCTGAAGCTCGGGCAGGACCTCTACAAAGTATGGTCGGACAGGCAGCTTTCTCGTGCCGAAAAGGACAACATTTTCCGCCGGATGCAACAAGACCATTTTCGTACTCACTCCCTGCAGGAGCAGAGGAGAAGCCGTATGCAGGGCTTCGACCAGAAATACGAAGCAAAAAATCGCCTGCAGACATCGGACTGCATTCTCGATTCGCGTCTGGCGTCCGTCGTGCTCGAAAAGGGCATGAAAGCGCCGATGGGTGCATTCAAGACGACGGATCAAATCATGCACGATCGCATGAGTCAGCGACCGTTTGTGAACTATCAGAATTTTGATGTTGTGGCATATACCGACTATGGCAGACCGTTCTATAACAAGAACGAAGATCAGCGCACCGCCACTGGAGAGGTAAACAAAGATCTCGCCAAAGCACAGCCTCTGATGGGTAATGTCGACGAAATGAAGAGTGCTCACAAGCGAACACGCCGCCAGCAGCAACAGCGCATGGCTGGTGCACGAATGATGAATCGAGCCGGCGGCTATCTCGCTCGACGCGGTGTGCAAACATTTGTTCGCGCAATGAGGTAAGTGGTGGCCGGAGCGCCGCCCGGAGCGCCGCCCGGAGCGCCGCCCGGAGCTTCGACATGAGCCTCGGCCGGAGCGCCGCCATCTTGGCGGCATCTCACAGCAGGCTGAATGAATCTAACAAACATTCTGCCGAGTGCATCTAATAAACATTCAGCTGAGTGCATCTATTAAACATTCTGCCGAGTTGACGCTCTCCCCTGAAATCGGTCCCTTGCAAAGCAGAATATGTGCCCTAAACTATTCGCAAAGCGAGGAATTACGAGATGCGAAAAACCCGATTCACTGAGGAGCAGATGGCGGCAATTTTGCGTGAGCAGGATGCCGGTTCAACCGTTGAGGAAATTTGTCGCAAGCACAACATAAGCAACCAGACCTTCTACCACTGGAAGAAAAAGTTCGGTGGAATGGAAGCTACCGATGTGAAAAAGATGCGTGAGATCGAAGATGAAAACGCTCGCCTGAAACGCATCGTTGCTAATCAGGCAATTGAAATCGAAGCAATTAAGGAAGTGCTCAGAAAAAAGTTCTGACCCTGCCACAGAAGCGGCAAGCTGCCACACTCCTCATGCTCCAAGGTTTGAGCGAGCGTCAGGCATGTAAAGTCGTGCAGCTTCACCGCTCTGTGTGCAGGTATGTAAGCAAACGGCAAGACGACCTGGAGCTGATCGACAGTATCAAGACCATTGCAGCTGAGAGACCAAGATTTGGCTATTTGAGAATACATGCACTCCTGCGTGCTGAAGGTGTCAGCGTCAATCATAAGCGCGTGTACAGAATCTATCGAGAATTAGGGCTCACCGTTCGACGGCGCGGGAGAAGAAAGTACTTCTGGGGTCGAATCGCTCCGAAGGAAGAAGCTCTCTCTCTGAATCAGCGATGGTCAATGGACTTCGTGCATGACACTTTGAGCAATGGTCGAAGAATTCGCATTTTGAATATCATTGACGACTGCACGCGTGAGTGCCTTGCAATTGAGCTCGGGTATGGATTTCCTTCGGCCCGAGTCGTCGACGTGTTGGAGCGCCTCAGAAGCACGCGAGGATTGCCGAAAGAAATTGTCAGCGACAACGGGCCAGAATTCACATCAAAGTCCATGATCATTTGGGCGTGCAATGCCGGTGTGAACCTACATTTCATCAAACCAGGCAAACCAACACAAAATGCCTTCGTAGAGTCATTCAACGGACGCTTTCGTGATGAGTGTTTGAACCAGCATTGGTTCACTAGCTTTGACGAAGCGAATCGAATTCTTCAAGTTTGGAAACACGACTACAACAATGTGCGGCCGCACAGCGCACTGGACAATTTAACGCCCGCACAATTCGCCAGGAAGAAGGAGGAAAAAGAATTTGCTGGACAAACTGCAACCATAGGCAGTAAGTTGCAAGCAGTCAGCTAACAAGCGGACCGAACTTTGGGAGAACGTCAGAGTGCATCTAATAAACATTCAGCTGAGTGCATCTAATAAACATTCAGCCGAGTGCATCTAATAAACACTAAGCCGAGTGTATCTATTAAACACTCGGCTTAGTGCATATCTTAAACGTTTGGCTCACCGAATCTCTAGAACAAACTCCCAGATGAATTTTCGAAGCCGGCTGGAAGCCGGCGCTCCGGCCGCTGAATGTCCTTAATTTGTTAGACTATCTAACTGTGGAAGTTAGAACCAGACTGACAAGAGAGTTTTTTGCGCGGCCGACAGTCGAAGTCGCGCCCGAACTTCTCGGCGTTTGTCTTGTGCGCAGGTTGCCTTCAGGAGAAGTTTTGAGGGCGCCGATTGTGGAAGTGGAAGCTTATACAGCCGATGATCCGGCATGCCATGCCTATCGCGGTATCACAGAGCGATGCAAGGTAATGTTCGGCCCGCCCGGATTTGCGTATGTCTATTTCATTTATGGCATGTACTTTTGCTTGAACGTCGTCACCGAGAGTGAAGGCACCGCGGGAGCTATCCTCATACGCGCGCTGGGCGTCCCCGGAGCAGAAGGCCCCGGTAAATTGTGCAGGCAGTGGAACATCGACAGAAACCATAACGGCATTGATTTGCTCGACTCCAATTCAGAACTTTATTTGGAATCTGGTACTGCCTATAGTGCTAAGCATATAAGTATTACAGAGCGCATCGGTATTAATGTCGCGCAAGAGAAGTTGTGGCGTTTCTTCGTCAGCGATCATCCCCATGTCTCAGGCAAACGCAGCAATGCTAAGTCTAGAGCAAGAAATTCACCGGAAGCCTCTGCCAAACGACCGACCAAAAAGGGCTTGCGCTCAAAGGCGGCTAAGAAATGACGTCATTGCCGAAACAGACAAATGCGAAAGCGAAACTTGCCTGGTCTGCAGTGGCGGTCTGGATTTTAGTGATTTTTCTTTTCTCGCATCAAGCATATTCAGGCGCAATCACGGAATCTTATTTGCACGATGCCAATATTCCTGTCCGCAAGCTTGCTCATATAACTGAATTTGCAATTCTGTTTCTTCTTTCTAGATATGCAATTTCCAAAAGCACCTTTTCAAGCCTCTGGTCAAATACACGCTTATCCGCAGTTGCCTATGTCTTTACGCTTGCCAATGCTCTATTCGATGAGTGGCATCAATCGTTTGTACCTGGACGCAGCGCCACGCTTTCCGATACGGCTGTAGATATGTTCGGCGCCATGTTGGCCTGGGTCGCTTGTTACCTATTGGTGAAATTCAGAAAATAGCTAAACCGCCAATTTTTCTGTTTCTGCAGAGTGCGGATAGCCCATTCGGGTGATTGCCGAAGGTTGAAATTCGTCTGAAATTTTTCACTAATCAAGGGATATTCTGCCGTTTTTGCTAGGAACAAAAATTGTAGGAACTACGGAATGGTTGTCGGCCGGTTTTGAACCGAAGTGTTCAGGGGGGCGTATGAGTCAAGAACAGGGCGAAGTTTTCAACCAGATCAGAAGGCGCCAAACCGAAGATCTAAGTCGAAGAATACTTTCCTCTTTGAATACGACTTTCGTAGGCGATCAGACAATGGCCTGGTTGCAAAACGTCAATGAAAATGTTGATTCCAAGCCATCTGCCACAGCAACGCTGGAAGATCCTCTCTGCCAGCTCAGTATGGTTATGTTGATGGACACCCTGTTTGACGATTTCAACAGGTATGCATATCAATACAATCAGACCGAAGAAAATCGTGCTTTTGTCGTAACTTGCCGCCGACCGGCCGGTGACGGCATCAAAGATCCAAGCAACCTTTATCAGGGCTTTTTGCAAAACAGTGTATGGGGAATGTGCGTCAGAGGCGACACGAAATCAGTCCGTTTCTCGTTCATCCCGCCGAAATTTCTATACGAAGATGAGAAGAATCGCCCTGCCATTCGTTCATTCGTGGAACTGTCGATTCAGATGTTTAATGAGGGACCTGGCTGGTCTGTGGATGGAAAGCCGCTAAGAAATTCGCAGGTGCCTGCTCTCTCCAAGAAAATATTTGCTCGGCTTATTCGTGTTCCTCGCGGTGATGTGAGCGAAACGGAGCCTTTAAAATTCGATGCAGTTGTAGAGAAAGCGGAAGAACAGTCGATGCCTGGTGGAGCTCCGGCACCAGTGCAGAGCCCTGCAGAAACGATAACTTTCTCACTCCTTGCTGTTCTGGATGCAATTGATGCGGAGATTGTCGGTTTGCAGCAGGAAGGTATGACTGCAATGCGCTCAGGCGGTATGGACGCTGTTATGCCGATTATGAAACGAGCAGAGGCGATGCGTGCATTGCGCGAAAGTACGGCCGGCGTTGCTCGGGATTGGGCGAAGCTTTTGCAAGGCGGTTAAGCAGAGGAACTATTGCCTACAAGCATGATATTGCCTGCAGTATCATGCTCATACTTGCTCTGGATTCCCCGCGGATTTCGACTGAATTGTCCTAATTAAGGGTATGTCTCTGATCGTACAATCGGTTTGGAAGACATGAACAGCGCTCCAAAAGCTGGCAAGGTATCTCCGGGGATTTGCAAGAATTGTGGCAAATCACTTAGTCAACCGAATATTGGTTCTCTGACCGGCTGGCTCTTTCAAGAGTCTGTCTGCCAGTGTGGTCTGACCGACAGAGTGACCAACGGCAAGCAACTTGCCCAGAAAGAAGAATTTGGCGGCGATGTATCTGATTTGCCTTTTCTAGGTGATGCTTACACCGTGCAGGAGCGAATCGGAAAAGGTGGCATGGGCTGTGTCTATCGAGCTGTACGAACTGCTGATAATCGCTCCTGCGCTATAAAAGTAATGCACGACGTCCTGAAAGACGATGAACAGGCGGTGCTGCGCTTTGAGCAAGAAGCATCAGCTGTAATAAATCTGTCGCATGAAAATCTGGTCAAAGCCTTTGCGTGGTCTACATCGCCGAGCGGTGTTCCATTTCTTGTTATGGAGTTTGTCGAAGGTGATTCGCTCGAGCAGTTTCTCAAAAAGAACACTTATATAGAAGCACACGAAGCGATTGAAATATTTTTGCAGGTCTGCACCGCCCTGACACAGGCACACCAAAATCGGATTATTCACCGCGACGTTAAGCCCGGAAATATTATTTTGACGGTCAATGAGAGCGGAAGCAAAACCGTCAAAATAGTGGATTTCGGCATCGCGAAGGTTCGCTCGCTGAGCGATAGGGGAACGAGGGATCTTACTCAAACCGGAGAAGTTTTCGGTAGCCCTCACTACATGAGTCCAGAGCAATGCCTGGGCTTTGAGCTTGATTCACGCTCTGATATTTATTCGCTTGGATGCGTAATGTATGAGTGCCTTTCCGGTAGACCTCCTTTTGCAGGGCACAATCCTGTGCAACTGATTGCCAAACACCTGAGTGCTGAACTGCCGCCATTGAGAATTTGCGAGTCTACGATGTCGACAAACAGCAACAAAAAGTTGGAAGAGATTATTCAGCGATGTCTGGAAAAGGAACCGGCAGATCGATATTTCAGTGTTGAAATTTTGGCCAATGAGTTACGAGGGCTGATTGACGATAGACAAGCAAGTCCGTCTGCTCTGCCCGCTCAAGTGCGCAGACCTGACCTCATTCGGGCGACGTATTTGCTTGTGTCGGGCTTGTCGCTTCTGTCCGGATTGATGACATTTTTCCCCAGTGAGATAGTTCTGTCATCTTGGATGCGTCTCTTTCTTCTGTTGCCTCTGACGGCAGGCATCCTAGCTTGTCTTATGATCAGTCAAAGGATGAGCGAAGTAGTATCACGCATGCAGTTTCAGTCGTCTGTATCGCGTGACAGCACTTCGCAAACCGTATCATCGCTGTCCTTTCACCTGCTGGCGGCAGGGCTCTGCTCTGTTGCGTCCATTGTTGCAGCCTGTTTCGTACCGAGCACAGTCGTCATCCCTATTCTGTCTGCGGGTTTGACTATGATACTGCTGGCGGTGATCTGGGCCTCTTTTCAGCAGGAGCCAGCGAAGCGCGAAGAGGCAACACATGTTTTCAGTGGCAGATTACTGGCAGGTGTATCTATGGTGCTAACGGTAGGTCTAGTCTTGTATAGCGTTACTTTATCGCAAGAGAAAGACAAGTCACCTGCTAATCAAGCTAGCAGCGCACCACAGCGTGACAAGAGTTTAGACGAAGTCTTTATAAATTCTCTTCCGTCTGCTTATGTGGAGAACCTCGGTGTAAATGTGGAAAACCCGCGGATTTCTCATTTGGAGAGACGAGGTTCAAGACTGATTCGCGTGTTCAGGTTTCCGAACGGAATTAACCTTGGTGACTTTTTGCTCAGAAATGGCAGCAGGATACCTGCCAAAGGAACGGTCGAGTTTCCTGCTGACGAAAAACTTCGCATGCGCGTGAGTAACAAAGCATGTTTAGTATCCGCCCCTGTATTACGTTGGTTTGCTTCTGATGATATAGCTGAGCTACGTGTAGGTATGACCGGCAATCGCCTTAGTTGGGTAGAAAACGCCGACGATGTGCTTTACTACATTTCCGACTGGACGGACTTGATTGGACTTGAAGCCAGTGATACAGATTTGTCAGACTTTGGTTTGTCTAAGCTAAAAAAATGCAAAAAGCTAAGAAGACTTTTTGTAGGCAGAACTATGGTCACGCCTGACGCTCTTTGCAAATTTCCTCAATTGAAGAATCTTGAGGTGCTTGATGTTGGGTTCATTCAGGGGGCTGCAAAAGTTGTTCGTGAAATGAACGGAAGCCCAGCCCTCGAATCTTTGTTTATAGACAACTGCTCGCTTACGAATGACGACCTGATTACCATCGCCAAATTTCCTAATTTGAAGACTCTACACTTGCAGAAGAACGCCAAAATAGACGGCACTGGTGTAAAGCATCTATTGGGTCATCCCAATTTGGTCTATCTATCTGTGCCTTTCACGTCAGTAAGTGAGAAGGACCTGCCAATATTGGCGAAATTTCGCAACTTGCAGGGACTGCAAATAAGTAATGACAGTTGGAGGGAAAGCTCAATTGCAGAGCTAAGAAAGGCTCTTCCTCCAACCTGCAGGCTGTTGGTAGCGGATCGAAGCGATAGCGCCATTTTGCATGTTCAGCCATAGTCAATGCCGCGAATTTCTCCCCCAACTCAATTAGCGAATGGGACAAGAGAAACCAGTTTGACCTCTGTTCCGTTTATAGATTTGTACGATGCGTCAGCCTTAGGCTGCGCTTTGATCTCGATAGTGAATTTGGCGCTCGATAATCTCTTGCTTGGAAGGCAGCCCTTTGTCGTTCGGACTCGTGTTTCTTGCCATTCTTCATCTGAAACGCTGATCGTCACGAGTTTTCCGTGGTCCCAGACAGAAATTCTTTTCCAGTCCGAGATATTGTTTTTGTTGTTCTCGTCGTTATTTTCAAAACTCACATAGCTGAGTCCGAAAAATCGTATTCCGCACGTCACATGCTCTGTGACTTTCTTTGCTTCATTGCTTTTCAAAAGAAGTGTCTCTGCGCCAGCTTTTGGCTCTGTAGCAAGCAACAAGCTCATTGCCGCTATCAGTGTAAGACTTGATTTCCTATAGGTTTTTAGCATGTTGTTTGATGTCATGTAGATATGTGTTGAGTTGGCTGAACATCTTAATTATCCAGCAATTGCTGTCTCTGTCCTGCAATGCAGGATTGCATCCTTTCTGCGCGGCTCCAGTGGGCAATGTGGCTGTTACGATGAAAGTGGATAGTCTGTATATGAGTACGTTTTTGTAGGTTCTCCACCTATTCAATTTAGCGTTGATTTGCACTCGATCTGGCTGACACCACAGATCCGAGGCCCCTCTTATGGTCATTCAGGAAAAGAAATTTGAAGAAACGCTGATAGATGGGCGCTTCAGCGAAGCAGAAATTCAATGCAAAGGCTTCCTGCTTGCAAAAGCAGAAAGTGGCTGCGATGAAGTGACAATGATGTCTGTTCTGCATTGTCTTGCTCAAGCCTTGGAAGGACAGGGCAAAGTGGGCGAGGCCTACGGCACTCGAATTAGAGTCAAGCAGATATTAACTGCAAAGCAGTTTCAAGACTTGAGGAGATAGAGGCTGCCTGCGTATCCGGCGTTTACTCGTGAGTTCCTGCAGTCAAATCTTTCTGTTCGATGACTTGCAATGCATTTTCTGCAGTCTGAGCAACTTTCAGTTTCAAGTGAACCGGGCTGCTCATTTTGTTGTCGGCGCTGACAAGCTCAGCAAATATGTCGACATCTTTTGTCGTCTCGTTGAGGCGCTCTTGCGTCACCTTCGTGATGAGGACAGTCTGATTTTGCGGCAGTCCTGACAGTTGCTTTTTGGTCAGCGGGAAATTCGTTTCTTGCCAGTAGTTGTCCAGCAATTCAGGATTCATTACCGACATCGCCTGAATCTGCGACATCCGATACGTCGTTGGTCCGAAGTCGAGCATGTTGGACACGAACGAGCGGGCAAATTTGTCTACTTTGGCATCTGAAAGAGGCGCTGCTGCAAGCACATCCGGCTTCGGCGCATTTTTCTCGGATGGCTTGAAGGCTGAGAAAACCGCGCCTCCAATACCGACAACCACAACTGTTGCGACTAAGCCCATGGCCAGCTTCTTGGCGCCTGGCGGAATGGTGATCTTCTTTCCGCTTTTGCGCTGCTTTCTTGCTGCCCGCCGAGCTTCTGGAGTGGGCTCGTCCATCATGAACTTGTCCCAGCGGGATGATGGAGAAGGTTCCAGACCGCTGTCTGCGGATTCGTACTGATCTAATTGATTGTAGGCATCAAGCTCGCCTGCCGAACTGACTGGTTCGGTTTTTGCTTCCGGCTTGGATGACAGAGTATTGATCCAGTTGTCGATGTCGCGGGCGAAGCTGCTCTTGCGACCATTGCCATTGCCGTTTTCAGGCTGTTCGCTCTGTCCATCGGACAGAATGCGAGCCAGCTTCAACGATTCGTCCTGGGTTAGAAGAATTGAACTGGACGGAGGAGTGCCAATGCGGCGCTTTACAGACAACGCCAGGCGAGCTTCCAATCTTTTAATGACAACTAGGAAGCCTGATTGTGTATCGACGACACGTTCTGTCGTCACTGGCGAGTCAGCGATCGCATCTTGTGCATCATTTGTAGTTGATGTCGTTGCGTAGTCGTCAGAATAGCTCACAATCCTGTCCCCCTTAGTCCTTTTGGGTCTATAAGTTGAGTGCGCCCGAGCTCTTTGAGCTCGGGCGCCTCGGTTTCTTTTTAGAGGTACTCTCTCAGTCTCGAGGAGCGACCTGGCTGTCTCAGTTTTCTGAGTGCCTTGAATTCAATCTGTCTGACACGTTCGCGGGTTACTGCAAACAATTGTCCGACTTCTTCCAGAGTCCGTTGTCTGCCGTCATCGAGACCGAAACGCAGGCGGAGCACATCGCGCTCGCGAGGAGTCAGTTCGTTGAGCATCTTCGCCAGATCCTGGCGCAGAAGTTCATGG
>CAZBOX010000121.1:0-16658 GCA_964493595.1 uncultured Candidatus Obscuribacterales bacterium | reverse complement strand
GGTGACCCAGCCTATCTGAGCCCGGAATATCTAATTGAGCAGAAGACCTCCGCTCTTTCTGATCTCTATGCACTTGGCTGCATCATGTTTGAGTGTTTGAGCGGAAAACCACCATTTGCTGGGCAGCATGAATTTCACACGATGATCCGCCATGTCAAAGATAAACCCGACGCGCTGGCGAAAAGTCTGAAGATCCCAGACTCATTAGAAAAAGCCATATACAGAGCGATAGAAAGAGAACCTCGCCAGCGCTTTCATTCGGCTGAGGATATGCATTCGCACCTGGCTAAACTCGCAATTAGCGAAAACTCTCGCGCCTGGAGCTGAACACTCGCCCATTAAGCCATTGCATAAAGCTGGTGCATTAATAAGTAGAAGTTTTCTCTGAAAACTTCCTTTTGCTTTGAACTTTTTTCCGGGAAACTACGTCCTTAATAATATGATGCCGGAATTCCAGCTGTTGCAATTATTATCTGCGACGTGCATAGTCGGAAAACGTCTGCCGTTTACTCTGCAAGCCTATAGGTACTTTATGAAAACCAAATTCGCCTTCGCCCTGGCCGCCTCGATCATATTGTCGTCAGCACTTCCTGGCGCGTCCAATGCGCAAGGCGCTCCGACTGATACAAGCGCTCCCGGCAATGCTTCAATGCCTCAGTCGGCTCCGGAGTTGGGCGGCAGAGGACGAGGCCGATTTGGTGGCGGGCAAGACATGGACGAGATGCGAGAGAAAAGGCACCAGCGCATGCTGCAACACTTCGACGCCAACCACGATGGCACTTTAGACGATTCGGAACGCGCAAAAATGCGGGCAGCTAGAGAAGAGAAGATGAAGCAGATGGGTCTAAATGGCGGAGGCACAGGGTCGCGCGGAATGGGCGGTGCCGATGGCGCCCCCGGCATGGGTGGTCCACAAGGCCGAGCAATGAGCGGTCGCATGGGCGGCAGAGGCGGCATGGGCGGCATGTCCGACGAACAACGCCAGGCCAGACGCCAGATGATGAAAGAGCGCTTCGACAGCAATCACGACGGCAAAATCGATGAATCGGAAAGAAGTCAGATGCGAGAAGCGCTGGGCAAAATGGGCGGCGGGCATCACAGAAGAAGAGGCGGCGGCAACCCCGGCGGTCCTCAATCAGGCGGAATGCCTGGAGGCTCAGCGGGCAACTTTGCCGGTGGCGGACCAGGCAGCTTTCCGCCAGGAGCACCGGGAAATATGCCTGGCGGCGCACCGGACGGACAGGCTGGCACACAATAGATTCGGCGCTGAGCGTCCTACTTTCCTTCGGAAGCGCTGATTCCTTGACCAGCTTCTCGCTCCAGAGCGTTGGCCATCACGTCTTTACCTTGCCTCTTGTAGATCTGCGAGAGTAAAAGAGTCACCTTAAGCGAAGATGGGTGATCATAAGGAAGTAATTGTTTGTACATAGACAGCGATTGCCTGCAAAGGTTCGCTGCAGAATCCAGATTGTTTTTTTCTGACTCCAGTTTTGCCATATCGCTCAAAGTATCTGCAGAAAATCTGTTCTTCTCTCCAAAGACTTTGACAAATATGTCTTGTGCAGCTTTAAAATCCTGCCTGGATTCATCCACCTTGCCCTCGCGACCTTCCACCAAAGCCCTGTGTTGCAGAGCCACTCCGTAGTACGGATGAGCAGGTGAAAGGCGCCTTCCTACTTCATCTATCTCTCTATCGATGAAGTGACGAGCGCGTCTTTCATCGTTTAGCTCCAGATGCGCAGAGGCTAAGGTTCTCAGAGCCTCCAGTGAATAACCAGCCAAATAAGAGTCGAAATCTTTATCACTGTTTTCCAGAACGCGTTTTGCAATGTAATTTGCACGCACGTAATTGCGTGCCAAAACGTAATGAGCCGCGGTTCTGTTGTAGAGCAGAAGCTCAAGAGACGAAGATGGGCGCTCTCTGTGCTCAACCACGTTAGTGGCATCTTCCAGAAGCATAAGGACTGTCTTGTAGCGCCCTTTCTGCTCCGCTAATGCAGCGGAATAAACAGAAAGAAGAATTCCGTACTCCGTTTTCTCATCCAGCTGCATGCTGAGGGCATCTATTTGCTCCACAATTTCTTCGGCCGCCAGTCGCTTCAAAAACAAGATGTTTAAATTAGCCAACCCGAAAAGCGCATCAATTTCGAAAGTCGTTTCCTTGGTCTTCTTGGCTAATTCAGCCATTTCTTCGTATGCGATTCTACAGTCATCAAACTTCGCTTCGCGACTAAATGCCTCGGCACGAAGACCTAGCACCTTCAACTTGTTCTGAACATTGTTTTGAATTTCAGCGGAGACGCGCGCTTTGTCAATGTAAGCGTCGGCTTTAGCAAAGTCACCGATCGCCAAATACAACTCTGCTAGCGCAAGATTACTCGAATAGCGCCTTTCATCACTGAGCTCGAAATGCTCAGCATTTAGACAAGCGACTTGAAGTTCCTTTTCCGCCTCTGCAAAATGACAAAGCTCTCTTGCCTTCAGCCCTGACTCGCTGGTCTTTTGCCAGGCGATGTCACGCTGTTTCAGAAACAAATAAGCACCGGCGCCAGCCAGAGCAATAAGTATGACGGCAAAAACCGCGACTAAAATTTTTCGCTTTACTGTCACACCCTATTCCACTCTGCCGGAGAGTACATATTAGCGAACTTCTATGGTCTTAGATGCGACGCAAAGAGGCTTAATGCGGTTAGGGTCTGGTGTTTTCGTCCAAATATACACATAGTAAAGACCCGGCTTCCAGGTGGCAGGATCAGTATCAAAGCGGCAGGTAAACTCTTGCCGTCCTCCGCTTTCGGACATACTCAAATGTCCTTGAGCAGCTGATGAATTGGGGAAATAAGTATTTACCCTGAGCTGCGGTGGCCCATATCCGTGCGTTTCATCAAGCTGCTTGAGCGACATTGGCTGGGGCAGTCCTTCAAAAAACAAATCGAGGGAAGATAGCCTGAGGCCAGGATCCAGGCTGCCCTTCACTGTGAAGCTCTCACCAATTTTTATTGCGCTTGGACTTGCTTCGATTTTTCCGTAGCTGTGGATGAATTCTTGCGCACAAGCGATACGGAAAGAATCACCCTTCTTTGCGACGGAAATTCCGACACCAACTTTGGTGTGATCCGGGTCGAGAATATTAAGTCGATGCCCATCATTTGGCGGTTGTTCGTTGAAAAAACCGGCTTCAATGTCGTCTAGGTCGCGCTTAGATATGGTGGCATTAGGGTCAACTTTGAATTCGGTATTTGTTCCAGCCCCATCACCAGGAAAACCGGAAAATTCGATGTGCCCATTTTCCATAACAAACCCTGTGCCACCAGCTTCGCAGTAGCGTTGATCAGGCTTTTTGCCGGCAGTATTCCAATGACTGAGATAACCGAGTTTTGCCATCTCATCAGAATGTGAGTTGCCTGCGCGCTCAGCAGTTTCATCCCAGGTGACCTCACGCAAACCCTGAGACTTGCGGTCTCTATTGATCAAAGAGAGCATATATTGCTTTGCTTCAGCAATACTGAGCTCATCTTTTGAAGAAGAGGTTTCTGCCGCAGCCATGTGATTGACCACGAACATCGCCGAAAAAAACGCCCCCGCCAGGGTGATTCTTTTTGCCACTGAAATAAACAAGTCGGGCACCTCGAAATACCGCTCCATTTTCCAGCACTTCCCGAGCCATTTGGACTTCGGTGCCTGAATTGACGGAGATTCGTAAGACGATGTGCCCGGCGTTTCATCCCGCTAAGCACGGGACACTAATGATTGGGTTGAGTGCAAGAGCTATCTGGATGCGGTCAGGCTAATCAACCATTTGACCGTATGAGGATCTGAGCGCGAAATACGCGATATAGCCATAAAAGACCGAAAGCATAATGAGCAAAACAATGGGGAATTTCATCCCGATTTTGAAAAACGGTCTGACCAGCATGTCAATTAGCAATATCCCAGAGCTTGCGCTCATAATGAGATTCCTCCGAACAAAGTGTCACCTGGTGCCTGAGGTTCAGGTTGTACCTGGCCCCTTAGGAACTGCAGAAGGCAATTCTCGTCTTATGGGGTTATGGAACGGTTAAGGACAAATGAAAGGAAAAGCACTTTCGGGCTTTTGCGGAGAAATTGCGTTTAAGGTTATGCACCTGAGCTGATTTTAAGCCTGCAAACGCCCAGCTATTCAACCTTTCCAGACAGAGCCCCGGGAAGACATACCGAACTGTGAGTGGTTATCGCAGTGAAGATTTGATGTTTACAAACATGTATTCAGAGTGCAAAAACCAGACTCAATCAGGCTAGATTAACGAAAAGTGAGTTTTCGACGACTACTGCCAGTTGAATACATAAACTGAAATAAGCCCCACCAAGGTAGAGACCGGCATTTTGCCGCGCGGAATCAGATAAGAGGTAGAGAGATGGTACAAACAACGTCGTCCCCAGCGACCAAAGAAGCCAGAAAATCGTCAATGCCAGTGCTTGCAGGTGGTATCGCGATCGGAATAGCTTTGAGCGCGGCGTTTTTTGCAGGTCATCAGTTTTGGCCGACGCCGTCGGGGCTTCCCACGCCAAGTGCACACGCACCCATCGCGCAATCCCAGGCGCCAACCGGCGCATTTCTTTCTTTGGCCGAAAACACAATTGCCGATATGGCAAGCAAAGCCAGTGAAAGCGTCGTCAATATTGACATAAGCAAGAATATTCAGGTGCCGAACGTCGGCTTCAATTCGCCGTTTCAGTTCTTTTTCGGCAACGGAATGGACCAAAATGGCGCGCCGCGGAAGTTCCAGCAGCATGGCTCCGGCTCAGGCGTAATCATTAGACAGGACGGCTACATTCTGACTAACAACCACGTAGTCGGGCAAGCAGACGAAATCAAAGTCACACTCAATGACAAACGAGAATTCCAGGGCAAAGTTGTCGGTCGCGACAGCTTTACAGACCTGGCACTAGTGAAAATCGATGCGACAGGTCTGCCGATCGCACAAATTGGCACGAGCAAGAATCTGCGCCCGGGAGATTGGGCGATAGCCATAGGCAGCCCGCTCGGACTCGACCACTCAGTAACCATGGGTATCATCAGCGCCCTGGGTCGCTCACTCAGCGACATCAACAGTGTCGATTTCATTCAAACCGATGCGGCTATCAACCCGGGCAATTCCGGCGGACCGCTGCTCAATATAAGAGGCGAGGTCATCGGTCTGAACACCGCTATTCGTGGCGACGGGCAGAATATAGGCTTTGCCATTCCAATCGACATTGCCAAAGAGGTGGTTGACCAGCTCGTTAAGGGCGGCACTATCAAACGTCCATACGTGGGCATCTACATGCAGGACATGAATGAGAAAATCGCTCATGCAGTCGGCGTGCCGGATAACACTAAGGGCGTTCTCATAGCCAAGGTTGAGCCGGAAGGACCAGCCGCGCGGGCAGGGTTGACCGCGGGCGATGTAATTGAGAAAGTCGACGGAAAAGCCGTTATGACGTCTAAGGAAGTACAAAAGCAAATCCGCTCGCACAAAGTCGACGAAATAGTGGATTTCCTTGTTCTGAGAAATGGCGCGCTTACAGCGGCTAGCGTCAAGCTCGGCGATTATCCGCAAAAAGATCAAAGCGAGCATTAAAGGAAAACGAAAACTAGAATCGGGTAGATAGAAGAAGTTAGCTCCACAGGAATTAAACCCTGATGAAAGCAATGGTTCTAGATTCACGGGGCGGTCCGCTTTCGCTGGCGGACCGTGATGTCCCTGAAATTCGCAGTGGGCACGTCCTGGTCAAAGTCACCCATTGCGGAGTGTGCCGAACCGACCTGCACATTATCGACGATGAATTGCAAGAACCAAAACTGCCGCTCATTCTCGGTCACGAAATTGTCGGCACGGTGAACTCAATCGGCGATAAAGTGCAGGGATTTGCGGTCGGAGACAGGGTCGGTATTCCATGGCTGGGCTGGACATGCGGGCACTGCCGGTGGTGCATTTCCGGGCGAGAAAACCTTTGCGACGAGGCGAAGTTTACCGGCTATACGGTAGACGGCGGCTATGCCGAATATTGCCTGGCTGATGCTCGTTTTTGCTTCAAGCTGCCGCAGAACTATGACGACGCCAAAGCGGCGCCTCTTTTATGCGCAGGGCTAATCGGCTATCGGGCCTACAAAATGTGCGGCGACTCCAGGCGTATCGGCATTTATGGATTTGGTGCGGCAGCCCACATAATCGCCCAGGTCGCCCATCACGATGGAAAAGAACTCTACGCTTTCGTACGCCCTCAAGACAACGATGCACGGAGCCTGGCGATGAATCTCGGCTGCAAGTGGGCAGGAGACTCAGACGGTCCCTCTCCCGAAAAGCTCGACGCAGCGATCATATTTGCTCCCGTCGGCAAACTCGTTCCGCACGCGTTATCAAATCTAGATAAAGCCGGGAAATTGATCCTGGGCGGCATTCACATGTCCGAACTTCCGGCTATGCCATACGATATTCTCTGGCAAGAGCGTTCGATCAAGTCAGTTACCAACCTCACCCGCAGCGACGCGATCGAGTTTTTCGCCCGAGCCGCCGAAATCAACATCAACTGCTCCGTGACCGTATATCCGCTCAGCCGCGCCAATGAGGCTCTCGACGACCTGCGCGCCGGCAAGTTCACAGGCGCCGCCGTGTTGCGGGTATAAATTCCGCAAATTTTTGAATACGATCAGTTAGTGTTCAACCATTCGATGGCTTCTTCGTAGGCGCCAGCCGGAGCGAACTGATGCC
This sequence comes from uncultured Candidatus Obscuribacterales bacterium, assembly GCA_964493595.1. Lineage (GTDB taxonomy): Bacteria > Cyanobacteriota > Vampirovibrionia > Obscuribacterales > Obscuribacteraceae > QKMZ01. The sequence goes on along the minus strand of CAZBOX010000121.1, from coordinate 9,927 downwards.
CACCCTGAAAGCCAACCCATTTCGTCTTCCATCCGCATTTATCGAGCAACAGCTTGTCGCTCCTCATCAAGGAAGAATTAGAGTCCATAGAGCCCCCGATCAAAACCACCGACTTTCCTTTACACAAACTTGATCGAGCTATTTCCTTGTCTTTAATACAAGCATTCACAACAATCACTTTGCGCACATCCTTCCTGACCGAGGCCAAGCGATAGGCTAAAGATCCGCCTCCAGAAAAGCCAGCCAGGCAAAGACCTCCGGGATCCAGCGGGAAACGATTTGGCGCGCTCTCGATGGTATCTCTCAGATGAGGTTCTAGCTCACTCCAAGGAATCGAGCAATTCGAGTTCTGAGACATTACCAGCGCCCAGTGATGCTTGTCGCAAGACTCCTGCAATAGCTCCCAATCATCAGACCTGCCTGATGGGGAAAGAGCCAGTATCCAAGGCAGTTTTTCACGTCCATCGTAGTCTTTCGGCGTGTACACGCAATAGCCTGTCGTTCTGAGCTTTCCCTGCCCTGGACAAATCTGGCCGACAGGCAAGCCAATCATCACTCCATTGCTATCAGTACCACGACTTACGATCATACGTTGTGCGGTATCAGGAAGTTCAGCAGGTTTTGTAATTTCCTTAATGCCATTTAGACGATTGAGCGCAAGAGCGGCTTGAGTTTTTGTCCATGAATCCGCTGGTGAGTCAAATATCCACTCAAGAAACCTACGTGCCTGCACCTTGTCGCCCAGCTGAAAGTAGCAAAGTCCCAAATAGTACTGAATTCTAGGTTCGTTCCTTTTCTTTTGAGCGAGCGCAGAAAAACTCGCCAGGGCTTCGCGAAACTGACTTTTGTTGTATGTGCCAATGGCTGCCTCAAGCTCTGGATCTGGCGTACCGAGTGTCGTACACAAACCAAAGTGAGCGGTCAGAATAGTTAGGACAGAAGCGAACATGACGGTCCATTTAGAAGTCTTTGCTTTCACGCCAATCGCCTCTTCTTTTCCCTGTTATGATCTCCCCACTCAAAAGGTTTTTACACTGATTGTTTGCAGTTCTTACAGATTTCGGTTTCAATCAATGTGGTGGGTTGGTCAAAATGGTAGGCTCAATAACTATGAAACCCACAAAAATCATTCTTTTAGCATGTCTGTCTTTCATCTTTGCCGGTTGTGCCGAAGCAGTGCCGGTGCAAAGCGGGCAGGCGCCAAAACTCAAGAAGGGCATGACTTGCGCACCAGGCGAAGGACCTGCGCAAAACGAAAGCGATAAGGAGAAAAGAGGGGCAATGGCAAACAAAGTCCAGAAAACGGAAGAAGAGTGGAAGGCTCAACTGACACCGGAACAGTATCAAATCACCAGGCAGAAAGGCACTGAGCGCGCTTTCACAGGCAAATACTATAACTGCCACAAAGAAGGCGTTTATAAATGCGCGTGCTGCGGGGCAGAACTCTTCAGTTCTAAAGAAAAGTATGACTCGGGCAGCGGTTGGCCCAGCTTCTGGCAGCCCCTGACTAAAGAGAATGTGGCAGAGCACAGCGATACAAGCTATGGGATGCAGCGCACTGAAGTGACATGCAGTCAGTGCGGAGCGCACTTGGGCCACGTCTTCGAAGACGGACCGAAACCAACCGGTCAGCGCTATTGCATCAACTCGGCTTCATTAGAGTTGGACGAGAAGTAGCAATTTAAGTACAGGGTAAACTCTATTCCGATCCAGAAGCGCCGGCAGTATGCTGGTAGTAAAACTGGAGGGCTACGATGCGTCCCTATGTAATCCCTTTTGCCGTGGGCATAACTGTCGGATTGCTCTTTTCGTTCTTAGCCACAGCGCTTCCTAATTCATGGGTCTTGGAAAAGGCAGGTTTCGGCGCCTGGAAGATTCCTCACTTCTTTCAAGAAGGTGCCGGCGCGGGCTCCAATCCATGTGAAGGGTTGACTGACTTAGCTGTGCTGCTGCGCTATGCCGCATTCATGTTGGAGAACGGATACTGGTTTTTAGCTATTCCGACCTTAATCACGTGCGGCTATACGAAACTGCGCTTGCTTTCGGTCGGTTCGGAAAAATGGGAGCCGATGTTCAACTCATTCCATTTACTCATCAGATTTTTTGTTGGCGCCGCCTTGTTTTTCAGCTTGTTTGCAGCTTGGTTCTATACCGGCAATGCCATAGAGCAGTTCACCATGATGGTCACCCTCGTCTTTGTGGCCCTTTCAGTATTCTGGTCGGTTCTGTGCCTTCCTGTCGTGGTCGCACTGGCGATAAATCTGACACCAATGGTCACGGACTTCTGGACACGACGTAGCGAGATACCACTGAAATTAGCTCGCATTTCCATTCTCAGCAAAATTCTGTAGAGCTTCAGCTATTCTGAAAGCCGCTGCACCTGTCCGTTTCAAGACAGAGTGAGGCTTTTCGGTTCCACAACTTTGCCACAATCAAGTCCTATTCTGAAGACATCACAGCTATGAGATCCTCTCTCGATAATGCACAGGTGTCCCGTTTGATGCAGAATACCAACCATCCCTTTGAAGAGCGAATAGACGTCGACTATTCGGACTGGATGCACCAGAAGAACGAAATCCTGGCGCTCAATGTGACTATTCGCATTCAATTCTTGGCGATTCTGATTCTGGCGACGGCTCTGGGATTCACACTTTTCGCGCAACCGCATCTGGACACTCTGCCTTATTCCAGCATTTTCTTCGACACTCAGAAATAGGTTTTTCGCCATAGGTGCGGTGGTATAAGAGACCCTAAGCAATTGGGGTCTATATGGCAACGTCCATCCTTCTCGTCGATAACGACCAGCAGCTGACTGCCCTCGTCAAATCACTGCTCACGGGTCGCGGGCACGAGGTATCGCACTTCGAGTCAGGCAGGGAAGCTCTGGACTCGCTATCCAAGCACAAACCAGATCTGATTGTCGTCAGTGAACAGCTTTCCGACATTGATGGCGTTGGCTGGATTATCAAACTCAGACAGGTGAACCGCGATACAAAGGTCGTTTTCATCTCCAGCAAGTGGAAAGAAACCGATCTTTATCAGCAATTGACGAAGGATTTTGGTGTCGCACTGGTCGTGCATCGACCGCTCAAGCCACTGCTTTTCGGCGCCCAGATTGACGGCGAGTTGAAGGCTAAAACTACAAGCGAGGTCAACGAAGGCGCAGACACCGAGACTTTCATGCAGTTGAAGACACGTTTTGCATCAATATTGCCCGGCCGGCTGAAAACGATGAACGACGTTGTTGAACAATCGATGGCCAATCCGGATGACGATGAGAAGCTAAAGGAGGTAAGGCGCCTTTCACATAACCTGAAAGGCACGGCAAGCTCTTGCGGATTTCATCATTTGGGCGAAACGGCAGCAAAAATCGAGCAGCTGATCAATGAAGTAATCGACGAAAAGAAGACGCTCGACAAAAACACAAGAGAGACCATACTGAGACTGGTCGCGGTTCTGCACGAGAACGTAAAGCAGGACTTCCCAGATGAGCTGCCGCCCGCGCCGCAATCAAAAGGGGAAGGTCACTCGGACGAAGACACGTCCATGGCAAACGTACTGCTGGTCGGAACATACAATGAGAAAGAGGCAAGAAAACTCGCTCAGAAAGCTGCAGTACGCCTGATTTTCTCGCAAGACTCGAGAGATGCAATCGAAAAAGCAAAATCAACAACACTGGACGCGGCGATAATCGACCAGTCCGATATGCATTCCGACGCATCCTTCCAACTGGCTCTCAAGCTGAGAGGAATTCCGGGGCTGGAGACTTTGCCGCTCGCTTTCATACACACGGAAGAAATCGTGGGACGCCGCACCGAAGGAATGCATGCCGGAGCGTCCAAATATCTGAAAAAGCCGGTAAACGAGCAGGATATGGTGCAGGCGATCGAATATTTGATTGCTTTGCGAGGACGACCGAGAATTCTCATAGTCGATGACGACGAGGACTTCACGAAGATTATCGAATCTGCGCTCGGAAAAGAGGGCATGCTCGTCAAATCAGTCAATGAGCCGGATCAGGCGCTGACAGTGCTGGAAGACTTCTCGCCCGACCTGCTTCTGCTCGACGTGATGATGCCCAATACCAGCGGTCACGATGTTTGCAGGAAGATTCGAGCCCAGGCACGCTGGCAGGATTTGCCGATTGTTTTTCTCACCGCACAGTCGGGTCTTGATTCACGCCTGGCAGCATTTGATGCAGGCGCAGATGATTACCTGCCCAAGCCTGTGGCAACAGTAGAATTGCTGGCGCGCGTCAGAGTGCGTCTCGACCGCATGCGGCTCATGAAAGAGCGTGCAGACCGCGACATTCTGACGGGGCTTCTTCTGCGGCGTGCCTTTGTCGAAGCACTGACAGCTCTGCATTCAGAGGCGGAGCGTCACAAGCTGGAATTCAGCCTATGCCTTATGGACGTGGATCACTTCAAGAAGGTAAACGACACATATGGACACATGGCGGGAGACCGTGTGCTTGCACATTTCGGAAACTTGCTCAGGCGCCGTTTTCGCGTTGAAGACTTACGTGGCAGGTGGGGCGGCGAAGAATTCATAATGGCATTTCGACATGAAGGGAAAGAAACTATGAAAGGAGCTCTCAATCGAGTACTCGACGAATTGGTGACTATTCCTTTCGAAGGTGACCACAAAGAGGAGTTTTTCGTCAGCTTCTCTGCTGGTCTTGTGAGTTTTCCGCAAGATGGAACTCAAATTGAAGCGTTGATCAAAAAAGCCGATGAACGCCTCTACATTGCCAAAGAACAAGGAAGAAGGCGAATCATAAGCGAAGGCTAGCACTTCAGAGGAGCCAAAATGGCTAGAATTCTAATTGCAGAAGACGACCAATTCCTGTCCGATCAGATACGGCAGTGGTTGGAATTTGAAAAATTTATCGTGGACGCGGTCTATACCGGACCAGAAGCATGTGAGCACTTGCAATTCGAAACTTACGATGTAGTTGTTCTGGACGGACATTTGCCGGGCATGGACGGAATAGATATCTGCAAGAAATTCAGGTCGGACGGTGGCACTACGCCCATACTGATGCTCTCTGGAAGAGACCAGGCGAAAGACAAGCAGGCAGGCTTCGAGGCTGGTGCCAACGACTACCTGCTGAAGCCCTTTCATTTGAAAGACCTGTCGGCAAGGCTGAGAAAACTGCTTGGAGAGACGCAACAGAGTTGAGTTGGTCACCAGACCAGACGGTTCCAAGTTACAAACAAGCTGATGATGAGACAGTCTAAGGGTTTACTACGGAATTCAAACTGGCGACAAAATTCGCTGTTACGCGCAGCGTGTACTCGGGCGCTTCTTTGTGCGGCGTGTGCCGAGCATATTTGACCATATCTTTGTGGGAAGTGCCGCCCACCTGATTCACGATCGCATCAACCTGCGCCTCAGAGCCATACTCATCGGCTTCGCCCTGCAAAACAAGCACCGGGCACTTTATTGAAGGCAAAAAGTGTTCCATGTTGAAGTCGTGAAATTCGGGCGACAGCCATGTGTCAATCCAGGCGCTAATTACACCGTCCGTATTGTCACCGTGATACTTAGTGATGCGCTGCCTGAGATCTGTTTGTCTGAAAAGCTTTTGCGCCTGCCTGATACCGTCTAGGGTTATCTCTTCGACAAAGACATGAGCACCTTCGGTAATTAGGCCGGATATCAGATCCGCTCTTTTTGCAGCAGCAAGCAAGGCAATAGAACCTCCGTCGCTGTGCCCGAAAAGAATAGCCTTTTCTATGGCTAGCTGATTCATCAATACAGCCAGAACATCAGCCTCGCGCTCGAGATAATGCAAATCGCGCTTCTGCGTAAAAGGACCAGACCCGCCATATCCCTGGCGGTCATAGATGATGCCGTTACAACGAGTAGCAGCGCAAAGCTTTTCGGGAAAGTCTCGCCAAACGGGAATACAACCAAGCGAGTCATGAAGAAAAACAATTGTCGCTCGAGCAGAATCCACCTCCAGTCTTCTTACCTTGAGCGACACCCCGCCGATTTCGACAAAGGTTTCAGAGGTTTTCAAATCTTTTTCGTCACCAGAAATTTCAGTCATATATTTCCCTTACTGGACGTTTCCGCTTTGCTGACCAATCTATTTTGCGCATCAGCATAAGAGATAAGATTATTCCGCTTAGCGGCAAGGTACAGCAAAACGCCACCGCTTATGGTGCCCAGAACGACACAAATAAGACTGCCTTCCGGACCAAATTTTCCACCGGTAAGCAGCAGCGGCCCATCTATTGAAGCAGAAATCAAACTCTTTCCAAAGTCTGCGCCGGACACATGCGTACCAAATACTGGTCCTTCAAAGAAATTCCACATCCAGTGCGCGCCTATAGGCATCCATAAACGACGGGTGAAAACATAGCAGGCAGCCAGAGAAAGACCGGCTTCCAGAGCCAGAAAAGTGCAAAAGAGAATCTTGTCCGCCACCGGCGAGCCACCAACATCGTTCAGCATATGAGCAAAACCGAACGCAGTCGAAGAGACGATCACTGCAGCAATAGTACCCCAGTGTTTTTCAAGGACATTGAATGCATAAGAGCGAAAAATCAGTTCTTCAGTTGCCGCTGCAAATAACAAACACCCTGCAGCCATAAGCAAGTCGGAGCCGCCAGCATGTGAAATTGGTTTGTAAATCCCCATCAAAAACATTACGGCAACGACGCCTGTTACGAGCAGAGCACCACAAGCCGAGCCCATCAGCAGCTCGGACAGAAAGTTCTTGGAACTGATACCATAATCGGCCAGGTTGGCACGCTCGATTTTCTTTACGAACAATGCCAGCAGAACAAAGCTGATGACTAAATGCCAGACTTCCGTAAGCAGAAAAATCAAAAGCGGAGCCAAGCTACTTGGCTTGCCTAGCTGCGACAGGAGAAGCGATTCGCCGACAATGATAACGAAAAATAAAACGGACAAAAACACGAACAAGCGAGTCAGCGGGAATGACCAGACAGCATTCAATAAATTTCGCAAGCTGTAATTCCTACCGCTGAGGCTTAGAGTTTTTGGATTGCGCTCGGTTGTTGAGCTGGAGTTTTTGGCAAATTCCGAAATCAAATAATAACAAGTAGAAGGGGCGACTGCTCTGAAAGGAAAAAATCAGCAAGACGCTGGCCAGCAAGCCTTCTTGAGAACCAACCAACACAATAACGCTGCCCTCTGAACTTTCATCTATACTCTTTATGGCGCCCAGCAATGGGACCACAGCCACCATTTACCAGCGGCTCCAAAAATTAGGATTTCAGAGGAATCTATGACCAGCTACCTGCATGTCATCTGCGATTACGCTCCCGGCGACCTGGCTTGGGCAGAAGTATATTCCGCGTTCAAGGCCAAATTGACAGAAGATGTCCCACTGCATATGACTGCGGTCAATTCATTCGACACCGTCAGCACGGGCTTCATTGTCGGACAACTGAGCTGCGCAAAGACCGGGCTGAAACCGGAAAGCCTTACGATTTTTGCTAATTGTGCGCCGCGCAAGGATGTCAAAGAAGCAAGGCAGGACAACGAAGGCGAAGGATTATTGTATGCGAGTCTGAAAAATGGCGTACATGTAATCGCGGTCAACAGTGGGTATTCGATGTCGTTCATACGGGATGAAATTCTCGAATTGTGGAGCACGGATGCTGAGGAATTCGGCAGCCAGTTTCGCTCAAGAGACTTTTTCCCTCGCATTATCGCTCAAGCAGTCAAGTCGGATTTCTCCTTCCTGGTCCACAAATTAGATCCGCAGAAAGTCATACCGGAAGAGCCAAAAGAAGTGATTGGCTACAAAGATTCGTTTGGCAATATGAAGACGACATATCGAGAAGGTCATCCTTTGCTGGCAGAGCTGAAGGATGGGCAGCGTATCAAAATTACAATCGGCTCGATAATTCGCGCTGCGACTGTAGCTGCCGGCAGTTTTAATGTGATGGAAGGTGACCTGGCTTTTGCCCCAGGCAGCTCCGGTCACGAAAGACGTTTCTGGGAATTGTTCAAACGTGGCGGCTCAGCCTGGGAAGAATTTGCCTGCCCAGCCGTAGGCACAAAGATCAAAATTGATATGAACTACTGAGCCTGAACTTCTCAGAATGTAAAGCGCCCAGATTTTAACCTGATGAAGGAAAAGTCCATCCTGTGGGCATTTTTGCGCCGCTTGAAAACCGGCATAAATTGCTCTGCTCGAAAATTTTGCTGCAACAAAACTGCAACAAGGTCTTCCTATTATGAGTACAGAACGCAAGAGACAACGCGTTCGACAATGTGTGAAGGGGAAGCTGGGGTTTCGGATTTAACGATCCGAAACTCAAGCGCTTTTTGGGGTCTGCAAATTTTTTAGGGGAAGAAGGGGCGGCGCCAACAGCAGTCGCCCCTTCGCTTTACAAACTCCGCCCAGCGTCAGTCAGAGAGATTATCTTGTATCATCATGTCACCCCAAAATGAACGAGAGTCCGCATTGAAATTCGGTATTTTTTCGGTTGTCGATCACTATCCAAAAGAGCTGAAGCGCGACGTCGGCACTTTCTATGAGGAATTGCTCGAGCAGGTAGAAGCCGCAGAGGCTCTTGGTTTTGATTCATTCTGGATCGCCGAACATCACTTTCATGAGTACGGAGCGATTCCTCGTCCTGCTATATGGATGGCGGCAGCAGCGCAAAGAACAAAGCGTATAAAACTCGGATGCGCGGTTGTAGTGTTGCCGTTCGATAACCCTTTGCGTGTCGCCGAGGATCTGGCAATGGTCGACATTCTGTCGAATGGTCGTTTGGAGCTGGGCGTCGGATCCGGATATCTGGCCCACGAGTTTGCAGGTTTCAACCTCGATCCCCAGGACAAGCGAGAGCGCTTTGACGAGAGTTTGGCAATTTTGCAAAAAGCCTGGACTGGCGAAAGATTTTCGCATGCCGGCAAATTTTATAACTGCAAAGACGTGCAACTGAATGTGGTGCCACCGCAAAGAACGCCGCGCATACACGTCGCAGTTCTGCGAAATGAAGTTGCGCCCTTCGTCGGCGCACAAAAGCTTCCTATGATGATGATTCCCTATGCAACCACTGAAAAGTTGGATGAGCTTTGCCAGACGACCAACCGATACAGGGAAGCATTTAATGCAGCAGGCGGCCATGCCAATCAGTTGGAAATCTCTTTTGGGCTGCATACTCACTGCGCGCCAAGTACCGAACAAGCGCGCAAAGAGAGCAAAGAAGCTATGGAGCGCTACGTTCGAACCAGACTCTATGCAAAACAGCGTGCCATCGACGAATTGATTCAAAAGGATCTGGTGGCATTCGGTGACGCCGATGAAGTGCTTCGAGTTGCGCAGGAATACCAAAAGGCTGGTCTCACAAATTTCCTTGCTATCAACAATTTCGGCGGAATGCCGCATAAGCAAGTTCTCAAATCAATGGAATTAATCGCGAAAGGAGTAGTGCAACCATGCTTGTCTACGAAGTAAATCTCGAAGTCAAAGAAGAAGCAAAATTTGCATTCGCCGGGTGGCTGCCCGGTCATATAGATCAAATGCTCAAATTCGAGGGATTCAAGGCAGCGCAATGGTTCTTTCGCAATCACGAAGAAGAGGATCGCGAGCCGGATGGGACGCAGTTATGGACCATTCAGTACATTGTTGAGAGCAAAGACAATCTCGAGACATACTTAAAGCGTCACGCCCCGAAGATGCGTGAAGAAGCAATCAACAAGTTCGGCGACAAATTCAGCGCAACGCGTCGCGTTCTGCATCTTCTCAGCGTCGCGGGTTCTGATTTTGGCGATTAGGCAAAGGCTAGGCTTTTGCCGAAACCTTTTCTTTCAGAACTATTTTTTCATCCATGCTTTCGATGATCGCGAGCGATTCGATCGGCACGGTAATGTCCTTCAATAAAGCGCGTCCCCCCTGGAATTCTTTCTCGATAACCGCGCCTATCCCTACGAGGG
>CAZBOX010000120.1:4539-16771 GCA_964493595.1 uncultured Candidatus Obscuribacterales bacterium | reverse complement strand
CGATTACTTTTATGTCTTCGGTTCGCTCTAAAACCGTACGCAAGCCGATTCTCGTGAGTAGGTGATCTTCGACAAGGATCACTCTTATTTCATTTGTTTTTGAGTGACCATTGGGCATGCGAATTGTTTTTAGAGCTACCTCGGCACTTTGTTGGTATCTTTTGGTTACTAAGTTGCGCAAAAGTATTTAGTGATTGATTAGTAAGTACTTGTCCATTAAAAATCATCCTAAAGGATGATCGCTCATTTGTCTTCTTGAAAAGTGAAAAATTTACCCCTGTTTAGCCGATGGGAAAAATTGTTATGTTGCTTCTAATCCTTATTATCCGTAAGAGTGATGGACGCGGCGTCCCTCGAAAGTGTGGCTTATTACCTATTTTGCGCACAAAAAGTTGCAGATTTGTTCTTTTCCTGACAACCGTTACGATTTGATTAAGACCGGAACGTATGTATGGCACCATACGTCATGCTGGGTATATTGCTAATGGCAAGATAATTTGGGCTCGAAACGGCAGAAACGCTGTCGTGGTCTGGCTCGCAGGTTACCCAAAAAGCTTACTCGATAAGTTATGAATATGAATAGATCCAGCCTTCAACCAAGACCAAAACTGAATACAACTAAAGGTAAAGGCAAGCGTGCCAACGGTTCCGGAGAACACGCCTTTCCTCTGGAAGCAGACTCGCCCGCATTTGATGACTTTAGTTGGGACCCGGAAAACGATGCCGATGTGGAATCAGATCCGGTTGATTCCGGCGAGGGTACTTATGTTGAAAAAGGTGACCCGAACGCCCTTTCCTTTTATTTGAAGGAAATCGGAAAGCACAAGCTGCTCAAGGGGTCGGAAGAAATTGACCTGGCTCGCCGCCTGAAGTCCGGAGACAATGATGCTAAGAATGCGCTTGTCAGAGCCAATCTTCGTCTGGTGGTAAGTATCGCCAAAAGATACCGCAATCGCGGCATGTGCTTTGAAGATCTTATCCAGGAAGGTAGTGTAGGACTGATTCGCGCTGCCGAAAAGTTCGATGCCGAGAAGGGCTTCAAGTTTTCCACCTATGCAACCTGGTGGATTCGCCAAGCCATTACCCGTGCTCTGGCGGATAAGTCCCGCACCATAAGAGTGCCTGTCCACATGATTGAGACGAGAAGTCTAGTTCGCAAAACGACGAAGATCTTCTTTGATAAGCATGGAAGACTCCCCTCTATTGAGGAGATTGCGGAACTTTCCGGTCTGGAGAAGGAGAAAGTTCAGACCGCTCTTACTGCCGACAAAACCCTTGTATCGCTTGATCTCAAGGTCGGAGAAGACCAGGATACTTCGCTTTCGGAAATGATTCCTGACGAAGACAGTGCTTCACCTGACCAGCAAGTCAGCGCCCAGCTGGTTTCGAGGCAGGTGGCCAGTTTGCTCGAACATCTGAACACTAACGAAAAAGCTCTTGTCGAGCTGCGTTACGGGCTCAAGGACGGTACGCCGCTCAGTTTAGAGCAGTGCGGACAGCGCATGGGCATGAGCCGGGAGCGAGTGCGTCAGATAGAGACAAAAGCCTTTAAAAAGTTGCGAAATAGCAAGGATCTTTTCGAACTTCGTGACCTTCTTAATTAGTTTGAGGGCTTTTAAAAATCAGGCCATCGGGCGAGGCAGAGCGTTTTCCAAAATGGTGTAATGAAATCCGTACTTTGGTGTCCACGGAAATCACGGAAATCCTAATGACCGGCACAACACTCAAGCCTCAGGACGCACAGCTTGTTGAGAGTGGCCTCAATTCGCTCAGTCCACGTTGGACCACTGCCATATTGATTCAGCTTTCTGGAGGCACACGACGCACCACCCATTTGATGCGCGCGTTGCCTGGTTTGTCTGCCAAAACGCTAACCGAGCGCCTGCGCAAACTGCAGAAGCTGGGTCTTGTTACCAGGGAGACCTTCAGAGAAGTTCCCCCCAGAGTCGAATACACTCTCACGCCTGAAGGCGAGGAAGTGGTTGTATTGCTTGGCAAAATCAAGGAAGTTTGCCCGAAGTGGGCAGACCTCGCCTAGTGAAAATTACAAATCTGGGTGGATATGGGCCCGCCCTGATTTGGCCAAGACTTTTACGCTGACTTGCTGGAATTCTCTTCGTAAATTGAAGGGTAAATCTTGAATGTCGGTTTGATTACCGGTAAAAGCGCAAGCGCTTTGTGAACCGGACCTTTACTAACAATTCTTCCTTGCAGCAGTGCCACCGCAGGTGGTTCTTTTCCCAGCCAAAAATTATGAGCGACGTCAGACTTCATGGTCATCTCGACGTCCGGCTCGATTTCGCAATCGCCGAAGTGAAAGCGCAATTCTTGCCCATCGCTTCCGTCGATTGTGATCACACCGTCCGGGTCTTTATATTTGAATCTGACAACCAGCTTCGAACCTAGTAATTTACCGCAAATCTCTTCTTCGGATTTGATGTATGTCCACAGACGATCCATTACGGTGTAGAGCTCGTCTGTGTTGGTGAAATATGGCATCCTAGACCCCCCTGAACATCTAAAAAACGTGACCTCCTAAAACTACTTTACAACGGTTGGTCCAATTCGACTATAGTTCCACTGATAGAGCCGTTCAGCACATCCAAGGTTCCCATCGTGCAAGACGGCTGTCTTCTCTTATCGGTAGCCGATCCCGGATTGAAGAGAAGAATTCCTTCTTCGCGCACGTTCATAGGAATATGCGAATGTCCGAAAACAACCGCATCTGCCTGGGGGAAAAGTCTTTTCATGCGTCCGGCTCGGCCTTTGCTCGGTCCGGAATCATGCACAATCCCCAGCTTTACGCCTTCTAGCTCGATTTCGAGTTTCTCGGGCAATGAGACTCCCAGGTCGTTATTGCCTAGAACCGCTTGAACCGGAATTATCCGGCTCAGGAATTCGAGAAATTCTGCAGTCAAAATGTCGCCGGCATGTATGAGCAAGTCTGATTGCTTGATGATGTTTATCGCCTTCTGTGGCAATTGGCGCGCTCTTTTCGGAATGTGCGTATCGGCCAGGACGGCTATCTTCAAGCTCTTTTCCTCTCAAGTAGTGCCAATTCTACCTGCCGCCTCCAACATTTAGGCGGAAGCGAAAAGATCGCCGCCACCAGATATGGTTGTACGGGCAGACGGGTGTCTATTTTCTTGCAGTCAGGCTTCTATCGGTTGGTGACCATTTGCAGGCGACTGTCCCGACCGGCGCGAAAACCATGGCTATCCGAGAGGGGAACATAGCCCTGATTATTGTGCGAGGGCATGGCTGCAAATGTTGTTGCAGGAATTGCGTGCGGCGGGTCTAAAATCGGTTGGCTGACGGGCATTTGAAGGTGAGGCTGCATGATTGGAACAGCGGCTCCGGCAGCACCCGGCGCAAGACTATTGGCATGAGGCGTTATCGGGACGAATTGCTGCGAGGGAGCAAACTGCACGGGTGGTGCTTGAGGAATTTGATTAACCAGGGGTGGAGGAACGCTGTTGCTCAGGGGAGCCGGCACATTGGTGCTGATGGGAGCATGGGTCGACGGTGTGGAATCTATCGCCCGGGGAGTGCCGAAAGTAGGATGATGACCAGGTTTGCGATTGTGTATCGGCACTACTTTCTTGAGTCCGGAAATCAGCACTTGGTCCGTTTCTACCGACGGTGTTCCTTCTAAACTGGCTGAATACTCGGAATGGTCGGGATTGAACATCAGATATATCCCGAAGCCCAAACTTATGCCCAGAGCGCTCATGAGCAGACCGCTCACAACGTAGGTGCGCATCGGAGTCTTTGGTCTTTGCGAGAAAGAAATCGCCATCAGGTTTTCCTTACTGCCACGTGCCATCTGTGCGATGGTCTGAATAGCCGGCTTCTGTGCTGAGCTCTGCGTGGTATCGGTGTCAACCATGAATTTAACTTCTAGTAGCTGGATGTCAACAAGCCTTATTAAACATTTAGTTGAATCGTTGCGATAGGGGAGGAATACGAGGAAATTGATGAAAGAAAATACCTCGGTATTCAGCCACCTGGATAACCGGAAAGCCCTACCATCATTAGCTTTCCTAAAATGAAGCCGGCGCAAGCTGAGAAAACCTCGATTTTTGAAATGTTAAGCAAGTTAGGCGGCTCTAAAGTTGAAAACCCTCATGGTCTCTGAGTTCCAACTAATTCTCGGCAAGTGTGCGCCGGGCAGCCGCTATCATTGATATGAAACCGGCTATGGTGGCGAATCGATGAGTCGAGACTTTCTGATGAGAGGTTGAAAGAGCGCAAGTTGTTTCATAATCCTGCTCAAAATAAGCTGGCGGTGCGCATTTTGCGCTTGCTCTTCTATGCTCGCAATGATGAAAGTCGAGGCGGCGGGCTGAAGCCTAAGGAATTATTCGAGCGCTCCGGACTGGATGATTTGCAAGAGATGCAGTCCGTAATCAAATTGCTGAGGGCGCACAAGCTCATGGGAGCGGCTAATCGCGCTTTCGTCATTACCCGGGAAGGCATTGATTACTTGCTTAAAAACGATCACTGACAAAGCAAAGGGACCGCCGAGAAACCCCGGCGGTCCCATGCAAGCTCGCTCAAGCTCTATTTGCAGCAGTCCTTGCCGCCAGCTCCTTTCATAGTGCTGGTGCAAGCATCGGCGCAGACATTGCACTGATCGATGCAATCTTTGAGAGCCGCATCTTTCTCGTCAGCGCATGCCTTGGCACACTTCTTGCAAGCGTCGGCGCAGACCGCGGCCAGTTTTGCCGACAATGATGAGCCCCTGGTCTTTAGATCAGCACTGGCTTTGCAAAGGGCGATGCAATCTTTGAGCGAATTGAGAGTTGCTTCACTGGCGCCCTTTGCTTGCAGGTGAGAGAGTGCTTTCTCGCATGCTTCTGCGCACTTGTTGCACTCTGTGGCGCAGCTTGCGTGCGTCGACTTCTCCGCCAGTTTGATTCCCGTGGCAGCGCCGTTATTGGCAAAAGCGGCGTTGCTCGTGAAAAATGCCATGACCAGAGCCAATACAGCGGTTATATAAAAGCTTTTCATTGCTTTCTCCTTTGATTTGATTTGAGACTGAATACTGATGGATGTTTTCAGCGCTCTAAATCAGGAGAACCCTCAGCTGGAGGTACCGCTTATTTGTTGCATCGACCGTGTGAGGCGGTCTTTTGAACTTTGGCTGAGCAGCCGGTAGTCTGACCATCATCGTTACAGGTGACCAGACGGGCGCATTGTAAGGGACCTGAGCATTTCTGACTGGTTTTACAGTCACGTTGGCTTGATCCTGGGCCATGCTCGAGGGAGTCGATTCCTGGCAGCATTCTGAGGTCTCTGAGCACATGCAGCTTTCTTGTGAAACAGCCGTAGCTGCGCTCATGCAGCATGAATTTTGACCCGCTGCCGCCGGCAGCAGGGTAAGGCTGAGAAAGCTCAGGAACGCCAGTATGAAATTGATGGTCGGTCTTCTAACGATTTTCATAAATCCGATCGATTTGCTGTCGTTTTACTTGATTCCTTGCCCTTATGATACCCGCCGCTGCCTGTTGCATTCTGTCGACATCTATAGATTATTGAAAATCTCTTGCTGGCTTTGCCGGCGACCGTATTGATATGCACATTTAGATTAGATGCCGGCGTTTTCGAACTTGTTCCCGGGCTGTAAACTTGAATACTCTTCGAGCGAAGGAGCTTTTATATGGGATTTTGGAGTTTTCGTCCGATAAAGTCTGTGTTGCCGGTGCTTTTAGCTGTATATGCTAACGCCGGCGTGCCGGCATTGGCCGAAACTATAACTCCTTCAGATCTCGACAGCGGCGCCCCCAGTATGTCCGGTACCAATGCCGGCACGACCGGTGGAGGCAGCGCCGCAGACAGTGATAACGCGATTGACGTGGGCGATTATGCTCGCGCCGAGTCCGTCGCGGCTGATCGTCTGAAAAGAGTGCAAGGCGGAGTAGCTGAAATCGCTCTTCGACTGTCTCTTATTGAGGCGAAAATGTGGCAGGGAAAATTTCAAAATCTGCAGAAAGATCTAAAGTCTGTAAGCTCTCTTCTCAATAAGACTACCGATGTTTCGCCGAATCTGACAGCCCGGTACTGGGACGATCAATCATGGATGACGCAGATCCAGGGTGATTCGGTAAAGGCCGAGGTGCAAGCGCGAGAGGCGATTACCAACTGGAAGAAGGCAGAACAAACGGATGTATCTTTTCTCTGCGGAGGCATTGAACATCTTGCTCAATTGCTGGAAGAGCGCGGTGCACTGGACGAAGCAACCAGATGGTATCAGGAGTCGCTGTCCTTGCACGCTAAATCTCAGGGACCTCGTTCTATTGCCTGTGCCAATGCCATGGAGAAGATTGCAGCCATTGCTTTTAGAAACGGCAATCAGGCGCTCTGCCAAAAAATGTATGCTGACGCTCTTTCGATAAAAGAAGAAACGCGAGCGGTTTTTCAGCAATTTGCACCCCAGAGAGCTCAAGATGCTGTCTTCTATAGATTTCTTGCCGGCGCCCCCAACGTTTCTCGTGAAACCGCCGACGGGGTGACGAGAGAGAGAATAACGGCGAACGGAGTTACTGTGGAAGCAGCGCTTCTGACAAAGGGCGCCGATGTCTTGAAAAACTGCAAAGCAATGGTGCGCATCACTAATAACGGAGATGCGCCTGTGAGTGTGCTTCCTCAAGGCGCTGATTTGATTATCTTGAAGCCAAAAATACAGCTGGCCAAGCAGGTTCAGGGGGAGACTCTGGCGCAGTCAATCGAGAAGAAGGGGGAGAGCAAAGCCAAGTGGATTCGCTTCTGGGGCTCGCAAGCGACTACAACATCGACGACGAATATTCTCGGCAACGGACCCGGATTTTTTCCTTACGGCGGCTACATGTCGCCCAATTTCGGCTATGGCGGACCGATCGGATATGGCGGAAATTCCTGGTACAACAATAGTGGCGGCATGACCACGATGGTCACCAGCGTACCCGACTTTCAAGCCAGGGAGCGCGCTTACCAGAGGGCACAAGCAGTCTCAGACCAATCTCAGAGGCAGGCAGCCGATGTTCGCGATAGTGAGCTTGGACCGACCACGTTGAATCCGATGGGTCGGATTGTCGGCTGCTTGTTCTACGATCAGAATAATTTTGACGAAGCTACGCTGCGCATTCCTATAGGAAAAGCTGTTTTCGAGTTTCGCTTCGACCATTTGCGCTGAGCCCTCTATGCTTTTGTGGACGATTGCATTGACTCTAGGTAACGTTATAGCCCC
This sequence comes from uncultured Candidatus Obscuribacterales bacterium, assembly GCA_964493595.1. Lineage (GTDB taxonomy): Bacteria > Cyanobacteriota > Vampirovibrionia > Obscuribacterales > Obscuribacteraceae > QKMZ01. Next base: position 9,543 of record CAZBOX010000120.1, on the reverse strand, counting down.
GGAGCGTATGCAACAGCTGATTAATCTGCCAAACTAAGCAAGTCCTGTATGTGCGTCGTTTGAGCCATCTTTTGGACTGGGATCTCGAAACCGCTCAAAGGAGATGGAGATGAATCCGCTTTTTCTGCTTGGCGCAGCCACCGTCGGTGTTGTCGGTTATACGCTAAAGACGATGGGCCGCAACGATGTCCTTGAAAATCCTTTCCCAATAAGGGTCTGCGGTGACAGGGCTGCAGTCTTCAAAGCCGTCGAAGAAGCGCTGAAGAATTTCGGCGGCCATGCCTGGGTCTGGACAATCGTCGAGAACAACTCCGCCACAGGAATACTGAAAGCCGAGTGTCTTTGCACTCAGCGCGATGAGCGTCCGATCAAGCTGACAGTCACTTTCGATAAAACAACTTCTTCGATTTTGCTGAAATTCGAGGTGCAAGCACTGTTTAACCGCTCGAATAGCAACAAAGTCCTCGAGCGCACACAGAAGGCTGTGATGTTCTCGCTCGATTCCATGTTTGACGAGCATATCAATGACCCTATGCTTTCCATAGAGAAGCTCTTGCTTCTGATGCAGGAGAATATCGGCGGCAAACGCTTGTTGTCGGATCGGCAATATGCCGATGTGAAACTCGAAATCGAGCGACGTGCGCAGGCTACCCTCACGCCTGGAGAAGAGATTCTTGCCGGCAACTATTCAGTAAAAGTGCTGTCCAATAGGCGCGTGAGAGTAGGAAAAATTCGTCCTGCAAAGACCGAAGAATCAGCCAAGCAAACTGATGTCTCTGTCATTTCTTCATCGAAACATTGACGGTAAGTGTAGTCTCAGGAGAGCCTTTTGGCTGCAGGGCAGTGACGTTAATATTGTCGCTGCCCTTTTCCGCTGCCGTGGACCAACCGACGCCCATGTCCATGGGTGGTGTTTTCACTGTCCATCCATTCTTCTCGAACCAGTCAGCATAGAATTTGCAGCAGGCGCTCGGCTCGTCTTTTGTCAGCTGCAGCGCACTGCGGATGCGAGTGTTTTCCACCATGGTATCGGTTGCAACCGTTGCTCTGGAGCCCTTATATTGAGGCACAGGAAAGTCGGACGGCCACTGTATGTTCTCGGCACTATTGGCGGTGACCTTAGTGCCTGAATTAAGGTCATGTATTTCCTGCATCGCTGATGAACAACCATAAAGAGGCAAAGTCAGAAAGAGACATCCTGAAAAAGCCAGTAATTTCGAATGCATAAATCGAGCCTCAACAAGAGTGACGAGGAGCCGATATCATTCTCTCAATTTTGCTTCTTTTTGCGTACGGTCGCTGACAAGAAATTCAGTTGTCAATGTAATTGTAAGAGTCAGAATCTTTAGAGCGCATGCTCATCAGTTTTACCAGGACGACTCCCGCTACAAAACCGCCGACATGCGCCCACCAGGCTACGCCTCCCTCTTCGCCGGCTTCCTTGGCGATGCTTGCAAATCCTGTAAAGAACTGGGATATGAACCAGAAACCCAGGTAAACTGCAGCCGGCACTTCAATCAGTCTGATGATGAAAAAGATTGGAATGGCAGTAAGAACGCGCGCTGTCGGATAGCAGACGATGTATCCGCCAAGCACACCGGCAATTGCTCCTGATGCGCCCACAGTTGGAATAACGCTGCCCTGCGACATGAATACCTGCGTAAGCCCTGCACAGACACCGCAGGCCAGGTAAAAGAATAGATAACCAAAATGCCCGAGCTTGTCTTCGATATTGTCGCCAAAGATAAATAGCGCCCACATATTGCTTATCAGGTGCATCCAGCCGCCGTGGAGGAACATGCAACTGAAGAGCGTGAAGATCTCGTATGGACCGAATTGCTGGACGAAAACTTCCGGAACCAGCCCGAAGCTTCGAAAAAAGATGCTCAGATCATGGTCGCCAAGCGATGCTTCGAAAAGGAAGACAAGCACATTGATCGCGATGATCAAGTAGGTGACGAGCGGGATTGTGCCGGATGGCTGTGAATCTCTGAGCGGAAACATAAGTACGATTGGGGAGCCGTTTATCCTCAAAGACTACAGCATTAGAGCGCTTTGCAGTAAAATTGTCCACCTGCTTTCAGAGGAGCAAGCCCATGGTTGCCACAGAAAGGCTCGCGCGGTCCGGACAGACTCATTCGGTCACGAATCAACCGCCGATTTTGCAAGATTACAATCTTTACTGCAAAGACAGAGCTCTTGTCGAATCGATAAATCGAGAAGGCGCAGGCTGGGCGTCCGAACAATTGGAAAGCTTCGGTCAGCACATCGCGCGAGAAGAAGCGATAAAGCTGGGTTATCTGGCCAACGAGAATGTGCCGATTTTGCGGACACATGATCGTTTCGGCAACCGTATCGACGAAGTTGAATTTCATCCGGCCTGGCACGAACTGCTCGCCATCTCAGTGCAGAATCGGCTCACCAACTTGCCCTGGCATGAGCCGAAACAGGGAGCACATGTGGCTCGTGCTGCCATGATGTATATGATGGTTCAAATTGAAGCCGGACATATGTGTCCAGTCTCTATGACTTTCTCATGCGTGCCTGCTCTAAAAAAACAGCCTGAGATTTTTGCTGCTTTCGAATCGGCCCTCATGTCCAATCAATACGATCCGCGCTTTATTCCTGTGAACGAGAAGCGCGCTATGCTCGTCGGCATGTCCATGACCGAAAAGCAGGGCGGCTCCGATGTTCGTGCCAATACAACCGAGGGCAGACCTGTAAAGAAGAGAGGACCAGGTGAATTATATGAATTGACCGGTCATAAGTGGTTCTGCTCGCATCCGATGTCCGATGCCTTTGTTATGTTGGCTCAGGCGCAAGGCGGATTATCCTGTTTTCTGGTGCCTCGCTTTTCGCCTTCCGGCGAGCGCAATCAGATACGGCTGCAGAGATTGAAAAGCAAACTCGGCAATAAATCCAACGCCAGTGCCGAGATAGAACTGGATGGTGCTCATGGTTGGTTGATCGGTGAAGAAGGGCGTGGAGTGGCGACCATTATTGATATGGTCAGTCATACACGTCTTGATTGCGCGCTCTCTTCCGCTGGAATGATGCGCCAGGCTTTAACTCAGGCATTGCACCATACTCAATACCGCAGTGCTTTCAAGAAAAAATTGATCGATCACGAATTGATGCGTAATGTTCTCAGCGATCTGGCTCTGGAGTCCGAGGCCGCAACAGTGCTGACGATGCGCCTTGCCCGTGCTTACGATGCCGGTGCGTCCGACAAGAGGGAGGACTTATTCCGCCGCATCGCCACGGCTGTAGCCAAATACTGGATTTGCAAGCGCGCCCCCTCTCATGTCTATGAGTGTCTGGAAACTCTTGGCGGCAACGGATATGTGGAAGAGTCTATGATGCCGCGCCTCTATCGCGAAGCGCCGGTGAACTCGGTTTGGGAAGGATCGGGAAATGTAATTTGCCTGGACGTGCTTCGCGCTCTGAGCAATGAGCCCGAAACTGCAACTGTGATTCTCGATGAAATCAAACAGATAAGCGGGCAGGACAGCGAGCTGGATGCTCAAATCGAGCGCTCCGAATCTCTCATTGTCCGTAAATCGGAAGGCGAATGCCGTCAACTCGTCGAGCTTTTGGCGGTTCTGCTTCAAGCTAAATTGCTTGTGGAATCGGCGCCTCAAGCTGTATCCGATGCATTCATAGACAGCCGGATACGAGGCCGTTGGGCAAGGACATTCGGTACTCTTTCTTCGGACGTAGACACTCAAGCAATTCTTGAGCGAGCATTTTAGAACGGTTGCTCAATCCAGACCGAACTTTTGACGAGACTGCACGCAAGCCTTGATCAAGTTAGGCAGATCTTGTGCTTCGTGAGGGCAGCCGGCAACTCCAATCGAGAAACCGACTGTTTCAAGCGAGGGACCACTGACTAAAACTTCTATCAATCTGCTTGCAAATCGCCGTGCCAGAATGCTGTCCGTCTCCGGCAGGATGAGAGCGAAACAGTTGTTTTGATAATGTCCGAGAATATCCGGTTTGCGTTTCAATTTCGTTATGAGATTGATCAATTCTCTTGCTGCTTGCTGCGGCAAAGGTGTGAGCTTGCCTGATCCGTCCTGGGCCTTTGTTCCGATTTGCAAGAGCAAAAAACTGAAGGGTTTGCCGTAACGCGAGCTGCGGTTGAATTCCATCTCGAGGAAATACAGCAAAGCCGGATATCCATAAGCGCCTGAATCAGCCCGGATAAGAGAACGCTCTACCGCTTGAATCATTGTCCAGTCGGCTGTTGCCAGAGCAGCATCTTCGCTGCTCAATTGTATTTCCGGAGGGGCAATCAATTTCTTCTTGATGAGATTGTGGACTGCCGGCATCCACTCCGCTTTTGCCACATTGAGCGCAACAGTGATGGTCTGTATCTGGTTCTTTCCATCAATCAGCTCAAAAATGTTTTTCTGAAGAGTTCTGCTTATGCCCTGTTCGTTTTGAACAAGAGCCATGAAATCTTCCTGGCTGATTTCCGCAACTGCTCTGCGCAAGACCGTTTCGGGACCCAAACCCAGCTTCGCCAGCTCGACAATATGGTCGTTGAGATAAGTGCCTTCCATGATGAGAAGGTCAAGATTTTTCGTAATAGTAATTTCGGAAGAGCCCGGACCGAGAGTGAATCTGAAATCGCCGTTCTGCCAGCCGACCAATTCTAGAAAGGCATAATCACCCGTGGTTGCGCCGACCACACAGTGTGACGGCATTCCTTCATTGAAATAGAGAAGCGCTGATTCTTCATTTTGCCCAACTGTGCGTCTCAGCTCTAAGCAGCCGGAGGCATGATCCGTAGCAATCAAACGCGCCAGGTTGGCAAATTGCAGGCGGCACAAATCGCCGTTTGTGTAGAGCTTTGTCGTCGGCAGCGGTAAATTATGCCCGGAAGTTGTTTGCTGTCTTTCCTGTGCGATCTCATTCCAGTTTTTAAAATCGCTCGTGAGTTGTTGCAATATCACACGCTGATCGCTGGAAGAAATATTCCAGATAAGTGTTGCCGAGTTG
>CAZBOX010000120.1:0-4439 GCA_964493595.1 uncultured Candidatus Obscuribacterales bacterium | reverse complement strand
CAGACCACTGATGCAAGTTTAACGCAAATCCAAACAATAGGCGGAGAAGAGCAGACGCACAGTCCGGCTCTTGACTATTGCGCGCAAGCAAGTCTCGGCTGCAGCCGTTTTTCGGCTTACATCTTCACAGCCTGTGCAAATTAGGAATACAATAGAGCAGTTAGATTCTGGTATCTGGTTAGCTGATTATGACCCGCGAAATTCTCCCCTGGAGAAAAATTGAGTCCCACAAGATAGCTGACTGCAAAGTCTTTTCTCTTGAACGAAACCGGGCTCTTATGCCCACCGGCGAGGCTAATCGAGCTTTCGATTTCTATGTTCTGCACCCGTCTCATTGGTGCAATGTTATTCCGATTACCGATGACGGACGAGTCGTTTTCATCGAACAGTATCGTCACGGCATTGAAAAGGTTACTCTCGAGATTCCTGGCGGTGCGGTGGACCCGGAAGACCCCAGCTCCCAGCATGCGGCTGCGCGTGAGCTTTTCGAAGAAACTGGCTATGTTGCCGACGAATTGACTTTCATTGGTCGCAACCATCCTAATCCGGCTCTTCAGAGTAATTTCTGCGACACTTTTATTGCGCGCGGCGCGCAGCAGATTTGCGAGCCGACTTTTCACGGCGCCGAAGACATCAAAATCAAACTTGTCGAAATGGACGAAGTTCCGCATCTGATCGCTTCTGGCGCGATCACCCATGCTCTTGTTCTTGTGGCTTTCTACTTCAAGCAGATTCACGACCTGAAGATTGGCACGCCGAAGATCTAGCGCTTATATTCTCTGCGCCGAGTACACTGCGACATTGTATTTGAGAGCCACTTCTGCGCCTTTCTGAAATCTCTCGAAGGCGCTGTTGAGCATCTCTTTCAATCGGTTGGCAATGCCGGTTTCTTTGGGTGCGTACGAAGCAGAGAAGGCTCGCAAAATCAGTGATTCGCGATCGAGTGTTTGCTCGTTGGCGAAATGTTTTAATTCGCCCTTGCAAAAATACTCGCAAGTAAGCAGCGGCATTCCAGATGCACCGTGTTTCGCTTCGACTGTGTCGATTTCTGTTAGTTTTCTAAATGCGTCGCCGTAGGCGCGCGTAAAAGGGTCGCTCTCGTCGCGTTCGTTCCAGATGAGGACTGTCCAACCTTCCGGTTTGAGAATGCGATGAAATTCCGTAAGGGCCAGATCCGGCTTGAACCAGTGAAAGGCTTGTGCACACACGATTGCATTGACGGAAGAGTCTTCCAGTGTTGTATTTTCGGCAGTACCATCCACGAGGCGTAAAGTGCCGGGTTTGACGCGGTCAATTAGCTCGGCTGCTTTCAGTCTCATATCGGCATTTGGCTCAACGCCTATGACATTCACTCCACGCTCGGCAAAGAGCTGGCTGGAAATGCCCGTGCCGCAGCCGATATCGGCCAGGTCGGAGTTTTGACTGAGCTTGCAGATATCCAGGATATACTCGATCGCTTCATCAGGATATGTCGGACGTGCTTTTGCGTAAATGTCCGCCAATCCTGTAAAACGCTTTGTGCTGTCGATTCCCATCATTAGTGCGTCCCCCGGTGAGCCCTGGGTAGTAGATAAGCTCTGCAATCATCGCATCATACAGAATCCGAACTCTGTTGAGAACAAGGAAAACCGTCTGGAATCATGGCTGTTGAACTTTAATGCATATACAAGAAACCAGCCGTTGGTTTTACCCAAAAGCCGGCTCTTGTTTGGCTGTTCAACTAAATTTTCTAAAGCCCACGCTTAAAAATCCTGAGCATCTGTGTCGCGCCTTTGATGTCTTTCATCATCACTGATTCAAACTGCATGTCGTAAGGGAAGAAAGAATCGTCGTTGAGAAGTTCGTCGATAAACGGGTGCGTCTTTTTGTTGGGACCGACAACCGGATAAATTCTCACTTCCTGTCTGGCGATACGCAGCATTTCGTGCACAGCCCGATGGTGGAAAAGATAGTCGAATTGCGAATTTTCGAGAATTCCACCAGTTTCTACGTCGCTGTACAAAAAGAGCAGATTGCCGCACAGCACTATGTCAAAACTGTCGTCATAGAAAGGAAGATGAGGAAACGACGCAGCTACGTAGCGTCTGCAAGCGTCGATTTTCTTGTAATCGCTTGCAAATGTAGTGAGAGCTTTCAACTTCTCATTTAGAAAAGCAATATCGTCGTCATTGGTTTCCCGCATGAAGAGTGAACGATGACGTTGAGTTTCGCGAATCGCAGCAGGAATATCTCGCTGCGCATTTTCCATGATGTCATCGATTCGCTTCGAATATATCGGATCGCAAGCCACTACTTTAATGTCTTTTCTTTGTGCTTCTGCTGCAAACGATGCTGGTCCCGACGCGCAATCCAGAATGGTTTTGCCTTTTAGTTTTTCCAGATCGAGATTGAACATTTCGACGTATTCGTTCATTGTTCTGCCGAAACATGCAACACGATCGAGTTGAAATGCGTCATCGATTTTATTGATCGTCATCATTTCGCTCCTCCTTGTGCGCTTGTTTGATTGGCGTCGTACTTGCTTCGTTATTGATTTGCGACACTATGCAGTTCGTTCGGCGCTCACATTTATGAGCATAGAGAGTATCTGTGAGGGCTGTGTGAGGACCAGAATGCCTCTACCCGGACGATTGCCGAATGGGGTAAAATTTGGACAAAGTAAGCCTTTTCTTTCTGGAGCCGACTGGCAATTGACTGCAATTCTGCGATTTCTGGCTTTACTTGTAGTTTTTCACCTGATTGCCTGCTCGTGCGCCGACGCCGCCAAACTTTCCGAGGCGGCTGTGCGCAACACACTGCTCAGAGCAAAGAATGCAGGGATCAATATGACGCCTCAGGAAGCCGAGTCGCTTTCTAACGAAGCCGAAGATATTTATTGCGATGGTCGAATGCAATCCGCTCGCCAGATAATGTCCATAGTTTGCGCGTCCAAAAGTGTAACGTGCAAGTATCTGTGTCAGCTCGCCGATTATTGCACTGACGTTCTGGGAGAGATCGATGAGCAGAAACTCGCTCATAAATATCTTAATCAAGCGCTGAAATTGGATCCCAATTGCAGCGAAGCCTGGGAAGGTCTGGCACGATTGGCAATGAAAGAAGGAGAGATAGAAAAAGCCCTTGGTTATGCGGATCATTCCATCAAAATGCCATCAGGCAGGAAGGTTTATCCAAAGTCTTATCTGACGCGGGCCACCATACTTGCTCACCTGAAGCGCCATGATGCGGCTCTGGCTGATTTGGCAAAAGCAAAAAAAGAACAGCCTGACACGGCGGAAGTATATAGAGTCGAGGGCAGTATTCTCGAAAATCTCAAACGCTACGCGGCGGCTGCCGAATCTTATCGAATCGCCTTGAAGATTCATAAAATTGACTGGGCTCAATACCGCCTTGTCAGTTGTCTCGAGCGTCAGAGATTATACAAAGAAGCTTTAGCCGAGCTCAATTCGATAGTCAAAACCAATCCTTCTGATGCGGAAGCTTACCGCGCGCGTTCCGACATTAGAGAAAAGATGAACGATTTGACTGGTGCAATTGCCGATCTTTCCAAAGTAGTGGAATTAGAGCCTACTACCAAGGCCTATTTGCAGAGGGCAAAACTGTACAAGCGCGTGGGCAAGGGTGACCTGGCCAGAAAAGACGAACTTATGGCTGAAAGGCTTGACGCAAGTCCTTTCTAGTTAGTAGCCGAGCAAAAGTTTCAAGCCCAATACGCTGCCTATTGCGATAAAGAGCATCTTTACAAAGCGCGTACCTTTTTTTGCACCGATATGAGAGCCCAGCTGTGCACCACATACGGCGCCAATTACCGAAGGAATTATCAGCGATAATTTCCAGTTGCCTCGCGAACCGTACATAAATGACGCGAATAAGCACCAGAAGAATGACATGACATAAGAATATCCAAGGGCTTCCAGCAGCTTGAAGCCGCGTGTCTTTGTAAGGATAGAGCTTGTGATGAGGCTGTTGCCCGAGCCGAAAAATGATTCGTAAAAACCAAGCGGAAAACCTGTCAAACTGGTGAGCAATCGATTTGTGCTCGGCTCCTTCTTCTCAATACCGAATTCTTTCTTGAAAAATGTATATGCCACCAGTGACAGAATGATGACGCCGATGATTCTTTGCATTTTTGCGGGATCGCTGTGCATTACCACTTGCGCCCCAAAATAGGCACCGATCAAGCCGCAAAAAACCATGCCGGCAATCAGGCGCCAATCGACTGTATGTCCGCGCAGGTAATTTCTTGCTGCCACCAGAGTCCACATCGCCCCGGCCAGAGTATTGGTCGCCATGGCGACCGGAAGTGGAAAGCCCATCATCAGCCAGAAAGGTGTCGAGATCATATTCGAGCCACCGCCGCACATTGAACTGATCAAAGTCGAGCCGAAAGCGACGGCGGTAATTGCTGAAAATTGTGCGACATCCACCAACTAATTTCACCG
>CAZBOX010000119.1:0-16972 GCA_964493595.1 uncultured Candidatus Obscuribacterales bacterium | reverse complement strand
ATGACCGCCATTCACCTCGTCTAGTTTAACGTCCTTGTATCCGGCTTTTTTCATTCTCTCCACAAAAGATCTTGACTGGCGAATCGACACAAGTTTGTCGTCTTTTCCATGCATAATCAAAATAGGCGGAACATTTTTAGCAGTGTTTATGTAATTGACCGGACTGGCACTCGCGCATGCCGACATCAATGCATCACCTTGCAATCCAAACAAATCGTGCACCAGATCTTCGCCCTGTTTTGTGGTTTCGCCCATGAGCATAAAGCGAGAAAGATCAGTCGGTCCAAACCAGTCACAGACACAGGCCACTTTATCGTCCGTTCCATCCTGCCTCAAGCCCAGCATCAATACGAGATGCCCACCGGCCGAGCCTCCCCATAAGCCAATACGCTTCGGGTCGATACCGTATTCGCCGGCATGTTTTCTCAAGTATGACAGTGCTGTCTGACAATCATCGAATTGAGCGGGCCATTTGGACTCTCCACTGAGACGATAGTTGATCGATGCGACAGCAAAACCAGATTCTAAAAGGGCTCTAAATGGTCCGCCTTTCTTATCTCCACCCTTCCAACCTCCGCCATGAATCCAGACAACGAGAGGCCAGCCGCCCGAGAGATTTCTGCGCTTTGCCGAAAAGTTAGACTTTGACGAAATTGGCTCTCTGTCAGCTTCTATCGTCAGGATCGATGGTATGTAGAGGTCGAGCTTCTGAGCATCACTGACAGGATTTTCAGTGTAAGCAATATCTTTTATTGTCCGAACATTTTCTGGTACGGTTCCATCGCCAAGCCAGCCATCTCTGGTGCGACGCTTTTTGACAAGATCCTTCAGCTGCTGGCTGACCTTTGCGTCAGCCTTCTGCAGTTCTTTGACTGCCTCAACTGCGCCACATTCAGCGCCATTCAGGAGCAAAGCCGTAAAAGCTATCAGTAATGCAATTCTCTTCACAACCACCCTCCCTCAGGCATTTCTGCGTGCGGCGCACATTATGACCGAAACACGTCACAAGATGCCACTCACACCGGGTGTCGGCTTAAGGGTATTATGTTTTCATGGAGCCTGAGATCAGATGTTAGATATAAGTGAAACAGTAGCAATTCCAGAAGAAGAGTTTGAAGTCAGTTTTGCGCGCAGCGGCGGGCCGGGTGGGCAAAACGTCAATAAAGTCAACAGTAAGGCTGTTCTTCGCTGGAATGTCTCAACCACGCCGAGCATTCCCTATGGTGCTCGCAATAGATTTCTCGCAAAATTCGCCAATCGTTTGACCGCAGACGGCAGCATACTTGTTACCAGTCAAAAGACGCGCGATCAGGGGCAAAACGTCGAAGACTGCCGTGAGAAACTAAAGCAGATGATTCTGGAAATTCTCACCCCGCCTACGATCAGACGAGAGACAAAGCCTACTCTGGCTTCGGTAAAGAGAAGAACTGAATCCAAGCGTCTGAACGCTGCAAAGAAACAAAATCGAAGATTGCCGAAAGGCGATTATTGACCGCCTATTTATGAAGAAAGTGCATTCTTAAAACCCTTAACGGGCGGGCATTCGGCCAGGTTTTATCTTGGCAGCAAATTCCAAGCGATCTAATGAGTTAAGATCTTCAGCTTGAACGCGCGGTCAATCCACTCGGCAGAGTGGGTCACGGGGGAGTCTGGCATGGAATTTCGCAAACTCGGCACAAGTGATTTGGAAGTCTCGACCATTATATTCGGAGCCTGGGCGATTGCCGGATGGATGTGGGGCGGAGCGGAAGAGAAGGATGCTATCGAAGCCATCCATGCCAGCATCGACGGCGGCGCCACCTCTATAGACACGGCAGCGATTTATGGTTATGGGCGCAGCGAAGAAATCGTTGCCAAAGCAATCAAGGGAAAAAGAGACAAAGTCCAGGTCCTGACAAAATATGGACTGAGATGGGATTCTACGGAAGGCGAGCACTTCTTCAACTGGTCTGATGAAGAATACGGCGATCGAACTATCTACCGTAATGCGCGCAAGAAAAGCATTATTCAAGAGTGCGAAAACAGTCTCAAGCGCTTGCAAACCGACTATATCGATCTTTATCAATGCCACTGGCGCGACCCTTCCACCCCAGTTGCCGAGACGATGGAAGCGATGCAGCAACTGCTGAAAGAAGGCAAAATCAGAGCTGTCGGCGTAAGTAATTTCTCGGTCAGCGATCTCCAGGAAGCTAAAGCCGTTTGCCCGGTCGCATCAAATCAGCCGCCCTACAGTATGGTCTTGCGCGATATAGAAAAAGACGTTCTGCCCTATTGCCGTGAGCACAATATAGGCTCGATCGTGTACAGTCCTCTGCAGAGAGGACTTCTTACCGGAAAGTTCAAACCGGACGTACAGTGGAAAGACGGAGATCACCGCGCCAAACAAGTGCACTTCCAGCCGGAAAACATCAAGCGAGTGAACGCATTTCTAGACAAGATCAAGCCGGTTGCCCAAAGGCATGATGCAACGCTCGGACAGTTGGTAATCGCGTGGACGATTGCCCAGCCTGGCATCACAGCGGCCCTGGTGGGAGCCCGCGACGCCGCGCAGACAAAGGAAAACCTGAAAGCGCAAAACATCAAATTGACGCGTGAAGACCTCGACGAAATCAATAACCAACTGCGCTCGCTCGAATTGGCTGCAGCAGCGAACTAGCGAAGCAAAATGCCTAATAAGGAAACAGAAATGAAGTTGAATCAATACACCACTCTTGGACGTTCAGGACTTAAGGTAAGCCCCTTATGCCTCGGTGCCATGACCTTTGGAGAAGACTGGGGATGGGGCAGTTCGGAAGAAACTGCCAGAGCAATTTTCGACGCTTACGTGGACAAGGGCGGCAATTTCATTGACACCGCTGATGGTTACACTAACGGCAAGAGCGAAGAGCTGGTCGGAAAATTTGTAAAAGAGAGAAAATTACGGGACCAGGTCGTCGTCGCCACCAAGTTCACATTTTGCGCTCAGCAGGGAAATCCGAATGCCGGCGGCAACGGTCGCAAGAACATATACAGAGCCCTCGAAGGTTCACTGAAGCGCCTCGGCACTGACTATATCGATCTCTATTGGTTGCACGCCTGGGATATGTTCACGCCTGTTGAAGAAGTACTGCTGACGTTGAACGACCTCGTAAAAGAAGGAAAAATCAGATACTTTGGATTATCTGATGTACCGGCCTGGTATCTGGCAAAAATGCAGACGATTGCTGACCTGAAAGCGATGCACAAACTGATTGCTCTTCAAGTTGAGTATTCTCTTCTAGAACGCACCATCGAAAATGAGCACATTTCTGCGTGCAAAGAGCTGGGCGTCGGCATTTGTCCCTGGAGCCCTCTGGCAAGCGGCATGCTAACCGGCAAATACAAACGAGACAAACTCGATTCCGGCAACGGAAGAATGTCGAAATTGAAAGACACCGGCAACCCCAGCTTCGAAAAACTCTTCACTGATAGAAACTGGAAGATCGTCGACAAGCTTGTTTCGCTCTCCAAAGAAATAGGCAGAACCCCTGCCCAGATTGCGCTGAATTGGGTCGCCACATCGCCCGGTATAACATCAACTATCATAGGCGCAACCAAACTGCCTCAGCTGGAAGATAACCTGGGTGCGCTCAATTTCATACTCAGTAAAGAACATCGGGACGAACTGGAAGAGATAAGCGCGCTGGAAGCGGCGCATCCATACGTATTCTTTAGTGTTCCTATGCAGGCGATGATCAACGGCAATGCTAAGGTAAAAGGCTGGTCATAGCCAGACGAGTCGGGATTTCTCCCGACTCGCCGGACGTGAGCGAATTCCGCAGTTTAAAGTGCCTCTGCGGTCTTCTTCTCTTCAGTTCCGTGTATCATTGGCTCATATTCTTTGACGACATTCTTGTAGTCATAGAACCAGGGCCACCAGTGCCGCAGTCCATTCAAATACATAGCTTTCGATGCCTTCTGCGCAGGCCATTTTTCAGTCACCATGCCGCCAACGGCTGCATAGAACTGAGTCCTGTCGCGTGCCACTTGATCGCATACATAAACCGGTGTCATTTCAGGGTCATTCATGACTGTGATGAACTGCTTGATCTGCTCCTCACCTGGCGAGATGAACAGGCCAGTCGGTATGTGCACCCAATTCAGCCCCACCTCGTTGGCCTTCCTCTCGAGCTTGGGGAGCCGGTTGAGGCGACAGTTAATGATTGACTTTACGCCTTGAGCCTTTAGTTCAACCATTCGCTTCTGATTGGGTATGGGTCCCCAATAGACCATACTGTTGACCTCGCCTGAGCGGCATCCTGTCAAGGCAAGGCAAGCCAGCACAATCAAAACAAAATAAACGGGCATGCGTTGTCCAAATGCAATGCCTGAATCTTTCCCCAGCGATACGCTTCTCATAACCTTCTCCGAAAACGTCCTTTTCATTACTGAATCAGCTGCCGCCTGTGAGACGGCTGCTTAAGGCTCAAGTTCCCGCCCGCTGGCAAACACAAAGAAGCACAAGCCATGAGGATCCTACAGATCAAATATCCAGGTCGGCTTGAGCGGCTGTCTTGCGCGCCAAACGCCATAGAGCCCACTTATAGTGTTGGGTGCGAAAGCGGTGAAATCCACACGCAACCATCTCTCTGTAGGCTTCTTCGAAAGTCCATTTGCAACGAACCAGCCGGTATATACCCATGAGCAAACCGGTTCTGTCCGCACCATGGAAGCAATGCACGAAGATTGGATAATTGCGCCTGTCATCGACTACTTCGAGAAATGCATCAATTTGCGCCTGGTTCGGCAGGCTCCAGTAATTGAGCGGAATGTTTATGAATTTCATGCCCAGCTCTTCGACATAAGCCCGCTCGACGGCTATAGGAGCTTTTCTCCAACGAAATGAGAGAACAGTCCTGAAACCCTGCTGGCGCAAAGCCTTCAGTCCATCACGAGAAGGGCGCCCGCCTCTGTAAATGCCCTCGACGACATGATGAAAGTTATTGATCGGAATCTCAGCGCTTCGTACCGGCATGGTTTTCATTCGATTCATTCTAAACCCACCTTACCAGACAATTATTTCTAAACAAGCTGCCGACGGAAGCGGTTGGCACTAATGGCAAGAACGAGACATGCGGAGACCGCCAGAAGAGCCACTTGTTGCCAGAGCATTGAGAAAGTCGCACCCTTGAGAATCACGCCTCTGGCGACAAGAGTATAGTACCGGAGCGGATCGAAAATCGAAATCGCCTGCATAACAGGCGGCATCGTATCCAGGGGAACAACTGTGCCCGACAAAAGAATGAGAGGAATATTGATAAAGAAAGAAGCGAGCTGTGCCTGTCTCTGGCTGTGGCAAATAGAGCCGAGAAGCATACCAAAACCGATACCGACAAAGGCGTAAAGAGCAGATGCAAGCAAGAATAAAAGAAGGTTGCCGCGAAAAGGCATGTGGAAAATAAGCTGCGCGGCAAAAATAGCCAGGAGTACATCACCCATTAAAAACGTCACTAGCGGAATTATTTTCGCAAGCAGAATTTCCCATGCTTCAGCCGGAGTCATAAGAAGCTGCTCCATTGTGCCTCTTTCGCGCTCCTTAAGAACTGTGGCCGCGGCCACAAGTGTTCCGGTCAGAGTCAAACAAGCCCCGAGAATACCGGGGATAAAATACCAGCTGCTCTCCTGATCCGGGTTGTACAGAATTTCCACCTTAGGATTGATTATCTGAGAGGCATCGCTGATTTTGTCCGTCCTGACGGCGCTCGGCAAGCGGAATTGCGGCTGTTTCATGCCTTCAGGATGGAAGTCGTGAATCGCTCGCAATACGTACGCTCTGGCAATACCTGCGGTATAAGCATCGGCACCATCAACCAGCACCTGAACATCAGCTGCTTGATTGCGATTGATCTCATTGGAAAAGCTCTTCGGAATTACCAGTCCGACATTTAGATCACCTTTCTCCAGGCGGTCGAGAAGTTTATCCTCGTCCGCCAAATAGGTGTTTGCAGGAAAAACATCGCTGGCAGTCAAGCTGGCGACAAGTTCACGACTGTGCTTGGTCTGAGAATGATCAACCGTGGCGAGCGAAAGATGCCTTACTTGCGGATCGAGCGCACCACCAAGGATAAGTAATTGAATCGTGGGCGGCACCAGTATCAAAAAGAGCAAATACGGATTGCGCATTATTTCTCTTGCCTCTTTGAGGATAAGAGCATAAAGATGGCTGGCTCTAATTTTTTGAATGATATTCATCGGTCAATCTCGGTTTAGAGAAACTACTAATCGCGTAGCTGCATACGGTGCAGCCCTAGCCAAGTCAAAGCGATAAAAACGACAACAAAAACCGCGAGGGCGAGAGGCACTGACCAAACCGCCGGCCAGCCGCAACCACGCACAAAGGCGTCTCTAGTCAATTCAATGTAATAGCGAGCAGGAACAATCAATGAAAATAGTGAAAGTGGAAAAGGAATATTGCTTATCGGGTAGACAAAACCGGAAAGAAGCAAGCAAGGGAAAAAGCCCAGAGTAGAAGTCGCCTGCACGGCAGTAGTTTGTGAATTGGCCCAGGTGCCCAACATCAGACCGAAAGTTACAGAAACAAGAACATATATCGGCGTGGCAATGAGAAGCGGCGTCGGATCACCCTGCGGCCTAATTCCAAACAAGATGAACCCGGTGAACATGATCAATAGAGCCATGATGAGGCTGACCGACCAATAGACAAAAGCTTTACCGAGAATAAACTGCAAAGGATGCGGATTGGCGGAGTAGACGCGGATGATAGTCTCCTGCTCCTTTTCTCTGGAGGCGGCCACAGCACTGAGAAGGGCGGGAAACATCCACAAAATGACGCCAAAAGCACCGGGCACAATGAATAATGTTTCTTCTCGACCGGGATTGAAAAGTAAGCGCAAATGTGGTTTCACCCACTGCACCGCCGCATCCGGCATACGCTCCTCTTTGAGCATTGCCAGATAGTACAGGTTGGCAGCCTTTATACTGTTGAAAATTACTTGAGTGTTGGCAATGTCGGTTCCATCGATCATGACGCGCGGCGCAGCGGAATTGCCTCTATAAATTTGACGAGTGAAATCTTTGGGAATAATCATTGCCACTTTCGCTTCACCGCTTTTGATGGCATTGGCCGGTGACTGGTCCGCGGCGGCTCTGGACTCTTTGAAAATATTGGTCGCATAGAGGCGATCTACGTATTCTCTGCTGATAATGGTATTGCTCATATCGCGAATCACAATCGGAATATTCTTAGACTCCAACCTGATTCCAAATCCAAATAGAAATAATGAAAACAAAGGCAAAAGAAATGCCAACGCCAGACTGAAGCGGTCACGCCTCAACTCGCACCATTCTTTATTTGCTTGCACCATTACTTTATTCACTGCCTGCCGCCTTGCGAAGATCGAGAGCGTTTGCCTTTATGCTGGACAACATCTATGAATGCATCCTCCAGTGAGAAAGCGATAGGACGAATAGATGCAACTTCACAACCGGCTGAAGACAGGATCAACTTCACCGATTCGAGTTGCTGCACTGAATCATCCAGCAGAACATGAATATCGCTTCCGAATATAGATACTCTCCAGTGCTCAAGCTGTTCGCTCAGCAACTGAAATGCTTTCTGCGTATCTGGACCTGTGACTTCAAACAGCTCGCCCTGGCAGGTTGCTTTCAAATCCTGAGGTGAGCCCTGCGCAACAATTTTGCTTGAAGCCATAAATGCCATTCGATTACAGAATTCGGCCTCATCGAGATAATGAGTAGTAACAAGAATGACTGCACCATTGGCAGCAAAATCTCTGATCAATTTCCACAACTGACGCCTGGCAAGCGGGTCGACACCAGCTGTTGGTTCATCAAGAAAAATGACCTCAGGCTCGTGCATAACGGCAGCGCCGAAAGCGATACGCTGCTTCCAGCCCAGCGGCAAATTTTTCACCAGCGAGTTTTTGATCTCATCCAAATCACACGCATCGATGACCCAGTCAATTTGCCGCCGTCTGAGCTCGAAAGGAATTTCGTATATTCCTGCATAAAATTCGAGATTCTCAATCACGGTCAGATTGTCATAGAGAGTGAACTTTTGGCTCATGTAACCAATTCTTCTGCGTACTTTCTTGCTGCGCTCTCGGCTGGTGTCACCGAGGATAGAGACAGTGCCGGATGTCGGCTTTAGCAACCGGCACAACATTTTGATTGTGGTGGTTTTCCCTGCGCCATTCGCGCCAAGCAATCCGAAAATCTCACCATAACGCAATTCGAGATCAACGTTATCGACAGCCTTGAAATTACCAAACTGTTTATTCAACTTCTCTGCCTTTAGCGCAACATCTGTTTCATGATTGCTTCTGAAATTTTTGCGAACATGAGGAAAGGGCACTGCTTGGATTTCTCTTTTGGCTAAAGACTTCAGCCTGGTGATAAAGACATTTTCCAGATTCGGAGCCGTTTCACCAATGTCCTTCACCTCAATGCCTGCCTTGGAAAGAGTAATTCCAATTTCCTCTTTAGCCTGCGCCGCATCCCGGCAAAGGACTTCCAGGTGATCTCCGAAAGGACAGATATCGACGATATTGTCCGAGATTTCGAATGAAAGTTGTCCAAGCGCTTTAATCGTCTGTACATCGCTCTCGACTGTAATCTCAAGACGATTCAATCCAAGGTTTTTCTTTAATTCAGAGGGGCTGCCAACTTCGTGCACAGAGCCGTCATACATCAGAGCGACCCGATGGCAGCGCTCGGCTTCATCGAGAAAAGGCGTAGCCACAACAGCGGTTACACCTTGCTGCCCTAAAACGGACAGCGCTTGCCAGAGTTCGCGGCGAGAAATCGGATCAAGACCGGTGGTCGGCTCGTCAAGGAAGATGACTTTAGGCTGTGTAACGAGCGCACAGCAAAGTGCCAGCTTCTGCTTCATTCCTCCGGAAAGTTGTCCGGCCAGACGGTCCGCGAATTGCAAGAGCCCCATATTGCGAAGATGCGTCTCACGCAATTGCTCGAAGTCTTGAGGGCTGATCCCATGCATGCCGGCTTCATAGCGCAAATTCTCATCAATGCTCAAATCAGGGTAAAGTGCACCGCCTTGAGGGACATAGCCGATATATCGCCTCGCGTCGCAGGGCTTGCTGCCTAAAACAGACACCAACCCAGAACTAGGCTCCATAATTCCTGCAAGAATTTTCAAGGCCGAGGACTTTCCCGCACCATCGGGACCGACGAGTCCGAAAAGTTCTCCGGGCTGAACTTCCAGAACCAACTGCTTGAGCGCTTCGGTACCATCTTTGTAGCGCTTGCTCAAACCGTCGACCTTAACCACAGCCCCGGTGAATTGCTTGATTTCTGACTTCGTTGACACTGACGTCGTCACTATTTGCCTTGCCCCTTGATCGATAGATCTATTTTCGCCTCGGCCGACATTCCCGGCTTAGCAAGCCCATCCGGATGGTCGAGGATGAGTTTGACACCGAAGACCTGACGAACCCTGTCATCTTTGAAATAAACATTTTCCGGAGTGAAAGACGGAGACTTATCGATAGCCGTTATGTGTGCTTTATGCGCTGTCTTACTATCAGAGTCCAGGTAAACATCAGCTTCTTGACCAAGCTTTATCTTGCCGATCTCTCCTTCCGGAATATAGCCTTTCATATAGACAGCCTGCGGATCAACGATGGTCAATAAGACTTGTCCGGTTGCCACTAATTCGCCGGGCTCTATGCTGCGTGTTTCGCAAATCCCTGCAATTGGACTGGTCAGATTAAAACTTGTTTTTGCTTGTCTGGCTGCACTGGACATAGCTTGTGCTTTGGCGACTGCTGCACGAGCCTGCATCTGCATCATGCGCGCTTGAAGCATATCGCCGCGCAATCTTTCCCCTTCCTTGGCCCTGCCTTTCGGGCTGGTAAAAACTCTCGTCCAAAAACCGCGCGATTTTCGCTGCGCCTCAGCCACCTGTTTTTCCATGGCGGCGGCATGAAGGTCCGCTTGCCGACGGGCACGAGAAGCCTGCGAGATATATTGCTGGACATTGCCCTCTTTGGCTTTGATAATTCCGGTATCCAGCTCGATAAGCAGCTGGCCCTTTTTGACCTTATCTCCTTCATTGACGAGGACCGACTTGACGCGTGTATTAGCAATAGCTGAGATGTGCGTTTCCGGGGCTTCTATGCGACCATTCAGTTCAATAATTTTGCTTTCATGGGTGCGGAAAAATTGCAGTCCGGTAAACCCGATAACTCCTGATAGAGCGGCAAATCCGACAATAAAAGCGATCTTATTGAAAGAGGACAACTTTTTAGGGTGATAAGATCGCTCGAAAAGATTGCCTGATTCGCTCTGCTTGTCGCCTCTCGAATACATCGGATCTTTATGGACATTTTCCTTATCAGTCGCGTCGCCCGTCGCTTTTGCGGACATCCTGGTCTCCTCCTACAAGGCTCTGCCGGAAGGACGCGGCATCAAGCGGTAAGTTCCAGAATTCCTTATATAGGGACGATCACTATTTCTGCCGGATTTGGGGAACTTTCGGCACTCTGGAAGGCTCTAATACCGGGGGTTCAAGCGGGTACACACACATGCCAAAACATGCACTAGTCATTTACAATCCAGCCGCTAAATCACAGGTTCAAACAGAGGTCTGGATAGGTCAGTTAGTAGAAAAGCTCAATCAGCACGACGAATATCTCGTTTCCTTTTATCCGACCACGGCTGATACAGGACCGGAACATTTAGTCCCGCTCTTCAAGCCGCCTTTGGACCTGATTATTGCAGCCGGAGGAGACGGGACCGTGCGCTTTGCTCTAGCTGCGCTGGCAAAGGCGAGATCGAAAATTCCTTGTGCGATATTTCCGCTCGGAACCGGCAATGTTCTTGCCCGCAATCTGGGCATCGTTAGAGAAAGTATCCTGGCCAATCCTCTGGAAGATGCGTTTGACTATATAGTCAACGGACGCCCGGTTCAGATAGATATGGCCATGATGAATGGCGAATACTTTGCCGGTATGGCTGGCGTAGGACCGCTCTCCGATGCATTCATGCGCCCCGCCCGTGAATTGAAGACTCGCTTTAGACTGCTCGCATATGTCAGCGCGATGATTCAGACAATTGCAATGCCACCGCGGGTATTCAGAATTACAACCGGCGGGATGACTTTCAAAGTTCAGGCTTCAGGCATTTTTCTCGCCAATGTTGAAGACCTGGGCATGGGCAAACGCAGTGATCTGTCTAATCTCAACGATGGTTTTCTGGAGCTGCACATTGTCGACCCGATAAATTTTGTCGACTATGTAAACCTGGGATTTCGCTTTGTTGCCGGCAGCGTAGATGAAAAAGCGCCAGAGTGCATCCTTCGCTGCAAAGAAGCCTATGTCGAGGCACTGCCACGCCGGGGCGTTCGCTCGGAATTTCAGGCCATGGCTCAGAAATTCAGAAATTTCATTGCCGGCAAAAAAGTCCCGGATCCGGCCCGACTGTCTCAAGCTCCCCTTATGATAGACGGCGAGGAATGCGGCAAGACGCCGATGAGGGTGACGATTGTACCTCAAGCAGTGACTGTGCTCGTTCCGCCGCAGCGCGCCGAGGTACAGTTTACGAATGAATCACTGCATAAAGCAATGCCGGGACTGTCGATGGATGTTACTCATCAGCTCAATTATGATGACTACGGACTACGCGATGCCGGTTAGGCAAATTCGATGGTCAGCTGCACGTACTCCGGCTCTTCGCGATCACAGTCAAGACTGGAGACCTGGACTCCAAGCAGTCTGACATTACGCTGTTCTATTTCTGTGGCAGTCATTAAGGTGTGAACCACTTTCATAATCTCATGTGAGCTTTTAATAGACTCGTTCAATGTTTTGCTGCGGGTGACTTGCTGATAGTCTCCATATTTGACTTTCAAGGTCACAGTCCGCCCGCCTGTTCCGTTACTGTCCAAGCGCCTTTCCACTGTCTCAGCCAGCTCTTCCAGAGCTGCGACCATGGAATACCGGTCGGCTAAATCTTCGGCGAAGCTCTCTTCCGCTCCAATGGATTTAGGAATTCTATTGGCGACCACCGGGCGATCATCGTAAGCCCTTACTATCCTGAAATAATAACTGCCTGTTTTGCCAAATTTTTTTATGAGGTCGACCTCGCTCATTTTCTTCAGGTCGGCGCCTGTATAGATGCCATAACTATGCATCTTTTGGGCTGTAACTTTGCCGATTCCGTAAAAATCCTCTATCGGCAGCTTCTCTATAAAAGCTTCAGCCTTCTCGGGAGTAATTAGAGTCAGTCCGTTGGGCTTGTTGATACCAGATGCGGTTTTAGCCAAAAACTTGTTAATTGAAACACCCGCCGACGCGGTTAAATTCGTTTCTGCAAAAATAGCCTCTTTTATTTCCTTGGCTATCAAGGTTGCAGACGGCATTCCAAGCTTATTCTCTGTAACATCGAGATACGCCTCATCAAGAGAGAGAGGCTCAACCAGGTCCGTATATCTGCTAAAGATGTCGTGAATCTGGTCAGATACTTCACGATAGACACTGAACCGGGGTCGCACCAGTATCAGTTGAGGGCAACGCTGCACCGCCGTGCGAGAAGGCATTGCCGAATGAACTCCATATTTGCGGGCCTCATAACTGGCAGCTGCTACAACGCCACGCTGAGAGGGGCTGCCTCCTACCGCAAGAGGTTTGCCGCGCAAGTCCGGATTATCGCGCTGCTCGACTGACGCAAAGAATGCATCCATATCGACATGAATGATTTTGCGAATCGGGATAGGAGGCAGCGTCATCGGTGTATATACGAGATGCAAGAAGCTTCTCGCATATTTTACCTGCTTGGCATACCTTCTATCGAGGAAGTCTCACTCGCCGCTGTCTCCGGTTGCTTTTTTCCAGGCACTGACGGCGCATCCTCCGTAGCATTTACGGTATCTGGCGTCATCCAGGGCTTCCAACCGTACTTGTCCTTGGCACCTGCTTTCAAAATGTCTACGTAATAGCGAAAACCAGGCCAGAGCTTGTGCCAGGTGGAACCACTCATATGCGAAACTGCTTCGTGAGCGTCATGGTCCAAAACTGCAATCTTGTATGCTGTTACGTAAAACTTCGAGCGATCCACGCCGCCCAAGCAACATACATAGACAGGCTGATTCTCCGGGTTATTGACGATGCTGAGAAAGCGTCGAATGTCCTCTTCTTTAGGTGAATGCATCACGGAAGTTTTGACCGCGAACCACTTCAAACCAATCTTTTCGGCGTATTCTTGTTTCTTCTCGGAGGGTCTGTTTCTCACAGAAACAATTGACTTAATGCCCATTGCCTTTAAACGGTCGATCACTTTGATAGTAGGAGCGGGTCCGCGATAAACAACATCTGTTTCCTGGTGTATATCACAGCCCGACAAAACGCTTGAGCAGACAAGCAAGGCCAATACCGATAGAATTGTTCTTATCGAATCGAGCAAATTTCGATGACGAATATGCAATTTAGTAAATCCTCTGTAAAACGAGTTTTTAAGCCAGGCTAGACAAGACTCCTGAACGCGCAAAGGGCATTTTGCTCAATTCTTCGAAAACGCCCTATTCATCAGCCAAAGGGAGAATCCGATCGAATTTCTCTTGATTGGCAGGTGCAAAAAGGACGCAAAAACGAAAATCAAGTTCCTGGCTGGACGATGTGTTGAGATGAATCCGCTCGGGCGCCTGCGGCAAATTGGATACAAGAAGCACAGTAAGAGTCTGACTGAGTGACGATATTCAGGGTTCCCATCCAAATTTGCCAGATCTGAAATTGCAACATCAATTTACACAACTCATCAGCAAACCGAGAAGCCGTGCGGGTTTGGAATTGCGATGCTAGGATGTTTTTTAGTTGCGTTTCTCACGGCGGGTATCTTCAAATGGCATCAAGATGCTTAGGTTTTGTGGCGTCCTTAATGGTCTCCTCTTCTATTTTTTTCGGTCAGCTTCCAGCAGAAGCAAATTCACAGCAAGCGGTGTCGCCACTTGCAACAACAAATACATCAGCAACAGCGCAAGTTCTTTCGCAAGTTGTTCCAAATTTCGGAGTTGTTACGCCATTTTTGCTGCGTGGTGCTCAGCCATCACGTCAGGGTTTCGAGGCTCTCAAGGCCGCTGGAGTAAAAACAGTAGTCAATTTAAGAGACGGCAAAAAGGACATCGCCAACGAAAAAGAGCTGGTGGAATCATTAGGGATGAAATCGGTAAGCATTCCCCTCAGTGTTTTCAAAACTGTTAAAGATGAGGAAATCGAAAAATTCCTCAAGATCGTATGCGACCCCAATAATGGTCCGGTCTACATGCACTGCCGGCAGGGACAGGATCGTTGCGGCACGATGGTGGCAATCTACCGCCTCACTCAACAAAAGTGGGGAGCGTCGCAAGCATACGATGAGATGCTGAAATATGGTTTTCATCCTTTCTTCATTGGTCTGAGCAACTCGATGTATCGCGTAGCAGCGAATCTCGGACGTCCAGAAACACCACCTTCGGCCAATGAAATCTACACCGATCTGAAATCACGCCTGAAACAGGCAATCGGAGCTATTTAGCTCTAAGCTTCAAGCAAGGCTTAAATTAGCCAGGGATGATGCGAATGTGTCATCCCTTTCAATTTCACAAAGCTCTTGCAATTCCTTCGTACTGCGGAACTGCTCCCTGCTTAAGTGGTCTTATTTTTAAGGAAATTAACTAACCAGCCAGTGGAGAATTATCATGGACGAAGACAAACATTTGGACGATGAACTGCAGGAAGATAAAGATCTGAAGAATAAGAACTTTGAAAAACAGAACAAAAAGCCGGACGATGAACGACAGCTGGAAAAGGGGCGTCACGAAAATGAAAAACAACCGGAGAAAAAGAGCAGCGGACCATTCTGCTCAGATCGCTAACCGGTTGTTTTGTTGAGTCTTGAGAAACCGAGCTAGCCTGCGCTGACCGGCGTACGCGCCCATTTACCGAGAAATTCCATGATCAGAAGCGCAATAGTCTCCCCGTCTTCTTCGAGGGCGAAGTGCCCGGTGTCCAGCAAGTGCAGGTCAAGATTTTTCAAATCACGCTTATACGGCTCGGCTCCGGCAACAGGAAAGATCTGATCGTTTTTTCCCCAGACGATCAGCATGGGCGGCTGATGTTTGCGGAAGTATTCTTGCCATTCTGGATATAAAGGCGGATTCGAACCATAACTGTAGAAAAGCTCCAGTTGAATATCGTTATTTCCCGGTCTATCCAGTCCGGTCTGGTCATGAACCCATCCATCCGGGCTGATTGCTTCAATATTGCGAGCGCCTGTGTAGTATTGCCACTTAGTTGCGTCCAGTTTAAGCAGTTCCCTCAGAGACGCTGAGTTAGCCTCTGATTTATCTTTCCAGAAGAGCTTGAAAGGCTTCCAGAAATCATTATCCAGTCCTTCATCGTAAGCATTACCGTTCTGAACTATGAGAGCCTCGATTCGTTCAGGATGCTTGGCTGCTATGCGATAACCGATAGGTGCGCCGTAGTCCATCACATACATGGAAAAGCGGCTGAGTTTCAATTCCTCTGTGAACTTATCCACGATACGCGCGAGATTACCGAAACTATAATCAAAGTCCTTGACACTGGGAGCAGAACTCTGACCGAAGCCAGGATAGTCGGGTGCAATCACGTGATACTTTTCGGCCAGCACCGGTATCAGATTGCGGAACATATGAGAATCAGTGGGAAATCCATGCATTAGCAGAACAGTGGGTGCATGCTTATCGCCGGCTTCACGGTAAAAGATGTCGCAGCACGCATCGTCGCTTTACATCGCACGGTCGCGGGAAGATTCCGTCCGGACTATACTGTTGTCTAGACAAGAAGGTGTACCAATTTGAATACAGCCAGGCTCCTGAGAATTTGCGTAAGCAAAGCGAAAATCATCAATTGGAACGGCAACCAAATTCCGACCGGCATTTTCAAAACACCAGTTGAAGGAAAGGTTCGAGTAGGGAAATTGAATCTTGAAGGCGACGAGCAAGCTGATCTCACTGTGCATGGAGGTGAGGACAAAGCCGTCTATGCATATCCCGTTGAGCAATATGAATTCTGGAAGCATGAGGTTCCGGAACGGCACTTGGATTGGGGAAGTTTTGGTGAGAATTTGACGGTCGAAGGATTTGACGAAGATTCTCTCTGTATTGGCGATAAGCTCAAAATTGGAACGGCCAAATTTGTAATTACCCAGCCTCGTATGCCCTGTTTCAAACTAGGAATTCGCCTTAGCGACCCAAATATGGTCAGGCGATTTTACAAAAGTGGAAAGTGGGGATTCTATCTTGCCGTTACTGAAGAAGGCGAGATCGAAACCGGTCAGCCGATAACAAAAGAAGGTGATGACGGCAATAACATCACGCTGGCGGATGTTGCCGAATGTTTTCTCAATGCTGAGATCGACCCGGACATGATTGAACGGGTTCTTGAATCGAACCTGGCGGTACAAATGAAAGAACAGCTGAAATACCAAAGACGCTGATCGAGATTATGCAGCCTCTTTCAAGCAGAGATTCTCGAACAAATTGGTCACCGCTCTTTCCACATGTCCTAGCGATTGCATTCTTCGAAGGCGCCTTTTGTGCGCCAGTTTCCACTCAAAAGCACTGAAGAATTCTTTTTCCTCGGCTTCTTTTTCCTCAGGATACTCTTGCTTGATTCTATCCAGCCAAACAGAGGAAAGTTTAGGCTTTCGAACATTTGTAGGTTCAAGAATCATGGCTAGAAACCTCAATTGACCCACACTGTAATCTTTGCTTTTATGACACTAAAACAAAGCAGAAGTTCCACGCGTTACACAAAAAATTCAACCGGAAACCTTTCAGCCAGCGCACTTTTTCAAGATCCCATATCACTCGTCAGAGGGAGATGCAACAAATCAAAAAAGAGCATTCGTCACTTTATGTAAGAAACTTGCCAAATTTATCAAAATGGTGACTAATGGAACTTTGCAGAAGCTATATTTGAAATAGCGGTAAAAACGG
>CAZBOX010000118.1:0-17151 GCA_964493595.1 uncultured Candidatus Obscuribacterales bacterium | reverse complement strand
TTACGGAGTGATCGTATCCCATAGGCGAGCCAATTGCGATTACGAACTCGCCCGGACGCAAACTGGTCGATGTCCCCATCTCTGCAGTTGGCAAGCCTTTTGCGTTGATCTTTACGACGGCCAGGTCGGAAAAACTGTCGACACCAATGGCGGTGGCTTCAAACTGTCTCTTATCGTTGAGAGTAACGGTAATTTTGCTCGAGCCTTTGACCACGTGAGCATTGGTCACGATGTAGCCGTCTTCTCTGACGATAAAGCCGGTGCCTGTATTGTGTCGCTCCGGTCTAGGCCCTGTTCCATTGCCACCGCGCGGCATTCTTTGACCATTGAAAAAGAAGTCGAAACCGTCGGGCAGGTTTCCAAAAGGATAATTCAAGGCTTGCACAGGCTGATTGACTTCGATATTGACGACTGCCGGTGCTACGCGCTCTGCAATATTGGCGATTGTTGTGGAAGTAAGGGGAATGCCCTGATTGCCATCCACTGATTGCGCCAGTCTCTGCGCCAAGAAATTGCCGGACTGCGAAATTCCTTCCGATACAGGCGGTTCGGCGGTGGCACCATAAGTGGTGGCGGCGTGCGCCGACATTCCAGTGCGGTTGGTCTCCTCTAGGGCTGCGAAGCCGACCGAAACCGATGCCGCAATCAATAGAGTGAAGCTCAGAGATTTTCTCATATGTCCTCGAATTATCTGCCCATCCCCAATTGTTGAGCGGTTTGGAACACTTTTCCTTCAGTCAAGATGGAGGGTGCAATGATTACCTCGACCTGTTGCATCTCTGCCAGAGTGGAGGCGCCCAGCGTTCCCATGCTGGTCTTCAGTGCTCCTACAAGATTTTGCGAGCCGTCGTCAGTGCGAGCAGGTCCGGTCAAAATCTCCGCCAGAGTAGCTGACGTGCCCACCTTGATTCTTGTTCCGCGTGGCAGAACCGGGCTTGGCGTTGCCATACCCCAGTGGAATCCACGTCCTGGCGCTTCTTGGGCTCTCGAGAAAGGCGAGCCGATCATTGTGATGTCCGCTCCGCAGGCAATTGCCTTACAAATATCTCCCCCTACACCCATGCCTCCGTCAGCGATGATAATCGGCGCCACTCCATGCTTTTCTGCATAAGTATGCTTGGCCGCTGCGCAGTCTGCGATCGCGGTCGCCATTGGCACTCCGATGCCCAGTACTCCGCGCGAAGTACAAGCGGCTCCCGGTCCTACTCCGACCAGTACGCCGGCCACACCAGTCTCCATAAGTTCCAAGCAGGTTTGATAGGTGACACAATTGCCGACGATGACAGGGCAACCGATCTTCTTGGTGAATTTGCTGAGATTGAGGCTTGGCTGTCCCAGCGCGGATTTGTGTTCGAGACCGGTTACTGTCGACTGGACAACCAGCACGCCCAGACCAGCTTCTACTGCAATCGGTCCATATTTCTCAGCCCAGTTCGGTGTGACGGAAGCGGCTACAAGGACGCCGCCTTTCTTGATTTCGCTTATGCGCTGTGCAATCAAGTGCTCTTGTACGGGCGCTGTGTAGAGCTTTTGCATCAACTGTACGAAGCTGTCTTTGTCGCTCTTGGCGATCTCGTCGTACGCTTCTTCGGTGTTTTCGTAGCGTGTTTGCAGACCCTGCAGATTCAAAACGCCCAGCGAGCCGAGCTTGCCGAGCGCTATTGCCATCTTCACATCGACGCAGCTATCCATGGCGCTGGCGATGATTGGAATATCCAGTTTGTGATAGCCGAGTTTGACCGATATATCGCAAACTTCGGGATCGCATGTGAGAGAACCAGGCACCAGAGCAATTTCATCGAACCCGTAGGCGCGTCTCGTGCGCTTTCCTAACCCGATCATCATTCCGCCTTGTGCGAGCCTTTCCTGGTATTCAAGCGACTTGCTGGTCGTCATTTTGTAACCGCCTTTGGGAATTGGTTAGTGGTTTCCGAATATATTAAGTAGGTGTATTCTCTTCACGTGCATTCTTTGCCATTAGCTTACCAGTCAAGTAGTTGATTCTTCCCACTTTGAGAGCGAACCTTCACAGATGAAACCACTAACAGTCATCGGGCTTAACTCGGGCACCTCCATGGATGGCATTGATGCTGCGGCTTTTCGAATAGAACCGATCGGTAGCGGGCATGTAAACGGTTCGGCTGATTCCACTCCAGCTCTCAAGTTCACGATGTTGGGCAGCATCTTATATCCGTTCGAGGACCGCTTTCGCGATCGCCTGATGAAGCTCGTTGGCAATGGTGCCGCCACACTTGAAGAGATGTGTCTGCTCAATGCCTCCCTGGGTGAGATTTTTGCGGATGCTGTTTTGAAACTGCTTAAAGAGAGCAAGCTTTCAAAGCGCGATGTCGATCTTATCGGTTCTCACGGTCAAACCATCTGGCATTGTCCGGATGCTAAATCCTTGTGGGGCACCAGTGCTGCCGGCACATTGCAATTGGGGGAACCTTCCGTAATCGCGCTGCGCACGGGCATTCCTGTGGTGGCAGACTTTAGAACCGCCGACGTTGCAGTCGGGGGTCAGGGGGCGCCCCTGGTATCATTCGCCGACGCCGTCTTGTTTGGGCAAGATCACAAAGCGACTGGTGTTCTCAATATCGGTGGCATCGCCAACCTCACAGTTATCGACGATCATGGCAAAGCAGTGGCTGCCTTCGATACAGGTCCAGGCAACATGTTAATCGATCGCGCTTGTCAGTTGTTTTTCGGCTGCGAATTCGATAAAGAGGGGCAAATTGCAGCCAGAGGCAAAGTGATCGAGCCCTGGTTGAAAGAGCTGAAGGCGCATCCCTACTTCAGGCGCCGTCCGCCGAAGACCACTGGCCGAGAGCTTTTTGGATTCAAGTATTTTGACAGTACATTGACTCCGTATATCGAGCGCGAGAAGCCGGCCAAAGAAGATGTAGTTAAAACACTGACTGCTTTTACAGCTTCGACAATTGCCGATGGCTACGGTGATTTCGTGAAGCAGAACACACGAATAGAAAGGCTCGTATTAGGCGGTGGCGGCACATTCAACGATGAGCTTGTAAAACTATTGAAAGGCTATTGGCCCAACGAAATTTCAATTGCCAGGCACGAAGATTTCGGAATTTCAACTAAGTACAAGGAAGCCCTTCTCTTTGCATTGCTTGCATACACCACTTATTTCGGCGTTCACAATAATGTTCCAATCTGTACCGGTGCATCGCGAGCGGTTTGTCTTGGAAAGCTGGTCAGGGCTTAAACCGCTGCTTTGAGAGCGATACCATTCAATAATGCGGCTCGTCTGCCGGTGTTTAAATCTGGTATGGTTCATTGGTAAAGCGAGCAACCGAGTGCTCAACAATTTTTGCCGTCGGGGAATAGCAAATGTCTACAATCGACACTGAACTCGTGCTTCATTTGCCGGAAGAAATCAATTATGAATGCACAGGCTGTGGCAAGTGTTGCGGCGGCTGGTCTGTGCCGATGACGCAAGACGACTACGAACGCATCTCAGCAGTTGATTGGAGTCAATATGACAGCCGCTATCAAATGCAAGACCTCTTTCGCGACTTAAAACCATACGAGTCAGCCGGTACTCCTTATACTTACGCGATCAAAGAAGGTGGTGATGGACACTGTCCTTTTCTCAAAGACAATCTCTGCTTCATCCATTCCAAGCATGGCTCAACGTTCAAGCCGTCCATCTGCCAGCTTTTCCCCTACTGTTTCAATGAAACCCCGAGTGGAATCTATGCGACTGTAAGCTTTGTCAGCATGGGTGTGGTCAACAATTCGGGAAAACCACTCACTGAGCAGCGCGATTATTTGGAGAGTAAGCTCAAAGAATTCCGCACCCTTTTCCCCGACCATCATCCCAACTGGTCCAATTTGAAATTGGCTGTAGATAAGCCGCTTTCATGGGATGAATATCTCGAAATCGAAAAAGAGATGTTGCGTATTTGGGGAGAGCGAGACAAGTCTCTTGAGCTGCGCTTCCTTGCAATTTCCGACATGCTTCTTGAAAAATTCAAGGGTGTCCCTGTGGTACCGCCTTCAAGTGTCGGACCTATGAAGAATGTGGACAAACAGCTGCTTGTCGCTTTATATAAGATCTACTTTCCGCATAAGAAGCTCGGCCGCGGCGAAGGCGATTTCAACGCCGGTCGATTCACCTATCAAATGTTGTTTGAAGGTGTTTTTCCCGGGTTGCGCCTCCGGTCGCCAACCAAATCCTATAGCTTCGAAGAGCTGGCCAAGATTGATTTCCCAGAGGACAAGGACGTCGAAGATTTGATCTACAGGTATTTCCGCTCGAGAATCTTCGGCAAGCTCTATTTTGGCGCCGGTTTTGGCCAACTCAGCCTGATCACCGGATTTCACCATCTTCTACTTACTTATGTTCTGCTCAAAGAGAACGCCAAAATAGTCGCCCTTTCGCGTGGTGCCGGCACGCCAAGCTATCTCGACGTGGTTGTGGCCGTAAGAATGTTGGAGAAGCGGCTGGGCGAAACTTCATTGGGCGGTTATGCGGCTGCGATTCTGGAATTGCTTCTCTTCAGCCCCGGCCGCATGAGGCGCATACTCGCTAATACATAGAGCGTTGGGACTTGGTTTTGGGCGCCTGCTGTTCCTTTAGAAGCCAGCCTCTATATATGGAATGCTTTATCCGTCACGCGGTGGGCATTTCCAGCGACGCCTATTGGCTGGCTGTTTTACAGTCAATTCGGCAAATTATTGTATTCCAGACTACATTTTTCCGGTTGACTTGGGGCGATTGTTTTAGTAAGCTATCGCCACTGATTCCAAGAGGTCGCGCTTTTTGCGACCCGTTTTTAAACCAAACTTACTAATTTTGAATATTTCTGGCAGGAGGTTCTCTTATGATCCGTAAACTTACTATGTCTGCTCTCGTCGTAGCCGCCCTCGCAATGAACGTTCCAGCATTTGCGCAAGCTACAGGTGATGTTTTCAACAACGGTACGCAAGGAACCTTTGGTGACCAAGGAACTGGTGGAAACACCGGTGCGCAAACCGACATTACCCAGAGCACAGATGCACAAGCTCCGACACTGCAAGGTGCTACCAACGGTACAATCGGACCACAAGGCTCAGATGCCACCTACATCACCGGCGTCAACACCGCAGGTACTGTACGTGTAAACAACTTGGCTAACTTGGAAGCCTTGCTCAACATCATCGCAAACGGTATGGAAATCCTCGGCATTGCATGGGGCGGACCTACCATGATCATGGGCTTCATGCACATGGCTGCCGGCACACAAGACGCAATGAAGAAAGTACTCTTCGGAGCTGCTGGTGTGACAGGCGGATTGGCAACACCCGGTTGCATCAACTGGCTCGTTGCATCTGCTCGCGACGCCAACCTGTTCAGCTAAGGCTCGCTGAATCACTTTCAACCAATTCAGACAGTTTAAGGGGAGCGCAAGCTCCCCTTTATCTTTGTATTTATCCTTACTATGCGCCTTTGCGCTGCAGCGCTTAGAACTGATTTTCTTCTATATGTATGTCTTTTTTGAGTGGCGGTTCGCGGACGTTGCAGAAAACCAGCTGTACAAGCTGCCTTCAGAAGGGCGAACAAAAAGGATTGAATTTCGCAATTCTCTAAAAAGTGTAGTCCACGGAACAAAAAAGATCTTGACTCTTGCGCATTCCGGCCTTACTCTGTGGAAGGTTCGCTTTTGAACCGTTTTGCCCGCAACTTACTAAACAATTGAAAAACTCGATGGAGGGTTTCCTCATGCGTACTTCTTTTGCTAAATTCGCTTCCATTGGAATGGCTGCTGCAGTTGTAGTTGGACTTTCCATGACACCAGCATTTGCGCAAGCTACAGGTGATGTTTTCAACAACGGTACTCAAGGCACTTTTGGTGACCAAGGGACAGGCGGAAACACCGGTGCGCAAACAGACATTACTCAAAGCACAGATGCACAAGCTCCGACACTGCAAGGTGCTACCAACGGTACAATCGGACCACAAGGCTCAGATGCCACCTACATCACCGGCGTCAACACCGCAGGTACTGTACGTGTAAACAACTTGGCTAACTTGGAAGCCTTGCTCAACATCATCGCAAACGGTATGGAAATCCTCGGCATTGCATGGGGCGGACCTACCATGATCATGGGCTTCATGCACATGGCTGCCGGCACACAAGACGCAATGAAGAAAGTACTCTTCGGAGCTGCTGGTGTGACAGGCGGATTGGCAACACCCGGTTGCATCAACTGGCTCGTTGCATCTGCTCGCGACGCCAACTTGTTCAGCTAAGACAGAAAATAACTGCCACGCAATCAGGCAATCAGTTGGAAGGAGCCGCAAGGCTCCTTCCTTATTGTTTGAGCAAGCGCTCACATCTTGTCACTAGTTTTTCCGCACGCTGAGTTGCTTTGCGAGCAGCAAGAATGCATTTGCTTGCGTCTTTGTATTTTTGGTTTTCTGCTGAAGTTACTGCTCTATCGAGCCAGGCTCCGCTGCACTTTAGGTTTTTCAATGCCATCGGCAGTTCCGAATTTACTGCGTGTCCGTTGGCTCCCGTAAGTAGAAAGCAATTGTTCAGTCTCGCGTCATTCCTGCTGTTCAAGATTTTTGCATTGCGATTCCAGATAGCAATTTGTTTGTCTACTCTTCGCTGTTCTGCATCCCAGTCGTTTTGAATAGCCACAAGCAATGCTTGAGTTTCAGCAACGTGCATTTTGTATTCTTCTATCGCTTCAGAAACATTTTCAGTCGTGGGACAAACGTCTCCGTCTAGTGCTTCTGCCTCGCCTGTTTGCAGGACATCCGCTTCAGCTTTGATTTTGACCGTCCTTATTGGTTTTATGTCTTTCTCTTTTGATTGCATCAAATGCGCGTTCATCGAAGATTCTGCGCAACCGATGAGCACGCAGAGAAAACAGTACTGATAGATAAAGCTTTTAGGTCTCCGCATCGCGATTTTCATAGGCGCACCAAACCTTCGCCTTAGGAATCGTCAAAGACGCTCCTCAGGCAGATAGACGCACGCAGCGCGTCCGGCAATCTCGAGGAGATCGCTCTGCGCGTTGCTATACCTTCAATCTAACACCGCGATGTTTTGCGCTTGTAAAGGGAAGCGCAACGCGGAATGAAATTAGCGCAAAATGCAAGTTTGCATCACGCTCAAGTATGCATCTGCTGGTTCTTACTGTGTAAACCTGACGATCAGACGTACCGGTTCGCCTCGACAATCGCGTCTAGAATCGGAACGTCCTGTCCGTTCTCCGGTTCAACGCCAAGCTTGTAGTCTGGCTGCCAGGCAGAGCCGCCGCCCCATACTGTGTTGCCTATGCCGTTGTCCGTCAGGTAATGGATAAAGTTTTTAATCGCCGGCTCCCATCTCTCATCGTCCGTCGGAACTCCCCACTCTCCTACGAAGCCTTTGGCATTGTTTTTCTTCAACCATTCAACAAACGGCTGTACTTTTTCTATGCCTACGTTTGGGCCGAGCGAACTTGGATCGACATTGTCGTACGCACCCGAGCCACTGTCCCAATATGAGTGCGCGGAAAAGACGACGTTTTGACCGGCTTGCGCAAGTCCCTCAAAGCCTGAGAAATCTCGCGCCCATTGATCACCTTCAATTACGATCGAGTGGTTGTCTCCAGTTTCGCGAATCGCTTTAACCACCTGGGTGGCAGTGTTAACCCAAGTACCTCCAGTGTCGTATGGTTCGTTCATCAGATCCCAGCCGCCGATGGCGCCGCTTTCGGTCTCATTCTCATTCACTTGCGTGACAAGTTTTTGCCAGAAGTCTTGCAGGGCAGAAACCGGCAAGCCAGGCTGTCCTACGAGGGTGCCACCATTGTCTCGCCCGATACCCTGTCCGCCTGGACCGTGGTCGAGCGTGTAGCGGTTGAAATTCATCAACACTGGAATTACCTTGATTCCGCGCTCTGCTGCAGCTTGGAGAAACTTATGCAGCTGATTCATTTCATTTCGGTCTAGAGGTCCATTAGGTGTTGGTTGAAACTGTTCCCAGCTGATTCCCAGCCGTACTGTGTTCATGCCTTTACTCTTCCAGTAGTCGAGATTTTGCGTGGTTGGCCAGAACTTATTGTCGTTGGCAAATGCTTTGCCCCAATTCGCCCCGTCCAGGTCGACGGCTCTTATGCCCGCGACATCAAGCGTTATGTTTCCGTCTCCGGCAGGCAAGTCTTTGAGCGGATTTTCCACGGGTGCATCCGGAGCGTAGTAATTGTTGTCTCTGTTGCCCGAACCTTCGTAAGGCGTTTGCCAGGTACTTTTAGACGGGTTGCTGTATCCGCTGTCTGCTCCGCCCGCGTAATCGCCGCCGCCTCCGCTCCTATCGTCGCCTGAATCACTTAAATGAGCCGGAAAGTTGTATGAGGGCTGCTCAGAAAGATGTGAAAAATCGGTTGCACCGCGTGCCGCGAGCATTCGTTTCATTTGAGACTCAATGGACGAAGCCCATTGTCGATAGCCGTCTGGAGCAAGATGTAGTCCATCCGCCTGGTAAAGGTTTGGAATTTCGTTTCCATTCTCATCGAGAAACTTTTGACTGATGTCTGCAAATTGCACAGAGCCGTCCCTGCTTGCAAGTTTCGATAACTCCTGATTAGTCGCTGCTACTTTTCTGTTGTCCGGATCCCCTGCCAGAGGTCGTGGCAAAACACCCATGAGAAGCACTTGCGTCTGTGGGCTGCGTGCGTGGATCGAGTCGACAATCTTTTTTGTGTTATCCGCGATTTGCTCGGGTGACAAAGTGCCGATGTCGTTGGTACCGATCATGACCATCGCCACTTTTGGCTGTCCCTGAAATTCTCCGTGGTTTATTCTATAGAGAAGCTGTGCGGTGCCGTCGCCGCCCAAGCCGAGCGGAGTCGGATTCTGGCTGCCGAACTTTTCGTTGAACGCTGACAGATTCTCGGGAGAGTATCCCATGGCTTCAGTTATGGAATCTCCCAACATCACGATATCCGAACCATTTTGCGCTGCTTCGGCTGCGCGGGCGACATTTGCCTGATGCAGGTTTTCCCAATCATTTGGATCTGGGTAAGAGCCATTTGCATGCACAGGCAGGAGTCGCTCCGATTCCTGTGTGAGCTGCGAAACCGCTTCTTGCTCGCCAGCCTGTAGTGCCGGCGCTTCGAACGCTGAAGCGGTTGCTGTAAATGGATCGTCAAATTGAATGGACTCACAGTCGGGCGAGCAATTGAAAGTTCTATTCTCGCTCTGCGGAAAGGTTCGTCTTACTTCATCAGGGCTGGACATGTCCACCATGAAGTTGCAGGAATCGACAGATGCACCACAGGCGGTGTCGAGGTGGTCGGAGCCACCTCTGTGGAAATTATGCATTCGAAAAACTCCATACTTGGGGTAAGTATGCAGACAGGCTGCGCTTCAAGGAGCAAAGCGCAAAGATGGTAAGGAACGTACAGACTGCTTGCCAGACTAATCTATGACCGAGTTGCTACCAAAGTGTGACCGCTCGAATCAGGCGGTAAGCAAGTGTCTCATAAGTCCCTTTACTCGGACACTGGAAGAAAAACCCTTCCAGTCGGGGCATAACACCCATCGGTCGCTGTCGGCGCCTGGGGCTGATAATGCATGGGGCGACCTGGATGGTATCTATGCCAGAGAAGAATCTCAGTGTACTCCTCTCCTCGATCAAACCTCGTCTTCACGACGAGCGCTACGTCTTCTGCAGCGTCCTGGAGCGCGAGTTCAAGAAGTTGACTATCAGTCCAATCTGTATGTTTCGCGAGGACGAGGGTGTTTCCCTTATCGTTGAACAGTCGGATGCTGATGCGTCATCTCTGAAATATGACGGCACATGGGCTATGATTACGTGCGAGGTGCATTCTGATTTGAATGCCGTTGGGTTTATTGCCGCTATGGCGAAAATGATCGCCGATGCCGGAATCTCGGTGAATACTGTCTCTGCTTACCATCACGATCATCTGTTCGTGCCCAGTGAGCGCGCTGATGAGGTAATGCTTTTGTTACAAGAACCACCACCAAAACCCGTGCCAAAGCGGGATCCGATTGAGAATATTCGAGAGCTGATTCCAATCATTTTCAAAGAACATCGTGCGCACAAAGCAATGGGATCACTGCTTTCGCAGGGGCACGCGCTGATCACATCCAAGTTTGGCGAGCCGCTGCCTGCTGATATGCGAATTTTCTACGAACGTTGTTCCGATGTGAAAATATTCAATCGGTATTCTTTTCTGTCTCTGCAAAAGGCTCTGGATGTGGACCGCTCGCAGTTGCCCAAAAGCTGGTTTCCGTTCTGCGAATTGAACGATGGAACATATCTTGCCATTGATTTGAGCGAACCGAATGGCGTTTTCCCAGTAATCGATTTGGATTGTGGTGACTTCGATTACATTGTAGTTGCTCTCAGCTTTACGGAGTTTCTCGACAAGATCCTCGTGTATGGTCAAGAATCAAATTACTGGGTCGACCACAATGAGCAGTACGGCACCGCCAAGATTCATTTGAAAAACTCTCAGATGCGCAAAAAATATGAGGAGTATTGGGAATCGCTCGGACCGGAATCGGGCTCTCAATACTGTATGACTAATGGATGTGAGAACTTGAGCGTGAAGCTTAGCGTCTACTGTCGCCAACATCAGTTTGAGCAAGTGCACAAGATTGCCTGCCCCTTCACCGACGATAACCCACTCGAAACACTTGCGGAATATCAGTTGAAGACTTAAATATCAAAGCTGTCCCTGCGTTTGCGCAACGCTTGGCTGTGACTGCAAGTTCATTGTTTGGTGTGTAATTTGAATCAGAGTAACGCCCACGGCGCACACGCCTAGCAAGGTGAACGCTGCTTTCTTGACGTTGCGTTTCGAGATGAGAGCTCTTGCTAAGAAGAATAAGGCAGCAACGACGGAAGTGTAAACCATAGCTTGCAAGCCGATTTCTGGATTGTTTGCGTCGTTGCCGAGAGACTTTAGCAAGTCGTATACAGCGCCTGAGACACCGCAAAAAATCGCGCAGAAAACCCACATCCGGAGCCAGTCCGGACCTTCGGTTTTGACGGTATTGCGCATTTGAGTCATGTGGTCGGTCCCGCATTACCAAGGTGAGTTTCTCAGAATTAGGCTGGTTTGCAATCAGTGGAAATCCCACGTTAAGCCTGACCAGATACGCAATTCATCGAAAGTGTAGTGTGGACTACAATTAAGCTCTTGACTTCAGGGTGAGTACCACTTAATCTGTAGACCGGTTCGCTTTTTGAGCCGTTTTACATCAATTACCACACAAGCGAATATTTGAAGTCCGGCAGGTGTCCAATCACTGCTGTCGACAATAAAGTTTTCCCCCGCCAACGCCAGCCAGAGACCTCCCGCAAGGGGGGTTTTTGGTATCTGCGGGATCGACAATGTGCGAAGATGTGTCCAGCCGATTTTGCAGAGGAAGCAAACCATTTCACTGACTGACGACCAGAAGAAGAAGTATCGCAAACAGCTGGCTATGCCGGGAATCACGGAAGAAAGCCAGGAGCGATTGATGAAATCGCGCGTCTTGATACTGGGCACGACTGAAATCGCATTTGTTTGTGCTGAGCAGTTGATGCGCGTCGGCGTGGGACATTTGGAGCTTGCCGGCTCAAGTGTCTACGATTTACATCTTCTGGCCGAGAGACTGGAAGCGGCTGGTGTGAAGCATTGTACGCAGATAGGTGTTGCCGAACGAACCTTCGATGCGCACGACTCGGAAGATTTGATCAGAGCATTCGATGTTGTTGTTGACGCGATGAATGACTGGCAATTGAAATTGGTGGCCAGCGACGCTTGTATGCGCCTGGCTAAGCCGCTTGTCCATGTGGGCGGCGAAGGGTTTCGCTATCAGCTCTACACAATGCGTCCGGGCTGCTCGGCTTGCCTGCGCTGTGTTTTTCCTCGCGTCGGTATTGACGATTTTCCTAAAACCTCGGACGACGATGCTTCATTTCCTCCAGTACCGGGTGTGCTCGGTGCGTTGCAGGCAATCGAAGCAGCCAAACTGGCGGCGCGCTTTGGTGCCAGTCAGGGAAATGAGCTATTCAAATTCGATTTCTTGAGCGGCGAGATGGAGATGGTCACCGGTTTAGACGCCGTCGCCGACTGCCCCGATTGTGGTCAGCGACGACGGTAATGCTTGCCGCACTGATTTCTAAAGGTCCGGCACTAAGTCGGGTTTTTCATCGTTCAAAATCTCATTAGCCACTTTGACCGAGCAGGGTGCCTGAGTGATTCCGACCACAACCTCATTGGCACGTTTTTCCGTCTTGTTGCGGATGAGCGTCTCCATTAGATTCCACTGCCGCTGTGTCTCGCGCAAGGCCAATTCTCTTGCTACTCGGTAATAAGTGGTGCCGGAGATAGACTTTTTGCCCTCTTCAGAGCTGGGGGTGCTTTTGTCGAAACCTTCAAATTTCAGCAAGGTACCAATCTTGGATTCGGCTTGCTGCAATTCCGTCCAGTCTGCAAGGTCCATCGAATACAAATCGTCTTTGAACTGATGCTCGCGCAGTTCGATGTAGTTGGAACGGCTATAAAAGTCTTGCAGTGTGTGCAGCACCTGACCGAAAAGATAAAGCACTCTGGCTCTGGCTTTCTCATCCGTGTCGGCGGTGTGCGCAAAGTTTAGAACTTTGCGTTTTTCTCGATCGACAAGCGCCAGACATTTTGTAATTTCACCTGTTTTGAAATGACGCCTTGGATCTTTCGCTCCTTCCGCGCCCTCGATGTCTGCAGCGCTGACGCCTTTCATGATTAATTTCAAGTTTGCATCACATATGGTGCCTTTCAGTGCCTCTTGAGTGAGTTGCTCGTGGATATTGCCTGACTCATCTGTGCCGAACGAGAAGGCGGCATTTGTGCTCAGCTGCATAGTGCCCGACAGAAGCAGGGCGATGGCGATGTTTTTCTTCACGGCGAAATTCATGCAGTCAGGTTCCCTTTGATGCCATAACCTCAATCTTATCTAGTTTGACGCTTTGGCGAATGTCGAGGCTAAGAGACATTGTATCTGTCGCATATGCTTTTGGCTGCTTGTTGTAGGTTGCCTCGGATTTTTTGCAGGAATTAATGGCGTAATGGCAGAGATTTAAAATGCCCTGCGCCATTTCTAGTGCGACAATCGGGTTCTCTTATATTGTTTTTGCCGGGGTGATCCTAAGTGGTAGACTCGCTTACAAAGATCCATGCGCCCAACGCATCTGAAGAGCGCGCCGGGACGCCGCTCAGCGATCTGGATTTCATCGCATTCGACGTTGAAACCACAGGTCTTTCAGCGATTGCTTGCAAGCTTGTTGAGCTGTCGGCAGTGCGTTTCAGGCTGAGCGGCGGTGAGATGGAGATTTTCTCGGAGCTAATCAATCCGGAGTGTGAGATTCCGCCGGAAGTGACCCGTATTCACGGGATCACCGACGAAATGGTCAAAGACGCCCCGACCAACAAAGAAGTTATTCCGAAATTTCTCGAGTTTATCGGGACTAAGCCTTGCGTACTTGTAGCTCATAATGCGCCTTTTGACGTAGGTTTTCTCAAAGTGGCCGTTGCTCGCCTGGGCATTGATGTGCCTGCACTGACAGTGCTTGACACACTAAGCTTGTCGCGCGCGCTTGTGGATGGTGTGAATGATTACAAGCTGAAGACGCTCGCTCAGCACTATGAAATCGTCGATGGAGACTATCACCGAGCTCTCGCTGACAGTCACCACGTCCGCCATATTTTCGGAAAGATTCTTGCCTCCAATCCCGATTACACGACATTGGAGCATCTGCAGGAGCTGAATTGCCTCCTCTCGCTCAATGAGCAAGAGAGTGCAGTGGAGCCGACAGGCGAAGTCTTATTGCACGTAAATGTCATAAAGGCGGCCATCGACGGCAAACAGCAGTTGAAAATGATTTATCTGGGAAACGGCGCGCCGCCCCGCTATGGACGTCTGATTACGCCGATTGCGGTGCTTGAAAACCGCGGTAATCATTACCTAACTGCCTTTTGTCACCAAGTTGAAGCGGAAAGAACGTTTAGAATAGACAGGATAAAGAGCCTTCAAGTCTCATCCTGATGCATCGCAAAAAGCAAAGTTCGACATCCAGAAGCTTTTACAGGGCGGTTTCGCTGCCTCTTTTGGCGATTATTGTTTGCTTCCAGGCTTCGCAGCCTGTAGAAGCTTTTCGATTTCTCAAACTGGGCGAGTATCTGAACGGTTCATCTAAGCCGAAAAGAGAAGAGTCCGAAGTATTCGGTGCGGAGCCTGCTGATCCCGAAGACACTGAAGCCCCTGAAGATTCCAAACCAGGCACGTCCAAGGATGCGAAGGCAAAGGCGCCCTCAAAAACGGATGAAGCAGATAAGAATGCTGATGGTAAGCCGGTTGCGGCTGCGAAGGACAGAGAATCCGTTAGCAATCCCCTGGACGAAGTCTTGAATGACCTGACTCTGGAAGCCGGTCAGATAAAGGAAGAAGACGCAGCTCTGCCGATTAATAAGGCTCGCAAGGTCGACAAGCACATGAAGTATGGCGATGCTTTCTTTGCGCGTCGAGACCTGACCAATGCTCTGCTTGAATACGAAACGGTCATCAAGACGGATAAAGACAATTACAAAGCGCACTTCATGGCCGGCAAAGTTCTCATGGCTATGTCTGATTTCGAGGAGGCGCTTAAGGAATTTCAGAAGGCGGAGATTCTTCGTCCGAATGCCGGGGACGTGCATTTCATCAAGGGCGAGACTCTTAGAATGCTGGGGCGCCATGAGGCGGCGTCCATCGAGTACCGCCGAACACTAAAGGCGAATCCAGGTAATGCTCTTGCCTACGCCTATCTGGGCGAATGTTATCGAATGAAGCATATGTACCGTTCGGCTATTGATGAGTGCAAACGTGCCATAGCGCATGATCCCAAGTCGGTAATCCCACATTTGATCATGGCGCAGTGCTACGCCTCATCGCGCCAACCTGAACAATCGCTGGAAGAGTACAAAATCGCGCTCAAGATGAATGACAAAGACCCTGTTGTCCACGCTCGTTGCGGGTTGGCGCTGGGCAATCTCGGGAAGTGGGATCAGGCTGTCAATCAATTTATACGCGCGACCGACCTGGACCCGCGCTATTCCGAAGGGCACGCCGGGCTCGCCTATGGGCTCGCTCATTTGAAGAGGCTGAAGGAGGCATTGGCAGAGGCTCGTATTGCCGTTTCTCTGGCTCCGAACGATCCCGATACGCACTCCAATCTCGCCTGGGTCTATGCGAAGAAGGGTGATTACCTGTCTGCGGCTGTCGAATACAGACTGGCGCTTAAAATCGACCCTAAGAATGCAGAGCGCCACAAGGCTCTTGGCATGGCTCTCAAGGACGCCGGAGATGTAGACGGCGCAATCGCTGAGCTATTGACCGTTACGCAGACATCGAAAGACTTTGAGGCGGAGCTTGCGCTCCAGTCTTTAATGCAGGGTAGACGATAAAGTTCTGACTCCAAGGGCCGCTATCTTAGTCGCTTCTCAAGTCTTGAAACTTAATTCCAGCTGGAAGCGAGCGCACTCTGTGTTGTATCCTAACAAGCATGAAACCGGTTATTGGCATCAATGTTGACGTAACGGCTGGGCCCCCTGAAGAGGCCCGCGTTCAGGCTTTATATTTCGACGCGGTGCGTCTGTCAGGCGGAGTGCCGCTTCTGGTACCGCCCATGCCTGACGAAGACCTGAAGATAGCGCTCGAGCGCCTCGACGGGCTGATGTTCATAGGTGGGTACGATTACTGCCCGAGCCGCTATGGCGAAGACCTGGATGAAGAGACCAAAAAGAAGCTCAACGTCGAGCTGGCTCATCAAAGACGGCAGGATAACGATTTTAAGTTGATTCGCATGGCGCTTGAAAAACGAGCTATGCCGATTCTGGGTATTTGTGCCGGGGCGCAACTGCTGAATGTCGAGTTGGGCGGTACGCTGATCACGGACATTATTCATGAATTGCCAGGCTCTGAGGTTCTCCATGCAAGCGAGAACGGCTGGCAGGACGGGTTCAGGCGTCACGAAGTAGTGCTTGAAGAGAAGAGCGCGATCGCCAAAATCTACAAGAAATCGCGTATTGATGTTCCTACTTCGCACCACCAGGCAGTCGACAAGCCGGGCCGTGGTTTGTCTGTCGCAGCCAGAGCCGATGACGGTGTTGTTGAAGCAGTCGAATTGGAAGGTCGCCAGTTTGTTATTGGTGTACAGTGGCACCCCGAGCGTGATTTCGAGGGTAATCGTTCTCTCTTTGAAACGTTTATCCAGCATTGCTCTCAGCCCGTGGCCCCCGGACGCTAGCCTTTCAAAATCTGTGTTGGCTGGTTGTTGAAATTTCGAGGTTATTCAAATGGCGCGACACATTCTGGTCACAGGCGGGGCCGGTTTTATAGGCAGCCACCTGATCGACAAATTGTTGGCGTCCGGCGATAGCGTGACTGTGCTGGATAATTTCAACGATTACTATAATCCTGAGCGCAAGCGCCTCAATATTCAAGAACACCTGAAGCATCCGAAATACGCAATCGTAGAAGGTGATTTGCGTGATGACGCCAAAATGGACGAGGTGTTCAGCCATGGTCCCTTCGACGGTGTTGTGCATCTGGCTGCCATGGCCGGTGTGCGACCGTCGCTCGAGCAAGCTGCTTATTACATGGATGTTAATCTGAACGGCACGCAAAAGTTGCTGGACCGCATTGCAAAACATTGTCCGAAAGCGCGTCTGGCTTTCGGTTCATCTTCATCAGTCTATGGCGGTCGCTCGGGGGAGAGCTTTAAGGAAACCGATCGCGTGGACCAGCCCTTTTCTCCTTATGCCGCTTCCAAAGCTGCAGGCGAGCTTATTTGCTACTCCGCGCACCATACCAACAAATTGCAGGTCGTTTGCCTGCGCTTCTTCACGGTTTTTGGACCCCGGCAGCGTCCGGACCTGGCCATTCACAAGTTTTGCAAACTGATTTCCAGTGGGCAGCCGATTGAAATGTACGGTGACGGCTCGACCAAACGGGATTACACTTTTGTCGGCGATATCGTGGACGGTATCATCGCTTCGCTGGAATACGACCTTCCCGGCTACGACATTATCAACCTGGGGCGCTCAGAGCCGGTAGTGTTGATGGACATGATCCGCACCCTCGAAAAGCATATCGGCAGAAAAGCAGAGATAGTTCAGATG
>CAZBOX010000117.1:0-17170 GCA_964493595.1 uncultured Candidatus Obscuribacterales bacterium | reverse complement strand
CGACTCCTAGAAATCAGCAAATTTGTCTTTTCGTAGGTGCGGTCGTAGCTTCGATAGTAATTGGTCTAACAGTGAAACTGCTCGATCATCCTTCGCCTGATATGGTCGCGAAAGGGATCGTGCACGCAATCGGCAGCGATAAATTTCCCGCCCCTCAAGGCACTCTGATGGCCACCCTGATTAAGGGTATGCTCTCTTTCAACCTTGATTGGAATTTTGTTCTGGTTGGGGTTTTTCTTGCCACCACAATGGAACTCTGTGGTGTCAACGCGCTTAATTTCGCAGTCGGCGCTTACCTGCCGCTGTCAACCACGTTGCCCATATTCGTGGGTGGCGTGATCAAAAAATTTGTTGAGATTTCGGCGAAGCGGAAAGGCGAAGAAGCAGTCGATGACGAACTTGGCAGCGGCAGCCTTTTCGCTACCGGTCTGGTTGCCGGTGGTGCTCTTGCCGGAGTGATTGTGGCACTGCTTTCAATTCCTGAGCCGATTTATAAGTTCTTGCAGTCAGTTAGCTGCGAGCATACTCTTACTCAAATTCTTGGCGAGCAAGGTTTCCAACTCGCCGGTGTGGCCTTCTTCACCTTAATGGCCGTGGTCCTTTATCGAGTAGCGACAGCCAAGAGTGAATCACAGCCCGCTTTGAGTGAAGACAAAGCTGTTTGACAAGAAAATCGGGACACCATATTCGATGTCCCGAACCTTCAAGCTACAGTTGCAGCGCGCCAACTACCAGATGAATTGTGCTTTCTGGTCGCC
The DNA here is from genome assembly GCA_964493595.1 of uncultured Candidatus Obscuribacterales bacterium. Taxonomy (GTDB): domain Bacteria; phylum Cyanobacteriota; class Vampirovibrionia; order Obscuribacterales; family Obscuribacteraceae; genus QKMZ01. The sequence goes on along the minus strand of CAZBOX010000117.1, from coordinate 16,412 downwards.
GCTTACGAATTGAAAACCAAACTGTTCAACTTCGTTGGGGTCAGCATTGAAGAACTCAACTACATGAACTTCCTTATTCGAAACCGGAAGCGGAGCTCCGACGGCGCGGAAGAGTTCGATAGTCTTTTTGGTGTCGAGAATTACTTGAGTGGAGCGGCGGTCATCACCGTAAAAGGATACGGAAGCCATCCAGCCTTCGTTGGCTTGACGCTTGATTTGAACGATTCCACGAACGCCTGTCTTGGTTGCCGTGATCATAATTGACTCCAGGTGGCTTAATGAGTTTCAAACGATTGCGCGCCACTGAAAGAGTGGCTGTCTCTACTACATAACGAAGAGGGGCAATCATAAGCTAGAAAGGTCAACTAGTACATCTTTCTCGGCTCTGGGTGCTTGACAAACTTAATAATTTATCGAGAAGCTTATCCAAAATTGGCTGGCAATCGAGCGTTGTCAAGCGGTGTTTCTGCTTTCTCATCAATGGTTTTCAGCTCTGACTGTCTTCAGGAATAGGACTTGTATCACTCGGGCATCACCGAGTGTACGCAGGTTACGGCAAGAGAGCCGTCCCCGACTGCAAAACCCACGCGTTTGGTAGAGCCTGAGCGGATGTCTCCGGCTGCCAAAAGACGAGGGACCGAGGTTTCTAAAGCGCATGGCATGCGGTCTTTGAGAGGCCAATGCCCTGATTGACCGGCATCGGAACCGGTCAGAATAAACCCGTACTGATCGCGCTGCACATTCTCGGGAAGCCAGGTCGCTCCGGGCTCGGCACCGATGAAGACGAAAACTGCTTTTACATCCAGTTTCTTCTCGGCTCCGGAGGCGTCCACTATATCGACATTGTCGATCAAATATTCGCCGCCATTGACGCGGGAAATCTTGGTGTTTTCGTGCACCTTGATGTTCTTGGTTGCTTGAATCCTCTGGCAGAGATATTCGGACATACTCGGTCCGAATTTACTTCGACAGAGCACATGCACTGTTCTTGAAGGGCAGCATTCAGCCAGATACATGGCCGCCTGCCCGGCCGAGTTGCCACCGCCCACGACTGCCACGTCCTGCGTATCATGCAGCATCACCTCGACGTTCGTGCAAGCATAATAGACGCCGGCACGTTCATAATTTGCTGCATTTATTGCATCCAGTTTGCGCCATGTGACGCCGGTTGCGATAAGAACTGTTTTTGCGCTGATTACTGCGCCACAATCCAGGGTGAGTTCGTGCGGATCTTTAGCCGTTTTTCCCGGCGTGAATTTTTCAACCCGAGTCGGAGCAATCAGCTGGGCGCCGAATTTAACCATTTGCAGAACGCCACGCATAGCCAGCTCGGTGCCTGACAGACCTGATGGAAAGCCGATGAAATTCTCTATCTTCGAAGAGCCGCCTGCTTGTCCTCCCGGACCCAGCTTGTCGAGCACAATCGTGTTGAGACCTTCCGATGCGGCATAAACTGCCGCTGCCAGTCCGGCCGGGCCGGCTCCGACAATGGCAAGGTCAACACTCTGGCTCGGGCACTCATGCCAGAGTCCGCACTCGTGGGCCATGTCCTGCAAATCGGGGCGTACCAGAATACTGCCGTCCGGTTTTTGAACAATCGGAAACTCGCCGTATCTCTGAATCGCTGCTTTGCCGATATCGGTGTCTTTGTCGTACCAGGTGAACGGCACGAAATTCTTGTGCATGAACTCTCTGAGCAGCGTGGTGTCGCTGCAAAGCCCGCAGCCGATAATTTTGAAGCCTATCTTTCCGCTTTGCGAGAGCAATTCTCTACGCATCTGAAAGGCGACAAGAAGCTTTTCTGAAAGATGAGGAATTTTGATCATCACTTCTTTCAAGCGGTCGCGATGTACTCGCAGCAAATGAGTCTTGCCGCGAGCGACTCCTGTGACAATCGGCGGGCGCCTTATGATGATGTCTATGTCGCCGGAAAAGCCGCCCACTTCATGGACTGCGACGACTTTATGATCATCGCTCGGGTTTTGGATTTCCAGCGCGCCCGATTTAACTACAAAGAGGTCGGCATCAGCTTGACCGGCTCGGAATGCTTGTTCCCCGTCTTCGAGGTATGTGCACACCGCCATTGGTTGCAGCAATTCCAACTCTTCTTCTGTCAATGTCGGAAAAGCATGCTCGAGTGTTGCAGTTACCATAGTTTCACCCCAAAAGCAGAGGGAGCGGCCGTTATTTGCCGAAGTAGGGCTTCATGCCGCCAATCAAATTATTCCGCATTATGACAGACACTGTGCCGCCTTGTGCAACCTCATAAGTATCCTTGTGGTTACTTGCGCTACAAACAGGCGTCGTCTGCCGGATACTTCGGAATCTTTCGCAATGAGAGCAAAGTTGCTCTTGATAAGTAGATGTCTAAGTCATCTCTAGATATGATATTCAGCTAGTTTTATGTATTTCTGCAAAGTATCCAGGAGATATCCATGCTCAGTCCGTTAGCAGGCAAACCAGCCCCTCGCGAATTGCTCGTCAATGTACCCAGGCTTATCACCACCTACTACAGTGAAAAGCCGGACGTAAATGTATCCAGCGAGAAAGTCGCGTTCGGAACATCTGGGCATCGAGGGTCTGCTTTCAATCGGGCTTTCAATGAAGAGCACATCCTTGCCATTACCCAAGCTATTTGTGTCTACCGCAAAGAGCAAGGTATCACCGGTCCTCTTTATCTCGGCATCGACACTCACGCCCTTTCAGAACCTGCTTTCGCCAGCGCCATGGAAGTTCTGGCCGCCAATGAAGTGAATGTCATGATCGACAAGGAGCTCGGCTATACTCCCACGCCTGCAATTTCTCTGGCGATTCTTGCTTATAACAAGGGGCGCACCAGCGGACTTGCCGACGGTATTGTTGTGACACCTTCACACAATCCTCCCCAGGATGGCGGCTTTAAATACAATCCACCCAATGGAGGACCGGCAGACACCAACGTCACCGGTTGGATCGAGAAGAAAGCCAATGAGTACCTGTCCAAAGATCTTGCCGGCGTAAAACGCGTCACCTACCGCCAGGCTATTGCCGCCGCCACTACTCATAAATTCGATTATACGGACCTGTATGTGCGTGAGCTGGCATCAGTCATTGACTTAAAGGCAATTCAAAAATCGGGAATCAAAGCCGGTGTCGACCCGCTTGGTGGCGCTGGTGTCCATTATTGGGAGAAACTGATTGAAGTACACAAGCTGCCGATCGAAGTCGTAAATCATGTCGTCGATCCGACTTTCTCTTTTATGACTGTCGATTGGGACGGCAAAATTCGCATGGATTGCTCATCACCATATGCGATGGCAGGCTTGATCGAGCACAGCCAGCGTTTTGATATTGCTTTCGCCAACGACACCGATCACGACCGCCATGGAATCGTAACACCGGCAGGTCTAATGAACCCTAATCATTTTCTCTCTGTGGCGATTGATTATCTTTTCCAGAATAGAAAAGACTGGCGTAAAGACGCGGCAATCGGTAAGACAGTCGTGAGCACGAGTCTCATCGATCGAATTGCTCAGAGATTGGGGCGCAAACTCGTAGAGGTGCCGGTCGGATTCAAATGGTTTGTCGATGGTTTGATCGACGGCTCTTTCGGGTTCGGCGGAGAAGAAAGTGCAGGAGCATGCTTCTTGCGCATGGATGGAAGCGTCTGGACGACTGACAAAGACGGTATCATCCTTGCGCTTCTGGCGGCAGAGATAACAGCTGTGACAGGCAAAGATCCAGGCAAGCACTACGAAGCCTTGACGCAAGAATTTGGACGTCCCTATTACGCGCGAATAGATGCTCCTGCAACACCCGAGCAGAAAGCCAAATTGAAAAAGCTCTCGCCGGATGATGTGAAAGCCAAAGAATTTGCCGGTGAGGAGATTGTCGGCAGATTCACAAGCGCACCTGGCAACGATGAAGCGATCGGCGGTTTGAAAGTAACTACCGAGAACGGTTGGTTTGCCGCGCGTCCCTCAGGAACGGAGGACGTGTACAAAATCTATGCTGAAAGCTTCAAGAGCGAAGCTCACCTCAAGCAGATTCAAACCGAAGCTCAGCAACTGGTCACTCAAGTGTTGTCTCCGACGGCGCAGAAAGCCTGATTTCTGAATACCTCGGGATAAATATTAAATCTCTAACCAGGGCCTATCCCTCTGTTGGAACCCTCCGGACTTTTTGCAGTCTACTCGGCAGAAGCCGGCAGAGGGGGTTTGTTTCCCCAGGGTTAAGGGGTTGATGACCATGGGAATTAAACTCGATCCGCAGTACCTAAAGAGGTATAGGGAAATCGCTGGATTGCTGATGAAATATGGCAATTCAGACCTGGTCAAGAATGCCGGACTGGAAGAAGCCCTGAAGGACGATGAGAATCTTTCGAAGGAAGTAAAAGGTACAGCCGAAGAGCTAGCTGCTGATCTCGAGAGACTTGGTCCTGCGTATGTGAAATTGGGGCAAATTCTATCCACTCGTGGAGATCTCTTGCCGCCGCCGTATTTGCTCGCCTTGTCCAGATTGCAGGACAATTGCGAGCCGTTTAGTTTTGCCGAAGTTGAAAAAATCATCGTCAACGAATTGGGCGTCAAAATTTCCAAAGCCTTCTCCGAATTCAATTCCGAGCCTCTGGCGGCAGCTTCTCTTGGACAGATTCACAGGGCAAAAATGAGGGACGGTCGCGAGGTAGCTGTTAAGGTTCAACGTCCTTGTATTCGCGAGCAGATTCTTCAAGACCTGGAAATCTTTGCTGACGTGGCTGAGTTTTACGTCCTTCATACCGAATTAGGAAAGAAGTACGAATTCGATGTGATGGTCGACGAGTTTCGCAAGTCTCTTCTGGGAGAACTCGATTATCGCCAGGAAGCTCAGAATCTGGAGACTCTCAGACGAAACGTAGCTGAATTCGACATGATTGTAGTGCCCTATGCCATTGATGCATTCACCACTACAAAAGTCTTGACGATGCAATTTATCAAGGGCAAGAAGGTCACCGGCATTACCAATCTGGAACGCACGGAACTGAATGGAACTCCTCTTGCCGAGCAGATTTTCGCTGCTTATTTAAAACAGATTCTTGTGGACGGATTCTTTCACGCCGATCCTCATCCGGGAAATGTCCTTCTGACAGATGACGATAAGAAAATCGCTCTTATCGATTTAGGCATGGTCGCCAGGTTGACACCTAAAATTCAGAAACAGCTCCTGCAGCTGGTTATAGCGATCAGCGAAGGCAGAGCGGATTCGGTAGCGAATATTGCAGTCGAAATAGGTGAGCCGAAACCCAAATTTGACGAGCAGACTTTCCGGCATAAAGTTTCCGAACTCGTGCAAACTGACTTGGATGCAAACATAGCCAGAATGAAGGTCGGGCACGTTATTGTCGGTATAACAAAAGCGGCCGGCGAAACCGGCATACGCGTTCCGGCGGAATTGACTATGCTGGGCAAAGCCATGCTTCACCTGGACGAAGTGGGCCGCTCGCTCGATCCGAGCTTCGATCCTAACGCGTCAGTGCGCAGAAATGCAGGACACATACTTGAACAACGTCTGGTCAACGAGATCTCTCCCGGGCACTTGCTCAATACTCTGATTGAAGCAAAGGACGGTTTTGAAAAATTCCCTCGCAACATAAATAAGATCATGGATCTTGTTGCGCAGAATCAGCTTTCCGTGAAGGTCATAGACGAACCTCTGCTGGTCGACTCCTTTCAGAAAGTGGCAAATCGAATAACGCTCGGACTCGTGTTGGCAGCTCTAATTATCGGTGCCTCCAACTTGATGAAAGTGCCCAGTGGATTTACCTTATTCGGCTATCCTGGTTTAGCGATCTTGCTCTTTCTCATGGCTGCCGGCGGAGGTTTTGCTCTTGCGATTCAAATTGCGTTCTACGATCAAAAGCCGCAAAAACTTGGCGATCCCGACGTAATCAGTCCCTTGGTCAGGCGCTAGCCTGGCAGCCATGACACGGATAGCCGAGATAATGTGCCGGTCACGATACGGTCACTTTGGCGATCAATAGTATTGTCGAGGTAATCTCCCCCATCAAAAAAGAATGACGTGTTTGCCAGTGCAAACGCGTTTCCTTAACTTTACTAGCCATCTTCAGATCAAAACTCTATGGCCGCTTCGCTTTACGCCGGACTATCAGAATTTGCCATGCCGACTCCCACCAAAAATGAAGGAGGTGAGGACGGTGCGGAGCTCGGGCCAGCGGAGATAGGCTCTGCCAAGTCTTTATTCGAGAGGGTAAACTCCGACGATCTTTCCGCCTCAAGCAAGGAAAATGCACCCAAAGCTGATGTGCTGCCGTTAGGCACTCATGGCGACAGCGCAGCAGGCAATCTTTCTGATGGCTATAAGCTTCATGAGCTGGCAATCGATAATTTTGAATCTGGAGAAAAAGACCTTAAATCTGTTCTTTCTTCCGCATTCGCCGAATCAAGTGCGCAGAACTCTTACGCAGCAGTATTGCCTAGTGTCGAACTCGATTTTTCATCGGAGCCTTCAATTAAAGGCCATAGTGCCCAGCGGACAAATTGACCACCCTGCTTGCAATTCGATCATTCGCAATGATTGTGCAAGAACGCTTAATTATTGAAGTCTATCCTCTTTCAATGAACTATTCTTATCTGCCAGAAGATGCGTGCATATTTTTATGCGCAAGGAGGAGAGATGGCGGCAGATGTATACGAATTTACTGCAAAGTCTTTAGACGGCAAGGATATTGATATGGCGCAGTACAAGGGCGACGTTCTCCTGATTGTCAACACAGCCAGTCAATGTGGTTTTACCGGGCAATACGCGGGCCTGGAGCAGTTGCATAAAGACTACGCGAGCAAAGGTCTTAAGGTTCTGGGCTTTCCGTGCAATCAATTCGGCGCGCAAGAGCCGGGCTCGGCGTCTGAAATCGGCACATTTTGCCAGAAGAATTATGGCGTCGATTTCCAGATGTTTGAAAAAATCGATGTGAACGGAAAGGATGCGCATCCTCTGTACAAATATCTGACATCTTCTGCGCCTGGCGTTCTTGGTACTGAAAACATCAAGTGGAATTTCACTAAATTTTTGGTGGGGCGTGACGGCAAAGTGTTCAAGCGTTATGCGCCGCAAGTTGAGCCGAAAGACATGAACAAGGACATAGAAGAGCTTTTGGCGAAGTAGATTTCTCTCTTCTATGAGTGAAGCTTTTCAATGAATCTGTGCATTCTGGCGAGAGCTAATTCCAGCTTTTCGACGCTGGTTGCGTAAGAGCAGCGTATATGCCCGTCTCCTCCTGCACCGAAAGCTGTGCCCGGGACAACGGCGACACGCTCTTCCAGCAGCAGTCTCTCAGCGAACTGCTCGGCGGTCAATCCAGTCGTCTTGATTGATGGGAAGGCATAGAATGCTCCCTGAGGCATGTGGCAGGTCAAGCCGATTTTGTTCAATCCATCGACTATTAGACGACGTCTTTGGCGGTAATGTGCCACCATATCTTCTACTTCTTTTTCGGCGTGCTTGAGCGCTTCAATCGCGGCAATTTGACCTGTAATAGGCGCGCACAACATCGTGTACGAGTGAATCTTCATCATCATTTTGAGAATATGTTCCGGCGCGCATGCATATGCAATTCTCCACCCCGTCATTGCATGTGCCTTCGAGAAGCCGTTCAAAAGAATCGTTATCTCTCGTGCTCCAGGTACTGATGCTACGCAGGTATGGATGCCGTCGTAAGTAAGGCGATCGTAGATTTCATCCGAAACGACATACAATCCCCTATCGCGTGCAAAGTTGATTATCTCTATAACCTGGTCGCGATTAAGAACGGCACCGGTCGGATTGGAAGGATATCCGAGCAGAATAGCTTTGGTTCGCTCAGTGCATGCTGCCTTCAGTTGCTCGGCTGTGACTGCAAATTTAGCATCTGAGCTTGTTTCTACTCCTACGGGAACGCCACCGGCCAGTGCGACGCAGGGGCGATAGGACACGTAGCAGGGCTCTGGAATCAGGACCTCATCGCCTGGATTAAGCAATACGCGCATCGCCAGATCAAGCCCTTCGGAGACGCCTACGGTGACAAGTATCTCAGTCTCCGGATTGTATTCGACAAGATAGCGTTTATTCAGATATCGCGATATTTCCCTGCGTAACTCGAGAAGACCGTAATTCGAGGTATATGTCGTTTGGCCTCTTTCAAGAGAATAGATCGCAGCTTCTCGCACGCACCATGGAGTCACAAAATCCGGTTCGCCAACGCCTAGTGACACGACGTCCTGCATGGAGGCGGCGATGTCGAAGAACCTGCGAATTCCTGAAAAAGGAACTTCCAGAGCTGTTTTGGAGAGAGGTTTGAGCGAAAGACTTTTGCTCATGGATCACCTAAGGCGAAACAACAAGTCTTTGATCTTGTTCTGAATCAAAAAATAGGGCGCCGTCTTCCTTATAGCGTTTCAAAAGGAAGTGCGATGTTGTTCCGGTGACACCGTCTATAGTGGCAAGTTTTTCTGCTACGAAAGTTGCCAGCTCCCGAAGATTTGGTGCTTCGACCACAACGCGCAAGTCGCTGCCACCGGACACCAACCAGACGCTCTGCACCTGCGCGAAGCGGGCGATTCGACAGGCGATTGCGTCGAAGCCCACGTCTCTGGCCGGAGTTACTTTTACATCGATAAAGGCGACAACTTTCTCGCTGCCGGTTTTTTCCCAATCGATTACTGTGCGGTAGGTTTTGATGACGCCACGCTCTTCATAGTCGCGTACGGATTGTCTCACCTCTTCCAGCGATCGCCCTGTCATTTTGGCTATCGTTTCAGAAGGTGTGCGAGCGTCTCTTGCGAGGATGGTTAAAATCTCGTCCGGAAGTTCGTTTGGCATGGGGCAAGTCTACCATTTTTTGCAAATTCTATGAAAGCGAGGTTGTGGAGAGACTGATAGAATCATAACTGCTTCAGGATTTAGTAGAAATATGGGCGACGAGACAGAGAAAACTACGGAAAATGCCGTGTCCGGCGAGGTTTTTACGATCGGGCACTCCAACCATCCAATTGAGACCTTTCTGGAAATTCTGGAAAGGTATCGGATTGAAGTTCTGGTGGATGTTCGCAGCAATCCATTTTCGCGTTTCTCCCGACAGTTCAGTCACGATCCGCTTAAAGCCGCCCTTCAAAATGCCGGCCTCAAATATTTGCATCTGGGTAAAGAACTGGGCGGAAAGCCGAAAGAGAGCGAGTATTATGATGCGGCGGGCTATGTTGACTATGCGCGCATTGCTCGGTCAGAGCGCTTTTTAGAAGGGGTGGAGCGGTTGATTTCGGGCTGCCTCAAGTATCGTGTTGTGGTTATGTGCGCTGAAGAAAATCCCGTCCAGTGTCACAGAAGACGCTTGATTGGTCCTGTTCTCAGACATCGCGGTATTGAGCAGAAGCACATTCGCGGCAATGGCGAATTGCATCTGGAAAGCGAACTGTTGCAGGATGAGAAGGAGATTGCGGGGAAATTCGAGCAATTGACTTTGTTTTCGCAGCCGCAGCCTGAGGAGCCATGGCGCTCCCATCGGCCGGCTAAAGGTAAGCAATCAACATGAATGAGACCACGCCAAAACGGAGTAGTCGAGCAAATGTCCGTTACATCTGAAATTGAATGGACTGATGCGACGTGGAATCCAGTCACTGGTTGCACCAAAATCAGTCCCGGATGCGCTAATTGCTACGCGGAGACCTTTGCGGAGAGATTTCGCGGTGTCCCCGGACATCCGTATACTCAGGGTTTTGACTTGCGTATCTGGCCGGATCGTCTGTCGCTGCCGCTTTCGTGGAAGAAGCCGAAACGCATTTTTGTTAATTCGATGAGCGATTTGTTTCACAAAGACGTGCCGCTTGATTATGTGAAGAAAGTCTTCGAGGTCATGAAAAAGGCACACTGGCACCAGTTTCAGATACTGACCAAACGGCACGAACGGCTTCTGGAGCTGGATCCTGAACTTGATTGGGCTCCGAATATATGGATGGGTGTCAGCGTAGAGAGCGAGGATTATGTTCACCGAATCGATTTTCTGCGAAAAACAGGCGCGCGAATCAAGTTTTTGTCGATTGAACCTCTGCTCGGGCCAATCGAAGAGATGAATTTGGCCGGCATTGATTGGGTGATTGTAGGCGGTGAATCCGGTCGCCGAGTAAGACCCTTGCAGCCCGAATGGGTCGGGCTGATTAGAGATCAGTGTCAGGCTGCGGGTGTATCTTTCTTCTTCAAGCAGTGGGGCGGCCACAATAAGAAGAAGGCGGGCAGGATTTTTGAAGGAAGAACCTGGGATGAGCTTCCGGGCGGCGCGTTATAGACAATTTCGGGCGGGTCAAGGCATGGCCGCGAGCAGGTTCGTCGGGCTATTCCATATTTTGATCGCACGGTTCTCTCTTTCATGCGCGAGGACCGAAATCGTGCTGGTATCCAGCATCAAGTGCTTGCCTTCTTGCGGCGGGAGTTTTAGCCAGGTGGCAGTAAGTATTCTCAGGATATGACCATGCGCGAAAAGCGCTACTTTTCCTCCGATACCGCAGGCGGTGTCAATGACATTCTGGCATCGCTGCGCAGCCTCGTCCAGGCTTTCTCCATCCGGGCAAGGATGTGTCCAGACAGTCCAGCCTGGAACGTCTTTTCTAATTTGTTCTGTGGTCAGCCCTTCATACTTTCCATAGTGAATCTCAGCGAGGTCATCACAGATTTTCACCGCCTCCATCCCGGCCAACTGGGCGGTTTCCCGAGCGCGCGACAGGGGACTGACGAGAACGTCGCAGAAGTCAATGTGAGAGATTGCGTCTCTAAGCGCTCGGGCCTGGTCGCGTCCAATGTCCGTCAGCGGGATATCAGTGCGTCCTGTGTGCTGCCCCAGCCGTGCCCATTCGGTTTGTCCGTGCCGAAAGATGTAGAGTGTTACAGGCTTTGACGAATTGTCCATCGGGCTCCCTGAGGGCTGAAAGACCGCCCCTATACGGTGTATGAGATTCGTTTGCTAGTTTACTATGTAGAATGGCGGTAGAATTAATCCCATGCAAATAGTCAATATTGCAGCCTACAAGTTTGTCGGGATCCCCGACCCATCTGCCTGGCTGCCAGAGCTGAAAGAGAGATGTGTTTCTCTTCAATTGAAGGGAACGATTTTGCTTGCCACAGAAGGAATCAACCTATTCCTGGCAGGCAGCCGCGATTCAATCGACCGCTTTATGCACTATTTGCAAAGCGATGATCTTTTCGGCGGAAGATTCACTGAGCTTGACGTCAAAGAGAGCTATTCGGTAAATCAGCCTTTTCGAAAAATGGTCGTGCGGGTAGCGGCTGAAATAATTACGATGCGGCATCCCATGATTCGTCCCGAATCGTCTCGTGCTCCTCATGTGGATGCCCGCACCCTGAAGCAGTGGCTTGACCAGGGGCGGGATGATGAAGGCCGCGAATTGGTTCTTCTCGATACGCGAAATGATTTCGAAGTGGAGATGGGGACTTTCGAAAATGCTCTTGACCTTCATATCGAGAAATTCAGCGATTTTCCTCAAGCCGTCTCGAGCGCGATGGACAAGAAAGAGAATTCTTTGAGTGACAAAACAATCGTCTCTTTCTGCACCGGCGGCATCCGTTGTGAAAAGGCCGCACTCTATCTACAGGAGAAAGGGCATCCTAAAGTTCTGCAGCTTGACGGTGGCATTTTGCGCTATTTCGAGGAAGTAGGCGGTGCGCATTGGCAGGGCGAATGTTTTGTATTTGATGAAAGAGTTTCTCTGGACCCGGCATTGAAAGCAAGCGGAAAAACTCTTGCCGATCGCCGAGAGAAAAAGACAAAAAACTAGGAGGCTTCAGTGACGCTGCGCGTGTTTCGCCTGCTTATTGTTTTGATCCTGCTGTTTTTCATTCCGATATCGCAGCAACTTGCCGGAGCCGCTGGGAAACAGACCAAGAATACCGAGCTGACCGTCGGCGGTCGGAGTTTTTCCAGATCGTCAAAGGAAATTGCCGCGCTTCTGGCAAATCAGGAAAAAGCCTGGAATCGAGGTGATCTTGATGCATTTCTCAGTGGGTACCTGCAGTCGCCAAAAGTGACTTATGTTTCGAACGGCTCGGTGAAGCGCGGTTTTGATGCCATCCGCCAGCACTATGTGAGCCGCTATGGCACAAGTAAATCTTCAATGGGTCAATTGCGCCTCTCTGATCTGGAAGTAAGCGACGTCGGAGACAAGCATGTTTTGTGCATAGGGAAATTTACTGTTTTCCACCATGCACACGTGCCCATCTACGGGCGCTTCAGTCTTCTATTAGTGAAGACAGGCGGCGCATGGAAAATCATCTACGATCACAGTTCGCAGTGAAATTACTTCTTTGCCTGCGAAATCGTTTGCTTTTCTGATTCAGCTTTTTTCTTGCACAAGGCTGAACGGAATAGCTCGATAGTTGATCTTTTGATGTGATTGATCGTCTGTTCCAGAGGATTGAGACCAAGCACTCGATAAACGTCGTATAGCCTGATCAGGAAAAAGCGCGTCTTCATTGCGCAATATACCTTCTCTTCTCTTGCGCCTTCCAGCTCGGGTCGATACTTCAATTTATGGCGAGCTAGGTTCTTGAAGTTGTAGAGGAAATTGGCGCGCTCAAATGCGTATTTGAAATGAGCCTTTAGAAGCTTGCTGTGCTTGAACTCCTGGGAATCGTCGACTTTTGCCAGGGGCGACAAACCCAGGGACAGATCTCTTTTACCTTCCTGCTTGAATTTTTCCAGCGCTTCCAAAATGATGAAATCGACTATTGAATATGTTCTTTCCAGGTTTGTACGCAAATGATTGGCTATGTATCCAATTACTTTTCCATCTTCGTACATTGGGTCGAAAATGACAAAGCCAACAACTTCATTGTCTTTGATAGCGACGAATTTCCTTACGTCTATTTCGTCGACAAAGACAACTGGGCGCACGATGAACTGCATCTCGTTGTCGCTGATGACCTTTTCTTTCATCCAGCCGTCACTGATTTTTTTGAATGACTTCAGCATAGAATCGTCTACGGTATCGATTTCAGCGACGGTCAAGTTGTCTTTCTTCGCTCCATTTCGAGCATTGCGCAATTGTTGTTTCTTATTGCCGACCGTGTTGAATTTCTGAATTTCAATGATGGTCTCGACACCAAGTTCATTTACCGTAAATCCCATTTCATTGAGAACTTTACCGGTGTCATGCGAGACATGAAGAAAAATGGGATCGCTCTTCTCCTTCATGAACTCTTCGATCAGCGCTCTTTTATTCTCTTTGCTGCAGATTGGATCGGCCAGCACACAGACTGAATGTGGTCCGTCTCGCAGAGGGGTGTAGGCGATGTAGCCTAGTTCGGGGTGCATGTAATACTGCAGGCCCTGCTGAAGCGATGAGTAAGCAAGCGAGCCGTACCCGTGCAGTTGGAGTTTTTCCATTCGGAATTTGGCTGTCTCTGTACTGTTCTTTACTGCACTGACTGCTGTCTGGAGCTTTTCTTGATTTGCTTTCATGGCTTTCAGGGTCATGCCCAACTGCCCTCTAGTGAATTTCAAGGTCGGCCGTGAGGTTACAGCTGTCTTCTTCTTCTCGTCCACTTGAAACTCCCCTTTCGGTTGTCCCTCTAGTTCCCAGGCTCAAAAGTTTCCTTCGAACAGAGTCGCCGCAGCCGTTCTTGCTCGATCAATTGTTTAAATCCTTCAATACTATACAACAGCTGACCCTCTAAATTGCCGGACAGTCGGTGATTGAGGTGGTTGCTAAGAGATGTGCCAGAACCTCTTTTGGGCTCTTAGAAGACCTTAGCCGGAGGGGATAGGGAATTCCTGCATTTCAGAATACAATTGAAGGGTTTCCTGCAAGGGGTTTTCGCGATCCCCGTATGCTTATGTTCAACAAATCAGTCAAAATCCGGTCGCTCTTCAAGTCTGCATTTGTATGCGCCTCAGCCGCTTGTTTGCTCTACTACAGTCCAGTTGGTTTTGCTCAGGATGCTGTATGGTCGTCTATGTATGACGTGGCGGCAAAAGCATTTGAAGACGAGGATTTTGCAAGAGCTGAAAAGTTGACGCTGGAAACAGTTGAAGAAGCTGAATCGCTTCCTAAAGAGGGCAATCAGCTAGTAAAGACGCTAAATTTGCTCCGCAAAATATATGAGGCTCAGAAGAAGGACACAGACGCTGAGAAAGTCGCAAGCCGTATCGAATCTTTAGGCGGGTACAAAGAGGAGCCTGCGAAGAAGGCAAATCGCAAGACAGCTGCAAAGGCTGATGAAAGTTCAACTGAAACAAAAGTAGCCAAAGAAACTCAAGAGGACGAGATAGCAAAGTCAGACAAAGCAACCAAAGCAGAGATTGCCAGCGAGAAGACTGAAAAAGATTCAGAGAGCAAGGGTTTGCTTCGAGACAAGAAAGTCGATGCTCTGCAATTTGAAGTTTCTACAAAACCTGATGGTAAGCCCGAGCAGAGTCCTACAAAAGCGGCCGGAAAGGGTGATGAGCCCGAGTTGAATATCGAGAAAGAATTGCGGGACTCTCAAGTTGCATCATCTGCGGTAAGCCAGATAAAAACTGAGGGTAATATCCAGACATTCAAGCTGAAAGAAGTGATGAAGCTTGAAGGTCACATGGGTTGGAGCAAGTGTGTCGATATTTCTCCGGACGGAACTCAAGCTCTTTCCGGCAGTGCCGATAACACGATGAGGCTCTGGGATCTGAACACGGGCAAGGAAATTCAAAAATTTGAAGGGCATGAAGAGCCGGTGAACAGTGTGGCCTTCTCCCCTTCTGCCGACCGCGCCTTGTCCGGCAGCAGCGATAAAACCGTTCGACTCTGGGACCTGGAAGCCGGAACCGAGATACGAAAGCTGGTCGGACACGGCAATCTTGTCACTTGCGTTGCCTTTGCGCCAATTGGTTCACTTGTAGCATCGGGCGGCTACGACGGTACAGTGCGTATCTGGGATATTCAGACAGGTAAAGAGGTGACGCGGCTGGAGGGCAATCTGGGCACAGTAAAATGTCTGGCATTCACACCTGATGCCGATGAAATCATATCTGGTGGCACCGACAAGCTGTTGACCCTCTGGAACGTCAAGTCCGGCAAGAAAATCAGAACATTTTCCGGGCACTCGGCAGAAATTGCTTCTGTTTCGATATCCGATGACGGCAGTCGTGTTGTTTCTGCTGGTCGTGACACGACTGTGCGAACCTGGGACATTGATTCCGGCGAAGAGTTGAAATCGATGACCGGGCACACCAATTGGGTAGTCAAAACTCGCTTTATTTCTGTAGACAAAGTGATCTCGGGCAGTCTCGACAAGACCTTTCGAATTTGGGACATTGACGAGGGACGTGAAGAGAGAATCTTCAACCTCCAGCATTTTGGTATGTGGAGCCTTGGTTTTTCTGAATCCGGAGACAAAGCGATCACGGGAAGTGATGACTTTACTTTACGCGTCTGGCAAATGAAGTAGCTCTATCGCTTCTTGCGCTTGGGTGCTATGTGTTTGGTCGCTTTTGCAGACTCGGTTTCGTTGCTGCTAGTGATCGTGCTGCCGGTGTTGCGTTTTTCCTGATCGGGCAGATCGATACTTCCTATTCCTTTTGTGGGACGCGCGGCCGGAACCCCGATGATCAAATCATCGCCTTCCCATTTACTCTTCATCACCGGGTTTTGCAAAACGCCGCGATCGCGCATGACTTCGCGCTGGACCTCTTCGTTGAGGTACGAAAATGCGTCGCCGAGTTTGGTCATTTTGCCGTTTTTCCGCAAACCCTCAATCAAGTGCTTTGTAAAGACGCTGCCTTGATAGCGCTTTGATTCCCAAGAACGTTGTTCGGGGCTGCTCGAAGAAAGAACCAACTGTCCTGTGCCCTGCACTATGGAATCTACATTGACATTGGCTGCACGCGCCAAACCTTTTGAACTGGGTGCCGCATTTCCACTGTGACAGGCATCGAGAAGGACCATGACACGATCGCAGTGCACTCGCTCTTTTATGATGCGAGATAAGTCTTGCATGGCGATGCCCGTCACATATAGATCATTCACGTCCGTATCATGAGCTACCAGGTAATTGACGCCGCCGACATCCAGGCTGGACGGGCTGCCGTGGCTCGAGAAATAGATGACCACGAGATCGTCCGGCTCGGCAACTCTCGGAAGCCATTTGTTGCCCAGAAGTGAAAGTATATTTGCGCGAGTTGCTGTGCTGTCGGTAAGGAGTTGCACATGATCGGGGGCGAAGTTTTTCTCATTGACCAGGAAGTCGTAAAAATCTTTCGCGTCTTTTGCACAGTAATGCAAATTGATGCTCGAATCTTTGAAATTGCTAATTCCTACAATGAGAGCCCATTTGTCTCTTATAGGTTTGTTATTACTCGACTTTTGTGCTGATGCGATTGCAGATTTGGCAACTTCCTCGACATTGGAAGAGACCACAACAGG
>CAZBOX010000116.1:0-17388 GCA_964493595.1 uncultured Candidatus Obscuribacterales bacterium | reverse complement strand
CTATTTGGCAACTGCCTACGCGCGACGATATCCCATTGGATACCAGTCAAAGTCTGGTGTTGAACGCAACGTAAGACATTTACCAGTCTTCCTAAAGCAACAGGGGCACACTGAATGCGCCCCTGCAGGTTATTTTTCCTACGATGGACGCAGCTGCTGCGCCCCTCTATGCGTTACGCGTGCTTCTCTTGACCAGTGATTGGCTGGGCAAAGGTGCACTCTTTGTTGGAGCAAGCGACCTGATCGCCACGCTTCAAGGTCTTGTAGACCAACATAGTGCCGCACTGCGGGCATTTGTTCGAATTGTTAGGACCACCAGAAATCACCGGCGGATACCAGTAAGCTGATGTGCACTGATTCTTCGAATACATGCTGCAACCGTAGAAGATTTTTCCACGACGTGATTTCTTCTCGACAATGTCACCACCGCATTCCGCACGCGGGCATTTGACACCGGTGAGCTTGAGGATCGGTCGCTGTTCGGTGCACTCTTCCTTGGAACAAGCCAAGTAATCACCGTAGCGGCCGTATCTGATCAACATACTGGCGCCGCAAGTCGTGCACTTCTCTTCCGAAGGTCTGTCCTCTGGAACAGGCGTGCCTTCTTTGGTGAGCGCGATCTTGGTTGTGCACTCGGGATATTTTATACAGCCCAAGAACTGGCCGAATCGCGAAGAACGAATAGCCATTTGCTCTCCGCAAGCGGTACAACGCTGATCGGAAAGGATGATGACCTTGTTCATGTTCTCTTCGGCCTTCTTCAGCGTTTCACCGAAGGGCTGATAGAACTCTTTCAACATGCCATGCCAGTCGACTTGATCTTCTTCAATCTTGTCGAGTTTTTGCTCCATGTCGGCTGTGAATTTCACATCGACAATGCTGCCGAAGTGCTCGACAAGCAGCAAGTTGACGGCTTTTCCAAGCTTGGTCGGAACCAGCGTTTTGTTGACGCGCTCGACATACTTGCGGTCGACAATCGTTGTCACAGTCGCTGCATAAGTCGACGGTCTGCCGATTCCCTCTTCTTCCAGAGTCTTGACGAGACTGGCTTCAGAAAAACGCGGCGGGGGCTGAGTGAAGTGTTGATTAGGCTTTACTTCCTTCAGTTTGAGCACTTCACCTTTGCTCAGTTCTGGAAGGCTTTGCGTTTCACCGCTCATTTCGCCATCTTCAGCATTTTCACCATCCGTCTCTGATACAGCCGGCTTGGTCGGGCGGTTGTACACGATCGTGAAACCGGCAAATTTGGTTTCTGTTGCCGATGCGCGGAATACCGCATCACCAGCCGCAATCTCAGCGGTGCGGGTGAGCAGTTCGGCAGCCGACATTTGGCTGGCCATGAATCTTTCCCAGATCAATTTATATAGTTTGAACTGGTCATTGCTCAAATGCTGCTTGATAGATTCCGGCGAATTCTCAGGATAGGTCGGACGAATCGCTTCGTGAGCATCCTGAATGTTCTTAGCTTTGCGCGTATATACCCTGGGCTTCTCCGGGCAATACTCTTTGCCATAACGGTTCTTGATATATTCGAGCGCTTCTTCTTGAGCCGATTCGGCAACCCGAGTGGAGTCTGTTCTCATATAAGTAATGAGACCGGTAGCTCCGGCTGCACCAAGCTCGACGCCTTCATACAGAGTCTGCGCAACTTGCATGGTTTTCTTCACGGCGTAACCGAGTACGGTAGAAGCTTCTCTCTGCAAGGTGGAAGTGATGAAAGGCGGAGACGGTTGTCTCTGGCTGGTTTTCTCAGTCAAAGAGCTGACTTTGAATTCCTCACTCTCAATTGATTTGAGAATTTTGTTGGCAGCCTTTTCGCTGTCAATGATCATTGTGTTGGCTGCAGACTTTTCGGATGCAGCGATTACACGTTTGCCGTCGTACTTATATAAAGGCGCGATAAACGATTGCTTCGATCTCGAACGTGAGAGTTCGGCTTTGATAGACCAATACTCTTTTGCATCAAAGCTTTCAATTTCTGCTTCCCGTTCGCAAATGAGGCGCACGGCAACCGATTGCACACGTCCGGCAGAACGACCGTTGACCTTTCTCCAGAGCAATGGGCTGATTTTGTAGCCTACCAATCTGTCAAGAACGCGACGCGCCTGCTGTGCATCTACAAGGCGCTTGTCAATCTTGCGAGGCGACTTAATAGCAGCCAGGATGGCGTCTTTGGTGATTTCGTTGAACTCGATGCGATGTACTTTTTTATTAGGCAATTCCAGAATCTCTGACAAATGCCAGGCAATCGCCTCACCTTCGCGGTCAGGGTCGGGCGCGAGATAGACTTGATCCGCTTCGTCGGCTGCCTCTTTGAGCTCTTTTACAATCGGTTCTTTCTCTTTCAGAATCTCATATAAAGGCTCGAAATTCTTACGCACATTGACGCCTAGCTTGTTGCGCGGTAGATCGCGCACATGTCCAACGCTGGCCTTTACCTGGAAATCCTTACCCAGGATTTTGGAAATCGTCTTGGCTTTGGGCGGAGACTCAACAATAACTAGAAATTTCGCCATTTGAAACGCGGCACCTCGGAACTGCAACCTGTCAAGATATGCGGACAAGGAAGCACTATAACACGGTCGTCAACCCCCCTCTAAAAATCGGCCCAACCGAAAGGTACCCCAATTTTTGAAAGATGAACACGAATATTTTCTAGTCACAGCAAGGCTTTTGCCGAAAACCACAGATCGGGATAAAACCCATCTTTTGCAAAGCGAAAATTTTGCTCACTTTCGAGCTTCGGCAAACTTCCCGACAACCTCATTCAAAAGGCTCTGATTTGCTTCCCCACAACCAGCCAAGAAAGCCATTCTGTGGAGGTCTTCTTCAGAATCACCCTGGTCGATATCAGAAGCAAAACGAATAGTCAGATGGTCCAACTCGTCTAGATAGGAGATATCCTGCCCGTCTATTTTGATCAGCTTGAACAGTTCGCTCCATTCGATTACGCAGACTACCGTCCCGTTGAGGAACTCATCGAGCTCCAAGAGAAGCTGATCTCCGAGCGCCTGGCGCTGGCTTTCGCTTGACTCGCTCAAACGATATAGATCGAGATGATAGAGGGGCAATCTGCCTGAATGGTATTCATTCAGCATAGTAAAGGTAGGGCTTTGCACAACCTCTTTTACGCCCAAACCCTGCGCCAGTCCTTTGACAAAGGTTGTTTTGCCAGCGCCCAGAGGCCCTTCCAGCGCGATCAAACAAGAATCATTTATAGACTTACCGAACAGCTCACCAAGAAGAATCGTCTCCTGCCTGCCGTCCAACTTGAGATTCACTGTCTTTATCTTCTGTTCGCCCGAGCACTTCGCAAAAGAAGTCCCGGAATAATAGATGGTCCCAGCCCCGAACAAGAATGAGTTTTGACCCGGAATGTTCCAGGTGGGGAACCTCCTAAACGGTTTACCGTTTCCTACTTCCTGTTTGTAAGGATTTGCATCCCAGGCTCATAGGTATACGTGGCCATCTCGAGTCGGAACCCCGAATACTCAATTCTGTAGGACAAAACTTTTTGAATTTCTGTCCAAGACTGAGACTAACCGCATCATAGTGAAGTGGCATAGACCTGTCAACAATGGGTAAAGACAAAGATTTGGCAAGACCCTGAACGAAAGAAATTTCATCCTCGAAAAACCGTTATCGCCACCAGTCACAGTGGCATATTTGCCTAGAGCAGTGCTTTTATGCGCTCTCGGTATCTTTCTGTAAGAGCCTTTACTTCTTTTCTTGCCGGCAGCCAGTAGGTTTTTCCTCCCGGATAGACGGGCTCTTTGACTGTGTTGCCGTCGCTACCGCGTGATACGACCGGAGTCAGCTGATTGATTTCATAGATTGCTTCCAGCGGAATATCGGCACCGTATTTTTTCTGTGCCACCGCATACAGTGTCTGATCCCAATTGATAGTCACAAACGAACGCTGTTCGGAATCACAATTATTAGCTATACAATCACTGGGTTCATCAACTTTTTCCAGGAGCGGATGAATTTCATCCATGCTTTTGTAAAACTCTTTTTCGAGCTCATCCACCTCCGACCAGGCGGGAAAAACATATGCTTTTCCCGCACTGTAAAACGGGTCAACAAGCCTGCGCAGACCGTTTTCGTATACAACAGATGGTCTCAATCCGTTCACTTGAAAAATTGCAGCGATCGGATGTCTGCCTTCATATTTTTGCTCGCTCAAATGCCATATTGTTTCTCCGCGCTCGAGCACTATTTCGACGCGTTCATCCTTGCCGCCGAGGCGCTGATCAAGACCGTTCGCTCCCTTCATTTGCTCTTTTCCAAAACCTTGCCGCTTACAGAATGTTGAGGAATGCTGGGCGCTGCTCCGGTATCCGCCGGCAATTTTTTGTTGTCTCCTGCACTCAGCCCGCTTGGTCTG
Organism: uncultured Candidatus Obscuribacterales bacterium; assembly: GCA_964493595.1. GTDB lineage: Bacteria > Cyanobacteriota > Vampirovibrionia > Obscuribacterales > Obscuribacteraceae > QKMZ01. The sequence goes on along the minus strand of CAZBOX010000116.1, from coordinate 13,001 downwards.
CCACCGTCGCCCGCGCCGGATTCAGAAGCTTCGGCATCCCTATCATCAGCCGGCTGAGGATTCTGGCGAGGGTGAATACGCGCCACCGAATTGTGAACCTCAGGCGATGGGCTGGGTACTACGCCAAAATTTCTCACATAAAGACCAGTACCTTCGGCCCGCATCTTTACTCGATCTTTGAGACGACTTGTAGAAAGTTGACTTTCCAGGCTGTCTGCAACTTCGTCCAGCGCCGCCTGGCGATCCTGGCTGTATTGCTTGTATTTTTGAGAACGGTCCTGGGCTTCCGATCTGATGCGAGCAGCGTCGCTGTCCGCTTTCTTGCGGATCTCGGCGACAAGCGCTGTACGCCTCTGGATTTCCATCTGCTTTGCTTGTTCGACAAGAAATGGATCGTTGCGATATCCACCCGCGACTACAAGCGGAGCATCCATAATCGCTCTGCATTCCGCATCAGCATCTTCTAGAATTTTCCTGGCACTTCCTTCTCCAGTTCTCATTGCGTTGCTGGCGAACGTATCGGCAGTCTGCTTGTGACGCCCTTTCTCGAAATCAGCCTGACGTCGAATCGTATCGACAGCCCTGTTGAGGTGAACGGGTGAATTATGCTGCACGGTATCAGGACTGTTAGGGGACGCTTTTCGATAAGCGACAGGCCTGCTGAGGGCAGCCATCTCAGACTCGGCAGGAATACTGAGACCGTAACCGAGCAAGGCACGGCGGCAGTATCCGGAAACAGGGCCGAACGGGTCGAGCCGATAGGCCATGTCATACTCCCGTTGCGCCTCTTCATGACGATTCAAATGAACATAGCAATTGGCCAGATAGTAACGGGAAGTCGCGTGATTAGGTGTTTTTGATACGGCGCGCTCCAGGGGTCCAAGAGCCATCGAGTAGCGACGAGCATGAAACTGACGCATACCTTCCTCGAGAGGCGTGTAAAGCGCGGAGCCAGATGCCGGCGCCGTTTGCACCAAAGAAAGCAAACCCAGGCAAGCAAATAACAGGCTGGACGAAAATGAAAAAGCTGGTAAGGGCCGTGTAGGCATGACCAAGTTTGGCTCAAATAACCGAGGCGCTATGTTGTCATTATGGCACCGAAGTGCTCAAAACAAAAGTGAAACCATAAGTTGCTTGGCACGTAATTTGTAAAAGACGGCTTCGCCGAGCTGTTGTTCCCGTTTTCAAGATTAGATCTGAAAGCTACCTGAAATCCAGAAATCCGCGCGTTTTCAGCCACCAGAGCAGCCCACCGGAAACAGAGATCATGGCCGCAAGGCAGAAATAATAGCCCCAGGTAAGATGCACTTCCGGAATCTGGAAGTTCATACCGTAAATACCAGCAATTAGCGTCGGAGGCAGAAACAGTGTGGCAATGATGGTTAGAATCATTGTCGTTTCGTTGGTTCGCAGCCCGAGACCCGATACATAAACATCCATCAAGTTGTAGGACATCGATCTATAAGTCTCGAACATGCGGACAAGAGCCATCGCTTCGTCGTGGCAGTAGCCCAACTCCTGCCTGCCCTGCTCGGTTATAACGGGGCAGCGGCAGCGGGACAGCGACAGGACGACCGTTTCAACAGGCCAGACCGTATTGAGAAAAATCCATATCACCTGCTGAGCGCGATTGATAAGCATCAGTTCTTGCTTGCCGGGATGTTTGATAATGCGGCTTTGTATGGTTTCCAGCTTGGTGCCCCCTACTTTCAAAACTTCGATGTAGGTATGAATAATCTCTTCAATCAAATGGGCAGAGAGCCTGTCAGCCGTGTAGCCGGAAAGATTCTCGCCGCGCGCCATTAACCGGTCGACTGTAACTCCGAATGCCAGGTCGTGACTGAACTGCCTTGTAATAATGACTCTTTCGGTCATGAAGAAATTGATCACTTCGATTGCTTCAACTACCTCGCCAACCGAAGGACGCTGCAGAGTCCAGAAAAGTCCATTGTGGAACTCGTCGAAAAAGGCACGGTGATGAGGCCAACGCAACAATTTTTGCTGTTCATCTGAAAGGTCCATGAACTTTGCGAGTTCTTTCCAGAATTCATCGCCCAAAGTACCTGCCACATGCAGCCAGCAGATTCCGTTTTCACCTCGATCTGCGCAAATACTGTCGAAATCGATGAAAGGTCTGACGACCAGTCCATTCTCATTGAGCAAGTAATATCGAATGCGAGGCTCGACCCGGTCGGGAAGACAAGGATTCATTTCGAAATTATTGAAGTCGAATGACTGGCGACCATGGGTAAAAGGAAGTTCTTTCATCTGCCTCGTCTATGCTCTGAGAATCCAACGCAAAATAGTAGAATGACACAAAAAGAAGACCTGGCAGATGATTTTCCTGAGGCAGATGAGAGTGAAGTTAACTACAGCATTGCCTCCAGCTTTCGCCTTGCTGCTTCTGTCTTGCGCATACTGCCAGGAGAGTCGCGCCTTCCCCTTTTTCCACAGAAAGCCTGACAATCAGGCCAAAGAATCCGGGCACGTTACATCCGAATCTCCGGCTGATGCAAGCGTCGCACCGACCGGCGATGCTCCGGCTACATTTACGCCCTCGTCGCCTTATGGCAGTTCGCAGCTTAAAAATACACAGAGCGGCAATCTGCAAAGCACGCCCTCGCCTGTGAATTCCTTTGCAAATACCAATTCTTCTTCAGCACTGCAACCGGCAAATCCTTTCGCAGTGGCAGCTCCTATTATTCACAGCCCACCGGCGGTGCCGGAGCGGCCGCCTATACCACCACCGCCTGCGGTGCAAGCACCGATTATGGTTTTAAACGGAGAGCCTACTCCGTCACTGTCGTGGAGAGCAGTTGCATACAAGTTATGGACCACTCCCGAGGCATTGCCGCCAAAGCGCTCAAAATCTCAAAGTTCCTTTCCTTTCTCGACAGCCATGACCATGAAAGCTCTCATCAAAGCGCTCAGTGAGTCCGGTTGGAATACCAGCCAATACAGTGCATCGGCTGGTCATTTACTGGCAATAAAATCAGATACTGAAACTAACAGGATGCGTCTCATCTTTGCCGCTCATCCTGGAGAAGGCGGCAACACAGTTGTAAGGGTGGCAACGGATCCTGATTCTAAGAACTTTGACAAAAATCAATTAGAATCAATTTTTTCAAGGGCCCAGGACATTGCCGCACGCAACGACCTGCTCTAAATGGAGAAAACATTTGTCGCCGGATAGAAAACCATTCGTGATCGGAATAACAGGCACTATCGGCTCGGGTAAATCGACTGTCGGCAGCATTCTAGAGGAGCTGGGAGTGCCGGTCATCGATACTGACACCATTACTCATGAAGTCCAAAACAGTGAAAAGGTGAGGCGCGCGGTAGTCGAACGCTTCGGCAAAGCAGTCCTTACAGACGATGGTACCGGCAGAATCGACCGCAAAAAGCTTGGGGCTCTGGTCTTCAAAGATCCGGCGGCTAAACGCGACCTGGAAGCGATGATTCATCCGGCAGTGATTCTCGAAAGCAGACGTTGCGTTGCAGCCCACGCAGACAAGCCTATCGTAGCCGTCTTGGCACCACTCTTATTCGAAGCAAAAGTACAAGGCGAGTACGATGAAATCTGGGCTATCGTCGCCAGAGAAGAGGTTCTAAGAGAACGTCTGGCGAGGCGAGACAACCTCAGTAGCGACTTGATCACGCAAAGATTGGCAGCGCAATTTTCTCAGGAAGAAAAGGCGCGTCTATCATCAGTCGTGATCGACAATTCGACATCTCGAGAAGAGACAAAAAAGCAGGTCGAAGTTCACCTGGAAAAATTGAAAGCCGGAATTATCTGAGACAATCAGTCCAAAATCTTCTTCAGTTTATTCGACCAGTGCTTGTCCTGCTGATTCGGTCCAAACCCTGAGAGATAATCCTCCATGGCTTTCTCCGGACTCTGCTGGAGGGTCTGATTGGCTTCGTTAGCGGCTGCATTGTTTGCATTAGCAGGCGGCTGGTTGGCACCAGCGGCTGGATCTAAAACTTTTGTGCCGCACTCGCCGCAAAAACGGGCTGTCGGATCAAGCGGAGCCTGACAGGAAACACAAGTCGGTATGCGGATCCCAAGCTTGTACCCGCATTCGCCGCAGAAATTGGAGCCACCCTCGAGACGAGCCGAGCACTGAGGGCAATGCGGCGCATCATCATGGCCCTGGGCGAAACTGGGCAGCGGTTGCTGAACAGGTTGTTGAGGATGCGCCGGCATAGCCAGCGTGGGATCAGGTTGGGGCAGCATCGGGCGTGCTGCCACTTCAGGAAATGCGCTCTCAGCCTCTGTTTCCGGCTCCTGACTTGGCTCTTTGTATACTTGCGGCCCATCGGAACGCTGTCCGCGCGTCAAACCTCCCTTTACTTCACCCCAGGCAACGTTTTTACCCTTTTTGCCGAGATTATCCGGAACCTGCGGCACTCCCGGCAGTCCAGGCACTTCGTTATCAGCCAGCGCATTATATACGCCATCCTCTGCCATCACTGGCGGTGCAGGCTCAGGCGGCGGCGGGGCGACCGGCGGCAACTCTACCGGACTCTTGAAAGACTCCTGATAAAGCGGTGAAATCTGCGGCCGCTGAGGCCCTTTGCGAACCGGCGCGCCGATATCTTTGGGCTTCTCGGGGTCATGCCCGGCCGGAAGCGGTATGCCAAGATTGGGAGCAACTGGAGAAGGTCCCTGTTCCATCCAACTGCCACGATGATGTTCGCCTGCGCCGGTTTGATACTTCTCTCCAACGATATGATCATGCGAATGGAATGGAGTTGGCGGTGCCGGCGGCTCTTCTGGCACGGTTGGTTCAGGCGCCGCGGGCGTTTCAACAGAACGAGGTTCTGAAGCTTGCGCAGCAATGGGCTCAGCAATTTGTGGACCGGGCTCAGGCTGGTCTGCCGCATGGTCTTTGGCTTGCGCTGCCCATTGCTGCAAAAGCGGTTTTTGCGCCTGTGCGGCCGGCTGTATCGGTTGCTGAGGCATAGCCGGAATGGCCGGCAAGGGCGGCGGCGGCGGTGGCGGCGGCTGCAATGGAGAATCCCATGGATTTGTCGCAGGGGTGACTGGCGCAGGCGACTTTTGTGCCGGAAGCGCCATAGTGCGCTCCGGATCTACCGCACCAGCCGGCTCCACAAAAGTCTGTATGATGAAACCTTCTTCGTCTACTTCGGGCTCACCTGATGTCTGAGCCGCGGTTTGCAGAGGCGAACCCGTGTCCTGCGGCAACTGACCGAAAGCGGCGGCCGCAGCAGCCGCGACGACATCGACTGGAATTTGCGCGTGAGCGGGTGATTGCGGCTGCGTTGAAGGGTCTTGCTTTGGAGCAGCTGGAACCGGCTCGAAAGGTTGAATGATAGGTTGTTGAAGACTTGTCTCCTGAGCCGGCAGAGGCTCAGAAATCGGCTCTGGCGCGCTGACTTCGACAGCCTTCGCCTTGCGGCCTTTCCTTCCTTTCTGTGGTGTTGCTGGCGCTTCAGGCTCAGGCGCAACTGCCGACGGAGGCGGAGCAACCAGCGGTGCACTCGCTTGCGGTGTGGCGGCCGGAGGAAGTCCTGGTACCGCTCCGCTGGGCACTCGCGGACGAGCTTTGAAGAGCGAGTTGTCGCCGAGATTGGGAAGGGTGAACAAAGAGGGATTTGGATCGGGAATTGTGAATCCGGCCGGCAAACCTGGATGGGTGCGCGCGGCTGCTCTGGCGGCTTCGTTGACGATGGTTTTATTCTCGTTGTTCTCCGTCACTTGATCAACGAGCGGTTCCGAATCAGGTCCGATTGGAATTCCGAACACGTTGTACTGAACAGCGGCAACTTCTTTTGTTTCTTTTGCCGAGTTGGCAGTATCTTGCGGGTTGCTTGAAACAGCTGATTGCTGGGATTGAGCAGCAGCTGCATGTTGTAGCAGATTTTGCTGGGTTGCTTGAAAAAGCGGGTCCGGAGCTTCCAGCGGCTTTTGGGAAAACAAATGCGGAGCCGCGTCTGCTGCCGCTTCGGCGGTTGGCATATGCGGCAAGACGTGCGGCATTACAGGAGGCGGAGTGGCTTCTTTTGTGGCAGCAGATTGCTGCAGAGGTGCAAGCAACTCATCAAGTATTGGATCAGGCCGGACCGTAACCGATTCTCTAACCGGCTTGATGATTACAGGCAGGTCGTTATCTGCCAGACCAGGATCTGGTCTTACAGGAATGGCTCCGGATGTCGATTGCGCCGCCACTGCGGGCGGTGCCGCTTGTGGCTTCACCGGTATTGTTTGCGGCGGACTTGGTTGCACAGGTGGCACTGATTGAGGCTGTGAAGGCAGTGGTCCGGTCACCGGCTTAGCCGGAATACTTTGTATTTGTGGTTGTGGAGGAGGTGGTGGCGGTGGCGGCAATGCGGGAGCTTGCGCAGCAAGAGGCTCGGGTTGCTGTTGAGCAGGCGGTTTCGGCTGCACCGGCATACCAGGATCTGGCTTGACTGGGATGCTGGCGGCAGCATTGGCAGGCATGGCCGGCTTAGAAACCGGCTGCATTCCGGGGTCTGGTTTCACCGGGATTGCAGCTGCCGAACCACTCTGCGGAACAGGCTTTGCCACTGGTTTTACACCTGGATCCGGTCTAACTGGGATTTGATCAGGCTTGACAGGAATCTGATCTTTGGGAATCGTTTTGGATTCAACAGGAGCAATAGTCGCCGGCGGCGGCGGCGGTGGCGGTGGTGGCGGCGCAGGAGGCTGAGGAACAGGTACCGAAACTTGCTGCCCACCTCTGGACTGAGTGGCGCTCTGGAAACCGCCTTCTGCCAGGAAGAAGCTGGGCAGCATCGATTCACCGTTAAATGACGCCGGACTGGACAAGTACAGGGCTTCGCGTGCTCTAGTCACAGCAAGGTAGAACAGACGACGTTCCTCTTCGAGGTCATTGACGTCTGACGGGAAAAGCCCGTCTGACATACCGACAATGAAAACAATCGGATACTCGAGCCCTTTCGTTTCATTGACATTCAGTATTCGAACTGGTCCCTCGTTTCCTTCTCCCTTATCCTGCTGGCGTGCGCTCCAGGTTTTTACAAACTCGGAAACGCTCTTATACTGGCGAGCTTCCTCCTCCAGTTGAGCAAGTTTTCTGAGCGGCTCGTAATTGACGCCGGCCGGTACCTTAATCGACTTATAAAACTCATTGAGGCGCTGGGTCCGTTTCAAAAGCGAAATGGTTTCCGCCGGTGGCAGTTTCTCAGCGTGCATTGTGCGGATGATGCGAACCAGTTGTGCAAGATCGATACAGGAAGGATCAGAAACAGCTTCGGAATAAATCTCGACCGCTTTCAGATAGGAAAGATTATTCGCTTCACCAAAACTGGCTATGGTTGCTGAGAGTTTAGGATCGACCTCTTTTACGCGCAGCTGACATATCCGTTCGAAAGACTCTCGCGCTTTCGGTCCATCCGGATCCATAACCAGGCGCAAGAATGCCATCACGTCGCCAACTTCGTCGGGAATCATGCCCGCGTCAGGATGCGTTGCAATACAGCGAATATTGCGACGGGATAAAGCTTCTTCAATCAAAATCGCATAATTGTTCTGGCGATATAGCACAACAATCTCGCCGGATTGCCTGCCACTATCGACGAGAATTTGCACCTCGTCGGCGACCCACTCTGATTCGGCCATTTCATCGGCAAGAATTTGCGGTCCGATAACAGCCTCGGTGGGCGCCGGACCCCAGCCAGTCGTAAAATCCTTCTGCATCCTGCGGCGCTCCAGCGCTCGCACGATTTGGCGCGCATTTTCCACAATCGCCGGATGGCAGCGCCAGTTTTTATCCAGCGTGTAGCATCTGGCATTAGGCAGGCGCAAGGAGACTTCCGGAAGCAGTCTGGGCAAGCTGCCCTTAGCCTCCCATATGGTCAAATCTTCATCACCTAGAATGAACAGATTATCCTGAGGGAAAGCCAGCAGGCGAGCCAGCAAATCCATTGCTGCCGAAGCGTCCTGATACTCGTCGATCAGGACATATTCAAACTGATATTGGTATCTCGCACGCACATGGGCGTTTTCAACGAGCAAATTCGCAGAAAGGGTAATCATGTCGTCGCGGTCAACACGGTTAGCCTTTTGAAGCTGGTCTTCGTAAGCTTGATAGACTTTGGCGACAAGCTCGTCTATATCGCCCTTGCCGCGCTCTTTCACGTGCTTTGGCGCAACCAGATTTGCCTTGTACAGCGAAATCAATCCGACCAGGGTAAACTCGTCGAGCTCTTCTGAAAGCTCGAGCGTCACAGGGTCCAGATCTTTTTTATACTTTTGCAGAAGGCGTTGAACGACCTTGAGAACATTCTGCTCTACCTTGAGCGGAGGCTTGCGCTTTATCGCAGATAGGTTTTCCTTGAGGATCTTCAGACCGAGATCGTGCCAGGTGAAAAAGTTGACTTTTTGGACAAGCAACTTATCACCAATCTCGTCAATCATCGCGCGCAGCGGTGTCAACGTTTCCTTGGAAAAGCTGATCACAAGTATCGATTCGGGATTGATGCCTTGATTGAGGAGATTGACGACTCGATGCGCAAGCACAGTAGTTTTGCCGCAACCGGCACCACCAGTAATGGCAGCTGGTCCGGCGCCGTGGGAGATCGCCATCCGTTGAACTTCTTCTTCAACGACCAATTCCGGAACCACTATATTTGAATTGCCTTGAATCAGCCGCCCAAAGGAAGACTTCTTCAAGCCACCACGCCAGACGTCTTCAACGGCATCGGCACAGGCGACTACATTACTCATGATTTCCGAATTGGTCAGACGGACAATACGCCAGCCGTCGCTGAGCAATTCTAGATTCTTCTTCGCTTCCGCAGAGTAGGAGCTGCCGCCGTCGAGCGAAGAAACGTTGTCTATTTCGACATCCAATTTCGCATGCCGATTGAAGATGGCAAAGTCCAGCATGTAGTCGCCGACCACATGCATAGGAGTTATCGGAAAGTCCCTGTCCTTGAGGGTTTTATAAAGATAGTATTCAGCCTTGAGCATGGGAGGAAGGCCTTCCTCTTTCATCTGGCTGAAATGGTGCAGATCGATTGTCGTCGCTTCCAGAATGTAGAGAACCTTTTCCCAGGTAACTTTGCGCCCTGCGTATTCAAGGTCTTCGCACTGACCGCCCAAACCGATCAATTCATAATAATCATGCTTGGTCGTGATCAGCAGAGGCTTGCTGTTCATTGCCCGCGGATAGAGGATGTGATGATAGAGATACCAGAGCTGTTGAGCAGTCTGCGGCGGCGTGAAGTTGTTGATGACCGTGACCGGGGCTCCTGTCAGGTCGAGTTCAAACTGGGTGGCGACAGGCCTGCCAAAAGAAGTGCTGCGCACAGCCTGGTCCCAGAGCCTGGCGGCTTGCTGATAAATTGCTGCACCTTCGACAACCGCGGGCGTGATGCCGCGTGATTTCAGGTTGATAACCGCAGATTCAACATATGGTTCTGCTGCTTCGTCAAAGTTGGAAACAAGAAGCCCACGCGTAGAGCCCTTGTAAAGTCCGACCGTTTCCACAAACCAATGCAAAGCCTCCCGGCAATCTATAGGTTGCACGGGCATCTTGTTGGGTTGTTCTGAATCACGCTGACCTTTGGCCAATTGCAAAACCCTTTCGGCAGCAGAAATAGCTAAGCCTTGAGATGATTCTACTTGATAACCTTATCACTTGAAAACTATAACTATGTATCTAGTACCTAGTCCTTCGAGTTTTTACTCAAGTAGCCGATAATCAGATTAATTCTCAGAGCCGTGTCTGCAAATGCCCGCCAATTGGCTGTTAACGGATTTAACACAGCGTAGTCTTGACATTATCACTGTGGAATAGGGAATAGTACAATGGACCTGTGGTTCTATACGAACGTATTGAACTTCATGGCAACCGGCATTCTAAGATGGTTTCCGTTATTAGGGGCCGCCAGGAACCTCAGAAAAGGAGAGGACGTTTTCTATGAGACAAGCATTCCTAGCTTTGTCAGTTTTACTTGTAGCTTCGTTACCAGCTAACGCACAAGCCTGCGGAGATGAAGGTCGTTATTTCCACCTCAAGCCTCCGTCTTGGACACTTACTTCTGCAAGAAGACACGCCGTGCACCGCATGGCCAAAGCACTTCGTTGGTACAGAGAGCACCTCGGCAACAAACCGATCTGCGAACAATCCAACATCCAGGGTATTCAGTGGACCCAAGTTAACCCGCCAACCCGCTAAGAGTCAGAGACAAGACTTTCACGTCCGTCCTTTCTCAGCCGCGTAAGGCAGTGTTCACTTAGTTTGGCAAGCATGCTAGTCATGCTTGCCTTTCCTGGTATGTTTCAAACCGTCGAGACAATCGCGCAAACCCTGCGCCTGATTGGTCTTGGCGGTTTTTTTGTGCGAATTCTCGCTGCCCATTCGGGTTTTCGAAGTTAGGCCGTGGGACGACCTAACTTCCAGAACCTTTAGTCAACACCAGTAGAAGGAGAAAAAAATGCTCAAAGTCATCCGCAACAAGGGCTCCACTTAACTTGATTGATATGAATTCGAAAAGCTCATCGCACCATATCGAAGAGGACCGGGCGATCGTGGTGGACCTGGGGACTGGCGACGGACGCTTTGTATACCAGAGCGCCCGACAAAATCCGCAAAGGTTCTATCTGGGAATCGACGCATCCGCCAATCTTCTGGCGAAGATCTCGGAAAAAATCCATCGTAAACCCGCAAAGGGCGGGCTGAAGAATGCTCTTTTCATTCAAGCAGCAGTGGAGGCGCTGCCCGAAGAGCTTGATGGCGTCGCGGATGAGGTGCATATTCACTTTCCCTGGGGCAGCCTCCTTATGGGGGTTGCCACCGGGGATGAAACCATCCTCAAAAGCATTCGTCGCATCTGTGCACCAGATGCGGTACTGGAAGTAATCATCGGAGTAGATCAAGAACGCGATTGCTCAGAACTCAAGCGGCTAGGCGTCAGCGACTTGACAGTAAATTTCATTGAAAGCGACCTGGCCGGACGCTATCAAGAATGTGGATTTCAGATAATGGAGACCGGTTCGTTCGCTGCCGGCAATTGGCCGAACATCTGCACATCCTGGGCGCAGAGACTGCGCACCAATGACAAACGCTCGATTGTCTACTTGGTGGCAAAAACAATATGATTCAAAAGTTGTTAATTGTCGCCGGAAAAGCTCCATCGAGCCGCGTTGAAGAGAGGGTTATCCCAGGGAAGTCCAGTCCTTACCTGAGTGCCATAGCTGATGTTTTTGATGGTGTTTTGATGTGCCAGCATCAGTTTTGGCTGCACAACGAACACCCAGGGTACGCGTTTTGCCAAAATAGATTGCATGCGTGAATAAACGCGTTTTCTTTCCTCGATCGATGTGGCGGTGCGTCCCTGCTGAATCAAATCATCAACAGCAGGATCACTGAATCGCGAAAAATTCATCGGTCCCTTGCTGGACCAGATCAAGAAACAGTCAGGATCGGGGCCGGAGGAACGACTCCACAAAGTGACATCGTAGTCTCCTTTTTGAAGATAACGGTGGCGCAAGGCGGCGAACTCCACGACTTCCACTTCACAGGGAATTTGAGCACGCCGAAGCTGTCCTGCGATCGCTTCTGCAATGTCGGAAGAATCTTTGGTCGATTTGATACGAAATGCAAGCAACTGGTCTTTGCCTTGCCTCTGACGAACATATCCTTGCTTGCCCAGCTTGAAGCCCTGCTTTTCCAGAATTTGCCGCGCTTTCTCAGGAGCATACTCATAGGTCTTAACGGTCCTGTCGAATGACCATTTGCCCTCCGCCGAATCACTGCTCGGCAACACACCAAAATCGCCGTAGAGCCTGCTCAAAATGTCTTGTCGATCCACGCAATGAGCAATCGCCTGGCGGACCGGATCCTCGTCAAACGGAGAGCGGCTGAGGTTGAAACCGAGATAGATTGTTCGCGAACCGGCAAAAGCGTCCAGAACAACGCTTGGTTGTTTGCTCAGGTAGTATTTCCAGGCTCTGGCATCAACCTGAGCAACCTGGACGTCTCCACGACTGAGCGCCATCGACAGCAGACTCATATCAGGAATAACACGCCATATAAGCCTTTTGACGTCAGGCTGTTTGCCCCAATAGTAGGGATTTGGCTCAAAAACAAGCTCCAGACCGGACTCCCAACGTTTCAAACAAAATGGTCCTGAGGAAATCGGATGCCGCATAAGCGCTCCTTTGCCGCGATCTACTGTCGACAGCAAAACCGCCGGCAGGATTTTCAATTCCACCAGGCGCGATAAAAGCGGCGCACACGGTCGATTTAGCTTAAGGACAACTGTGCCGGTGCCGCCGATTACTTCCTTTACGTCCCGGTAATCATCTTTGTAGGGAGAGAATTTAGAAGAAGCCGCCTTGATCGACTGCACGACGTCATTCACCGAAATCGGCGTTCCATCGGAGAAGCGAAGACCCTGCCGTAACCAAAACCTATACGTCAGTCCATCGGAAGATACTTCAAAGCGCTCAGCAAGCCCGGGGACTATATCTGCCTCGGCAACACCGCGCCCTCCATAATTGACCAGACCCTCATAAACGAGCGTCTGCCCGTAATAAGAGGCTGAGTCCACAGCTCTCAAAGGATAAAAGCCGACAGGCTCCCAGTTCATGCCGAAAACAACGGTTTTACTTGCTTCAGCCCGCAGCGCGGTGTTGTTTCGTCTCAAGGCTGCGTCGTCCGCAGCTTCAGAGCCGACTGCATTAAATACAAACAGCGAACAAACGGCCGCAAAAACAGTCAGCACCAGGCGAAAGCGGAAGGCTGGAAGTTTGAAACTGCTCAAAGCAATGACGAACAGCTTAGTAGCCGTTACCTTGAGACACAAAGTAGAAGCACGCCAGCATAACCAGCATGGCGCTGGTCACGCCGAGCCAGAAGCCGGCAACCAGAATCTGCCAGACAATAAGAGCCTGACGAGCCGTCAAGCTGATCATGATGCCCAGACGATTGATGATGTAGAAAATCACCGCGCCTACTGTGAAAAGAAGCGGCAAAAGCTTAATT
>CAZBOX010000115.1:0-17416 GCA_964493595.1 uncultured Candidatus Obscuribacterales bacterium | reverse complement strand
TTCACCACCCACACCAAAAACGCTTTCCGTTTTGATCGTAAGAGTCTCGATCTCTGAAACGATCTTGCCTTCGTTGACGACCTTACTCGCGCTCAAAATAGCTTCTGTCTGAGCGGGATTGGACGATCTGATGATGATCGTTCCTTTATTGGTGAGCACACCATCGAATTTGATTTCGCCGGTAGCGGCATCGAATACTTGGGTTGTGCCTTCAGGAATCGTGATGTCCGTCGCTGCTTGAGCAGTATTGAGGACCGGTTGTGTGTGCGTTGATTGGGCGAATGCTGGCGCGCTTACTGAAAAGAGCGCACAAAACATCAGCCCTATGAGTGTTCGTGTTCTCATAGTTTCTCCGAAGTTGTTTCTGTGATGCGAAAGAGCGGAGGCTGTTTCGCAGTTTTTTTGGTCAAAAGTTCGCCTGTTATGGCTTCACTGGCGCGACCGTGGGCGGCGCACCGAAGACCTGTTGCCAGACTTCGCGGACTTTGGGGTCCGAGAGTTCTCTTGCAAGGTCCGCTTGATTCTTCGCGACATCAGCCTCAGCCAGTTTCAGCGCCGTTGTGATGGCCAACTCGTAAAGCTTCGTCACTTGTTCGGCTGAAAGATTCTGATTCACAGACTGTTCGCATATGCGATATAAGCTTTCACGAAGAAAACGAATACTGGTCTGGGTCTTCGATAGCTGAACTACGGCTGTTCTGAATTCTGCTTCGGCTTTGGCATCGATGTTCGAGCCGTTTGTTTTTGCCTCAGCAAGAATTCGTGTGACAGCTTCCAGCGCTACGTCAGGTGAGGGCTCAGCACAAAACTGATAGCCTTGCCCATTGGCGCGCGGAAGGATAACGACGCCACGCCTGGATGCATCCATGTCTATGAACGTCGGTTGATTGCTAGCAACCATGTGTACAGACGTTGACGGCTGCAACGCGGTGCAGCCCGATAAAAGAAGCGCTCCGGATAGAAGCGCAAATAAGTGTCGTTTCATAGAGACCTTCTCTCTAAGTCAGTCTCCTCAAAATTGAGGTCCGCTTCCTTTTTCCTACTGCCTCGAAAACCGAGATGGTCATGGACAATACAGCAAACGCTGCTAGGATGCCCATTACTTCAAGGTCTGAATCTGCGCTGTGCGCTTGGATTTCTCGGATTTGTGCAAAAAGGAACAAGGGACTTTGACCGTACCGATATCGAGGTATGTTTTCAACCCAGAACGCTGATATAACGGCTTAATTGCATGCCATCATGAATACTTCATGAACCCGTTACTTAATGAAGACAGCTCGCAATCAAACTGTAAACGCCTACCAGACAATGGATTGCAAGGAAAGAATGGTCATCAACGATAAGCTTGCTCCTTGCGCCAACCTATCGGCCAAGTGACGAAGTCGCAAAACTCTTGCCAGTTGCCACATTGCTGCCACGCAACTGCAACTGATTTCTTCGATCACACTTCTTGGTGATTTCAAGAGGCACTAAAGGATGAGCTGGCGAGGCTCTCCCAGCTTCACTTTTGAGCTGTGAACTGTCCACATTTTTCTAAATGTCGCCCATTTTATTCATCGAACTATAAATCTCATTGACCATGTCATGAGGACGGGTGTAGCTTCTTGCTTATCCACCGGCAAGAGGTAATCAACATGCCTGCAAAGCGAGCAATGACAGAAAAGGAGTTTTTCAAAAACGCCCAGACCTGGAAGCAGATCAGCACCAATGTGCCGCCGCGCATGTTGGAAGTATTGAAAAGCCGCGTCACCCCAGACTTTACGATGTCCCACTTGCTCAGAGAAATAATTGCTGAGTCTGCTTTGATGAGATATGGTCATCTGCCTCAACCGAGTTGGTGTGTTGAATTGACGCAGAATGTTGCGTATCTAAAAGAGGAAATTCTTGCAGAAAGACAGATGCGAGCCGGTGTTGAAAAGGCACTGTCTGAGCTGAAAGAAGAGATTGCCGAGTTGAGAAAAGAAGTAAGTCCGCCTGCCGAGAGACCAATGACAGTGCGTCAAGAACGGTATCAGCAAAGAGCGCAGATGGTTGCTCGTTTGCAACAAGCTCGGATATATGATGAAGGCGACAATCAGCCAGTAAAAGAGAAACCGGCATACTGGCCGATAATAAACAGGCTGACAGAGATGCTGGGAGTGACCCGAAAAACGGCCTGAGTGTCTTATACGGGATATTATGTTTCAGTCACCAAATGCAGTGACAAGCCCCCGAAATCACGTCACCGTTTGACTTTCGGGGGCTCATCGATTCGTTTCTTGGAACCCTCTGTTATATCACAAGGTTGTCAGTTATATCCAAACTTGAATTTGGGGCGGCCGAAATCCTCTATTTCACCTAGCCTGCGACTGATATATCTGGGTTCTGAATAGCTCCACGCTCTCTGTGTTTAGGAAGCGTCCAGGTCTTCGGAAAGTCTTCCAAATCCGTCTCTACACCTCCTACAATGACGGTGCACAGCGGCTCGTCAGGAAAATCGTTCAACCTCAGTTGAACTTGTTTGTTTCTGAATAGCGAACGAAACAAAAACGCGCACTCGGGAGTGGGCTCCCAGTCGAGCCTTGCAGCTTGCATTTGCTCGATTTCTTTGTTCATCACTCTTCCTCCTTTCGCCGCATTATTTCTATTTTTCGATTCACGCCTGGATTAGTACGCTTTGAGGCTTTGATTGCCTCTTCATAGTCTCCATGATACTTCTCCAGAATCTCATCGGCTGTTGGAAGTGGTGGAAGTGATTGCGCGGTTTCTTGGTCTTCCATCAATTCCCGCGCCCGTAGCTTCGCTTCATTGCGCAAGTTTGTTGTCACCTCAAAAATTTCTTTTGAAGTCTTACCTTCCAGCCTCATTTGGTCTTCTACGACGTTGATCTGGTTTACCTGCATGTGGTACCAGTCACGAGCTTGCACGGCAGTTAAAGACTGCGGTTTCGGTTGAATATCCACCCCAAAAGTTTCCTGGCTTGTAATTTCACTAGATCTTACATCCTTTGAAATTTGGCTTCCGTGTGCACTTTCTTCCGAAGCACCGGAAATTGCTTGCGTTCGCTTTTCAATTCCAAGTGCCTTGAGCTCGGCCTCGCTCATTCCTTCCAAGCCCATCTGCTCAATTGTTTCAGGATTGATGGGTTCTTTTCCACCTTCAAAGAAAAACATGGGCAATAGCATTCCTGCCATTTTTGCCCGCTCGTCTGCCTCAAGTGGTTTGTCTATTTGAGCAGTAGCACTGTCCACAATTGTCTGTGCATCCTGGTTCAACTGATCCGCACTCTGCGCAAAGTGTCCCGGTATTTCTGCCGCCCATTGCCGTATCTTCTGAAAGTCGCTGTTTATCGCATTAGGCTGCGCCAGATGATTTTCTATTTGTCGGACTGCAGCTGCAGCGTTCTCTAAAACTGTTTCGGCGTACTTGCCTAAAACCTCTTCTGTAACCGCTTCGGAAACTTCCGGCACGTTTGTGATTTGCACATTTACCTTCACAGAAGAATCAAATGGTGGTTGCTGTATTGTCGGCGATAATTCAGGAATTGGCTCTACAGCTTGCTTTGCTGGATGCTCGTGTATTTTTGCCTTGCCGGCGACGCCGGCGCCGGCATCGTTCTTTTTTTCTTCTTCTGAATCAAAGAAACCGAATCGGTTTGCCTGTATCTGGGCTACTCTCGCCTTGTATTGGGCAACCGTTTCGCCTTCGTGCATCGCTATCATGTCAGGTTCAGACAGCGTTTTATCGTTCTGATGCGCATTAGCAAAAGCTTTTCCGTGTACGTCCTGATTGGGCTGCGCGACAATAACGCCGCCATCCTTTGCAGCCTCAGGCGTTTTCTGGACGGATTTTTCAGCGCCCTGGTCGCTTACTTTCAAGTTTTGCTGAACTTGCTCGGACATAGGCGGGCCCGCCTTTTCTGGATGAGTTCAATATGCCCTTTTGAATTTGCCCGGAAACAAAGCTATCTCCCAATTGCCGAGACAATGACTCTTAGCCGCTTCCAAAGACTTGCAGCTTCTGCCTCATTGTCATGGCTCTCGCAAAAGCTCATCAGCTCCAAAAGGGCCAACCCGGTCCGCGGGCTCGAAGCGCCATAAAAAAGTTCAGAAGTGCTCACAGCTTTCCTATAGAGCCCTTCGGCACACTCGGGAGCGCCATCGCGCTCGAGCTTTTTGGCCACCGCCATCAATGCATCAATCTGTGTGCTTTTCATCAATGAATGTCTTTTATTTACTGTTTCAACATACCCTTTAATTTGAGTTTCCAACTTAGCGCTAGCTATCACAGGCTGATAGTTATACGCATTTCAAAGGCGATATCCGCCTGTACCGGCCTGCAAACAGCGGTTTCCATAGTCAGATATGCAGGCCGAAAAACGAGCATATAGACGACTGGGGCGCAATATTTCTAAGCGCCGCTTGGTTTTGCGCCTTCGTCAGCAAGATTTGGCGGCTCTGATCGGCGCCGACCCTTCGACTATAAGCAAAATGGAACGTGGTGAGATGCCGCCTTCCATCAAATGGTTGCTGCTTCTCGCCGCCGCGCTTGAAACGACAGTTTCGGAGCTGGTGGAAGGCATCGACCGGCCAACTAAATAGGCTACTTTCCTTCTGTCTTGATGAGCTGCGCCATGAGGCCACCGTGTCCTACGGTCATAGCGGCTGAGTAACCTTCGGTTGCCTTGTTTCCGGCTCTCCAGACAAGCTCCGTGCCGTCGATAATCGCCTCATATTTCCATTGGTCTTTGTCCCAGGGCGCTGCTTTTTTGTAATTTGGATCGTGTCTGAACCACCACCACATGGCGAATTCTTCACGCTTCTTGTAGGGGATGTAGGTAGCGGTTAGGTTGTCCAGGCGCTCACCTTTTCCAAATGCCCAGCTCTGAAGGTCTAGGGAAAATGCCGCTTTCACGCTATTCGCTACTCTTCCATAGCCGGATTTGAATTTCCTTGGCCCTGTCGGAAACCAGTCTTTACTTGGCTTCTTGTCTTGCTCGTCGGCAATCTCGATTATCGTTTTGAAAAATGTTGGACTTCGTTTTTCAACGCCGGTATCGCCAGGAACAGCAGTAGATGTGTCTGCCAGAGCCGGAAGACCGACAAGAATACATAGAACTGCCGCCATCACTTCTTGCGCTTGTTTCTTCACTACATACCTCCTGGTGTTTGTGGTCCCAGCTGCGCACAAGTCCTGATGCGCTTGTTTATCATCTTGATGATGTTCTTGTTCAGGTATCCGCCCGGTGGAATCTCGTAAATGTGCCATCGGTAAACGATCAAAGTCCCGTTTTCCTGCGCCTGGAAATCGATGTAACAGGTTAACTGGCGGATCACGTCTCGCACGCCAGGGATTTGCTCAGTGTATTGGACAAATGTTGTTTGACGCAAAATGTCAGGATCGGCTTTTAGGCTCACTCCCAGGTGCCCGACATTCGGTGTCAAGTCTCTAGCCATCTGCATCCAGAGATCGTCAACCGAAAATTGAGAATAGAAGCTGCCTTCTTTGGCTTCCATTGCAAGGTCGTCTTTGTGCTGTTCTTGCATCTCATTTACTTTCTTGCCTGCTTCGTCAGCGACTTTCTTGGCCGCGTCTACGCCAAGGTCCAAGAGCTTCTTTCCCCAGCCCAGAGCCTTCTTTTTTGTTTCCTCGTCCATCTTCGCCCCTAAATGTCCGTATGGTCTATTTCTGGTTTGTCTGCTTGCTCTTCTTCTGCTTCTTCTTCCGTCTCGTCCGGTTCTTCAGGCTCTATATACTGCTGTATTTCGGCTTCAACTTCTGCCGGGTACACTTGTTTTTGGATTTTTTCTTTTGTGCTTTCTTCGGATAAAGGCGATTCTCTCATCTCTTCTCGCCTTTTTCTCTCTCCTTGGATCTGCCAGTCCTGCACGTCTTGAAGCCCCTTGCAGTCCTTCACAAGCCGGTCATCTATTTCCACTTTCGGCTTCACTACTCCCGGTATGTTCATGGCATTCACGTAGTCTCTCCACGTGAATCTTTCCATCAGCATCGGTGAGGTTCTGGGCGTAAACACAAGCATTTTGCTTTCATCTAGTGACATTACCTCACTTGGATCTATCAGCGGCCTGCCGCTTTCTTTCTCCTGTATCTGACCAGTGCTGGATACTTTGCGCTCATAGACTGTGCTTTGCCCTGCCATCTTGCTTATTCTTTCGGCCACATCAATCGTCCTGGGCCTGAAGAAAATTCTGCAACCAAGCTGCCCAAACATGATGATTGCGTCCTCTCGTCCATACACGCGTTCTAATTGCATCGCGTCCTGGATGCCTAACATGACTCCGATTTTCTTGTGCCGAATTATTCCAAGCCGGTCGGCAATGCCAGGTATCATGCCGAAATTAGTGAATTCATCCAGACTCAAAAATAGCGGATGCTCAAAATGTTGGTCTTCGGCGTATTGAAGAACATAGTTAAAGATGAGCGCTGCCACTGGCTTCAGATGTAACTTTCTTGCTGGCACTGCCAGATAGAAAGTGAATTTCTCTTTTGCCAATGAATCCAGATCAATTGTTGTTTTGCTCGTCAGCGCTACGACTCTGGGGTTTACCCAGAGCGCCAGGCGCTGCATCAGACTGGCAAAAACTCCATACCTAAATCCCTCTCGGCTCGTCTTGTGAAAGCCGCCATACTCGCCCCGCACTTCTTCCACGGGACTCTTTACCATCTGAGCCACAAGATCGTCCGGCCCTTCTCTCAGAAGTCCTCTGATGTAGCCGAGGTCTTTTCCAAGCGCCGCTGCATGTGCAATGAACATTGTGAGCAGGTTTGTCTCGGCTTTCGGCCAGACATCATCTCCATAATTGTTTTTGCTGGTTGTATTCTCAACAATGAGCTTTGCCAGGTTCTGAGCGTCTGCGTAGCTTTTCACTGCATCTACTGGATTGATGCAATCGGACGCCAGGTCATCCGGATTGAAGTAATAAATTTTCTGCCTGCCAGCCAGTGACCGGTAGCCGGATGTCTTCGCATACAGGTCTGGCGGCTCGTTTCCGGCTGTCGCCTCTGTCACAATTGCGCTTGAATCAATCCGGTCAATCAAGTTCGGAATAAAGATGCTCGTTGTTTTGCCTGAGCCTGTTGGACCGCAGACAAGCGCATGCATGGCTGAATCCTCTGGTGTTAAGGTCACATAGTTGTCGTCCTCACCGGGACTGATTATCATCCGCCGGTGGTCTTCGCCACCGCCCCAATACCCGGCGTCAATGATGTCTTGATGCGTTGCCCATTTCGCCGAACCGTAGCGATTGGACTTCTGCTGACTACTGTTTGCCAGCATCATCTGCGCTGCCGAGTCGAGCACATTGTCCATAATCGCGTCGCGTTCTTTGTTGCAATCAACCGTTGTATTCCAGCTGTTTTTCTGTTCTTTCACTTCCAGCTTGAGAAGCGTCCCTTCACCGTTTTGCGACCAGTTAAATTTGACGAAAAATTCAAAAGTAAAGGATCTTCCCTTCGTTGTGCGCGTGGCCGTTATCTGCAAAAGCCGGTCATTGACAGACACAGAGCGATATCCCAAACCACCAAGAACCACAACAAGAAGCTCTGCCATGTCGTTGCAGCTAATGGGCAGTTCTATTGCTACCGGCTCGGATGCCATCTCTAGCCTAACCCTCTGTCAAATCCGTCGTCTATTTCCTTCTCTTGCTCTATCTTCGTTTGGTCGCCCGACGCCTCCGCATGCATTTGATCGATCGCTAAATCTTGTCCGGCCCGATCGGCTATCAGATTGCCGCTTCCTGTGGCAGGTTTGCCTGCGCCCTGGTCCTTTCCTTGCTCTAGTTCTTTCTCCGGAGACTTCCAATTCTCTCCTAAAAGTGCGTCAAAATCTCGCCACTTGTCTCCTTTCGGGTCTGCTGGCTTCAGGTCCTGGTCAAGCTGTTTCAGCTCGTCCAGCTGCCTTTCAAAGTCTTCTTTCCTCTCTGGAAATCTCTCCATGAGGTCTTTCAGCCGCTGTTCTGCCATCGCATCCGTGTAACTTCTGTGCTCAGGAGATAGCCGCCCCTGCTGTTCACGCATCCATTGCTTGTAACCCTTGCCGAAATCGCCGCCTCTCTCCATCTCTTTGAAGGCGCGCTTCAGGTCTTTGTCCAGCTTCTTAAATTCGCGCTCGTCCGCAAACGGATCGCGCTCTTTCTCTTTTCTCTTCTCCTTCTTGTCCCATTTCCACTTAGCCTTGCGGTCGTAGTGGTCGTCTCCATGATTTTCTTTTGTCCAGATCCACTGTGAAAGTTTCTGATACTGTTCATCGGGCAAACGCTCAACTTCACGAGCACTCAGCTTTTCAGCAATTTCTTTGAGGTCTTCCAGTTTTGAGAATTTGCTGTATGTCTCGCCGCCGCGCTCGAATTTCTCGGACTCAGGCAAGTAATCGATTGCTTTCTCTTTGTCCCACGCTTGAGCTTTGTATGGCTTCTGCTCTTTCTTCGGTTCGTTCCTCTCCGGATTCAAATCTCGTATCAGCTTCTCAAATATGTTGTCGCCGCGGTCTCGCTCATACCCTTTCTCCATCTGCCGGTCCATGTCCCTGGGCAGATAGCGCTCAAGAAAATGATGCCGCTCTAAATATCTGTCACCGGCATCTCGCATGTTCTTGTAGTCATCTTTGTCAAACAGCACCTCTCTGCCGTTCTGGTCTTTTCCAAAAACAATCACGTGCGCATGGTCGTGATCGGTGTTCTTGTGTATGACCGCCCGCCAGTCGAGATCCAGCCCTTTCTCTCTGCCGACATTTTCCAGAACATCGCGAGTGTACTTCTGCATGTCTATGTTCTGAAGCCCTGGCGAAAGTATGAGCTTGTGTACTACCACCTTCGCCCGCTCGATGCCATCAATGTCTTGCTTCACTTCCCGGCCTTGTATACCTTCTCTTTCCGGGCTGAAAAACTCGCGCGGCTCTCTTCCTTCCCTGTCGTCGCCTCGCCTGTGTTGGATGTAATTGACGTGCGCTTTTGCCCGCGCCTTGCCTCTCGCTCCTTTGATGTAGCTGTGCTTAGCTACTGATCGCATCTCTCATGATCTCCGTCGCTTCTGGATCTCCATCCTTCCGCTTCTTGTGTAGCCTCTCCAATGCCTGCTTTCTGGCTTTCGTCCAGAGGTCTGCCCGGTCCTCTTTTGAGGCCCTCTCGTAAAACACCTGCTGCACGGTTCCAATGTCTATGAGTGTTCTGACAATCAGCTTCACAACCCGCTCAAGGTCTTTCTTCCTATCCAGGTGCATTTCCTCAAGAATTGCCGCCAGCCGGTCGCGTGCTTCGTCGGCTTGCTCCTGAGCGTTCTTGTCTATGTACCGGAGGACTGCCGCCCTGGCCACTTCCGTCCGGTTCTTTTTTTCCAGGCGGCATAGCTCACTGAACTTGATGTAGTCGCCGGCCGATAGCTTGATTTCTATCGACGGTGTTCGCTTCGCCGGTCCCTTTCCTCGTTTTGCTCGTCCGGTGTTGTTTTGCTCTTCCATATTATATTTCCGTCATTTGCCCGGTGCATCCGTAAAATTTGCTTACTCGTCCGCTACTTATATTCCCATATCTATTGGCTTTTCTAACAACTCGACCGGAGGTCTGTATCCTGCCTTACTACGTAACGGCGCTGCGCGGTCTCGACTGTTGCGTCTCGTTGCCTACTCGCCGCCCGCGCCCGCCGGAAGTAGTCGCTACACCTCGGGTCAGCACGACCATTCTACCTCTCTTCCAATCAACTCTCTCACTCGTCGTGCGGCTGAAGCCCCCCTAGGGGCGTGCGGGGTGCCTCAAGCCACGCTGCAAGTGGCGCTTTCTGCTTTGAACGCAGTTGAAGCACATACGAGGACCAACCAGCCTTAACCTTTACGCCACTTCAAATGCAGAAACGCCGGAACGGCGTCTTGAGTTTCTTTTGGAACTAGGGAATTCCACCTTTCTAAATCCACGCCTTTTAGGCAAGGATGTCAATATGGATTTAGGCGTAACCAATGGAGCCACCTGCATGAAAAAGAAAGCTGAAAAAATCGACCGGGAAGCAGTTGAGAATTTGATGGTCGATACCTCAAGGCTGAGAGCTGCTCTGATGCTGGCCTGCCTTGAACTTACAGAGGGTGACTTCATTGCCGCTATGGATTTGGCAGAGGACTTGTACAACGCTGCCCCGCGCTTGCTCGATGAACTTACTGAAACAGGCCTCGATAATTTGCCGTGCGGCCCGGCCAAAGTGCTCCCCTTCCAGAAAAAACCAAGCACCTAAAAGAAGGCGGGAGCCCGCCTGGTCGGCAGGGCTCATCTCTTTTTGTGTTTAATTCCACAGTTACAAAAAATGCTGATGGTTAGAGACTGTAGCAGTTCCCTTGCTATGGAGTTTCCATCATGCCTACTGATTCACCCCAGCCACGCCCACAAGCTCATGAGGAGGTCTCTGGCTTTGCCCAAGCGGCTTTCGATGAGCTGCAATACTCCTACAAAAAAGACCCGGTCAACGCCGCCAAAATGTACAGAGACCTTAAAAGCGACGCTGACAATGCTTTCTTCAATGAAGAGCTTCAAGCTGACAGCTGCCAAAAACTCTGTCTCTTGGATCTCGCTGTCGCTGACATCAAGGCAGAGTCAGGCAACACGCTGGAAGCATCGATTATGTACAAAGATGCAGCCGTTTATCTCGATAAACTCAAAACACTCCCGTCAACTGCAAACACTGATTCCATCAGCCAAATCGCAAGAAAGGTCAAAGAAAAACTTTAAGCACCTTGAGTCTTGAGGCTGTTCAAAAGGCAGTACACTTAGCTTTTCTGGTTTTTGAAAGCTTCGATAACTAGCCGTGCAATATTCAAAAGACAAGCTAATTGAGCAAATCGAACAAGGTCAAGAATTTGACTATCTCTTGTTCTATGGTCACAAAGCCAGTGAGGATGGCACTGTCATAGCCAGTTGTCTGAGCCAGTGGTTTCCTGCTGATTTTGAAATCGACGGCATCAAGTATCCGACAGCCGAACATTTCATGATGGCTGAAAAGGCTCGTCTGTTTGACGATTCGGACATGCTCAATAATATTTTGAGCTGCAAAACTCCAAAAGAAGCCAAGGCATTTGGTCGCAAAGTTCGGAATTTTGATGATGCGATCTGGAGAGAGCACTGCTCAAAAATCGTTGTAAAAGCAAACCTGGCTAAGTTTTCGACGCATCCAGAATTTGCCGCGTTTCTTGTAGCAACGGCCCCTAAAGTTATCGTAGAAGCCAGCATCTGGGATCGGATCTGGGGAATTGGCATGACGGCGCAAGCCCCAGGAGCACAAGACCCGCGACAGTGGAAAGGTAAAAACTTACTGGGATTCGCGCTGATGGAGGTCCGCGACTGTCTTTCAAACAGACAGCCAGGGGAGTAAGAGGTAGCCCGCCCCTTTCGGGGCGGGCGTTTTCTATTTACTTCCAAAAATATGAATGATGCTCGCGGATACTGTACGTTCCTGAAACTGCCACTATGACGTGGTCGACAACCGTAACACCCAGGAGCTTACCGGCTGCGATCAGCTGCTCGGTTGTTTGCAAATCTTCTGCACTCGGGCTGAGCGAGCCGCCTGGGTGATTGTGCGCCACTATAATTGCATAAGCATTCGCTAGAATGGCCGCTTTGAAAACCTCCCGAGGGTGGACTAGGGAGGCGGATAGGGAACCGTGAGAAACGAGATGATACCCGTTTACTTCGTTCCTTGCGTTCAGGTGAAAAGCGACGAAATGCTCTTCAGAGTAGAATTTCAAAGGCTCCATGAATATTTCCATGTCTTCCGGACAATTGATCGGGGGCGCTTTCGTCTCCGGCTCTCTGATAAGAGCCAGGCGTACTTGCGGAATCATGTACTTTAGATGCTTAGCCAATTTCCGGGCGCCTGGTGCTTTTTTCTCTGCTCTTGTTTTGCCACTGCCCATAGTTACAATGTTAGCCATATCTGTTTCCCCCTTTCTAAGCCCGCTGCCCGCGCAGCGCCTGCCCCTCTGCCCGCAAAGCGAGCCCGTCGGGCCCCGGGGTCAAGCCCTTGCGGCTTGACGCTGGGCGGGCTCGTTTAGGCTTTTCGCCGGGCAGAAGAGAAGCGGGCAGCCAAACATACGAAGCTTTTGCGCGACAGAAGACTGAGCAAGATCAGCTGACAATGTCGACTGAAACTGCCTTTGACAAGGTGTGACAAATAATTCTGAAAAAACTGCGACATTTAATTCTGCAAAAACTGTGACAAATAATTCTGAAACCTAGAATCATGCAATAGAAAACAGGTCCTGGCCTCAGCGCCCTGGCAGGGCGCGCATGCCTTTGGATGCCGGGGGTGGGTTGGGGGTCGACAGCGCCGGGGCACGGTGCGCACCGTCAAAAGCATAAGAGAAAAAAGAGAAAGAGGAAAAAGGCACAGGCTGGAGCTTTCGCCCCAGCCTGACCTTTTGATTTAGTTTTCTATGCAGCAGATTCAGACGGCTTTTTTTCGGAATCAGATTTTTTGCCGGGCACATGAAAGCCGCTCATATGGACGTACCAGGCTTTCAATGTAATCTTGGTGCCTTCGACGTTTTTCTGATACTCGTAGTTTTGCATCCTACCCACGAGCACCACTTCTTTGCCTTTGCTGAGAAGTTCAATTGCGCGTTCGGCAACACCATTCCAGCACTGGACATCGAAATAAGTAGGAGCTTTCTCTTTATCGTAGTCCTTGACTGCAATAGAGAAGGAAACGCGGGTCTTTTTGTCGTCAAAGTTTTGCACTTTGAGGTCGTGAGTGAGGCGTCCGATGAGAGTGATGGAATTGTTCATAGTTGGCTCCTTTGAGCTTGTGATTTAAGTGCGCCTCAAAGGACGCAAGCCCCCTAAGTGCGAAACGACGCGTAGCGCCCCGCCAGGGGTTGGAAATCGTTTTGCATTTAGTGGGTTTGTGTCAGCCTCAGCACTTTTTCAAGCACGAGCCAAAGGAGCCAAACATAAAGAACAAGTCCATCACTCAACAAAGGACGCCTTACGAAATCCAAAAGTGCAAAACCTAAAAGACGACAAAAATGCCCGCCGACCCTTGAGAAAAAGCAGTCAAGGACGAACGAAGAAGAGAAAGTACCTTCAATAATCGATGTCCTGGAGCTGGATAGGAAAAGCAGAATGAGCAATTGATCGTGACCAGCAAAGGCAGTGAAGAGGACAACGAAGGAAGGATGCAAATCTACATAGAAAAGAGAAAAACACAGAAGGCACCAAAGTTCCGAAGAAAGCCTGAACGAGCCAAATGAGTGACTTTCAAATAAACGGTAAAAAAAAGAAAACGAGAAAAAGCCATCAAAAGATGCGCAATAGAAAACATAAAAGCAAAAGGTCGACAGCAGGGCAAAGCTAGAGCCGGTGCCTATTAGCCGAGAGCCATTTACAAAATGACCGGACTGGTCGAAGTGCTAGACGCGGCTTTTGCTCCAGACCGCAGCCCGAAGCAAACATACAAACCGCTCAGTACGTTTGCGAAATAACAAACAAGTTAAGGCTTGGCCTTCTTCTCGCCCCCGCCTACTTTTGCCATCAGCTGCATGTTCTGCTCTTTCAACGACGCCGAAATACCCTTAAGTTCTGCTGCTTCCTTAATCGAGGCGTCTCGCTCTTGTCGGTCGGCAGCAGCAGCAGCCTCTATTTTCTCCAGCTGTTTGCGGCTCTCTTCGCTCACCGATTTTGCTTCTTCTTTCTCTTTTTCCGAACGAGCAAGCTTATTCCTCGTGTCTTCAACCGCCGCTTTCAGGTCGCTAATCTCTTTCTCTAGTTTCTCTTTTGTTTGTGCTGCTACTTGTTCAAGCCGCGCCATTTGCGCGCTTTGCTTTTCTCTTTCTTCCGCTTGCCCTTTGTGCAAGCGCTCCAGCTCAAGCTCTTGCGCTCTGACTTGCTGTTGCAGATTCTGCGCGGCTGACTTGTAGTGTGCCTTTTCCTCTGCCAGCTCAGACAATTCCTTTGTCAGTTCGGATGTTCTATTTGTTAGGGCTTCTATCTGTTCAGCGGCTTCTTCAGCACTTTTCTCTAATTTCTCTAAAGCGTCCAGGGCTTCTTGAAACTGCTTATGGGCTGCCTCTACTTCTTCGGCGGACTTTTGCTTCAGCGCCTCAAGTTCGCGATCAGCCTCTTGTCGTGCCGCTTTCCAGAGAGAAATAAATCCAGCCTGCACTTGATCGGGCACGTCCACGGCCGCCCTGGTCGTTGCCACAACGGGTGTTTTTCCTTTCCAAATCTCCAGGTACTTATAAATCGTCCGGAGGCTGCCGCCCCCTAGCGCATCGAGTAATGCCGTAGCGGTTACCTCTTTACCTTCTGCTTGAAGCCTGTTTGCAGTTTCGAATAACTCATCGGGCTCAATCGCCTGCCGTCTCGCCATCTTCAGCACCTCCGCTTTGTTCCTTCCATTTTACCATATTTATTTTTATTACCATTACCATTTTTATTATCACTATTACCTTTTATTATTACCATTTTCAACAAA
The DNA here is from genome assembly GCA_964493595.1 of uncultured Candidatus Obscuribacterales bacterium. Lineage (GTDB taxonomy): Bacteria > Cyanobacteriota > Vampirovibrionia > Obscuribacterales > Obscuribacteraceae > QKMZ01. Next base: position 2,971 of record CAZBOX010000115.1, on the reverse strand, counting down.
AAAGCAGCCCGCACCCGCCGCTACTGCTGCCTCTCCTCCCTGGGAAATTGCCGCGTGCGGCGCCTTCTATCCACGCAAAAGGAAAAATCCGCTCAAATCGTCATCTAGGGGTCTCTATCGCGCCCCGGAATCTGTTTTGAAGACAAAAAAACCGGCTGTTCAGAAAAGTGGTTTTCAAGGGAAGCTCAAGCTCGGGCTTTCTGGAATTTCAACGCCGCCCACCTCGACACAGATCTGTTTTCGGGGCTTGCCACTAGATTGCGAGCTTGAAGCCCCCTTAAAAGAATTCCGAGGAATACCGGAGCGAATGAACGAAGTGAGTGAGTGAGGATATGCCGCAGGTACCGAATGGTTTTGGCCTGCACGCGAAAGCGTGCGTCAGAGGTTGACCCCGTAGCTAGACTTCGAAGGGAGCGACGGCGGGCGGCTCAGCTGGCTTGCCGCTGAGTTGTTCGCCGTCGCCCCAAAGAAGGATAAGCGGAGGGTCTCAACCTCCACAAAAAAGAGTCGCGCCAAAGGCGCGTACCTCCATTCAGGAAAGGCGTGTTGTAAAGTGATCCCCTGCTCTTTTTATTGTCTTTCTAACTCTCTTAGATCTCTTAGGTGCTTGACAACAAGCTGAAAACCCTTGGGAGACAAGCGCCTTAAAGGGAGTTAAGGCCGTGGATTCACGGGGTTTTGGCCGTGGATTCACGGGAGATCGGCCGTCGTTTCACGGGAAAATGGCCGTGGATTCACGGATATCCGGCCGTGGATTCACGGACGTGACAACAAAAACAATGGCCAGTCGTGGACTCACGGACCAATGCGATCTACCGTTGCAGCCGTTCGTTTCTTAAGGCTTGCTGCAAGCGATATCGCATCGTCTTCTGTACATCCATGGCGTTTTAATAGCTCTAGGTTTGGTTTTTCACCAAGAAAGGCTATTCGAATGGCTTGTCTCGTAAGAATCGACTCTCGCTCATCGCCCGAAGCGGTGAGCTGTTCTTTGTTTTCAGGCTCAAGAGTCGGGAACAGGCTAAGCTGGCGATTTGAAACTTTCCCGTGAATCCACGACTGATATTGCCCCTTTGCATCCAGCCTGTTACGTAGTTCATCAATGAACTTGTTACCAGCTCGAAAATTGAAAAATTCACCATCCCAGTCAGAAGACTGATCGATGTATTCAGAGTCTTTAAGCTCTTGCAGAGCTTGCTTGAGCCTTTGTTTTGCTCGTGCAAGCTTGTCCCAACCAGAGGCGGCCAGGTAATCTCTCAAGTCCTCCCAGTGCGCACGATAAGCATCGCGTCCATGTTGCAATGCTAGCCAAAAGCGATATGACAGAAAAGGGTAGAGCTGTTTAGTAATATCGCCTTTTAGTGTGCGTACAAAACGGACATCAATCAGCGAAATATAGCCAGTTTCAAGGTTTTTTCGGACGTGTTCCCCAAGGCTAATCCAATTAGTTTCGTGAACGGCTCCATCTGGCTTACGTTCGCCTTTGAAGCCCCAATCAGAGATCAAGTGAAAGACTTTTCCAAGCTTTATGTAGCCACCATCTGCGGGGCAATTGTATGAACGTTTACTGATACAGCCAGTTGTGGCAAGTCTTTCAATCGCTTGCCTTAGCATAGCGATGTCTCGACCGCCGTCTGAACGTTTTCCTATACGCTTAAGAAACTCACTGAATGAGCCGATTTCGATTCGCTCTGGTATCGGTTGGCGTCCACCAGTCACCTCAGTAACAATTTCTAAAATGCCTAACCAAACATCTCTATCAAAGCCGCCAGGCAACCCTAATTTGGAGTCGTGACGAACTTCCCAAAGAGCCTCAAATTTTTGCCCATTAACCTCAACGACATATTTTTGTTCGATGTCTCGGAACCTAAGGGCTAGTTTGTCACCGGCAACGAAAAACGCAAGCCTACAGAAATTGAAATCATCACGGATTGGTTGCCACCGATCAGACTGAACCAGTCTGAGTTGAGTGCTCTCAATTGGTAGCTTTTTCATTTCGAATCTTGCTTTCTGTGCAAATGCCTGACAGGTACTTATTTCGGGCAGTTTAATCTTAACTTCTGGCTCTAACATAAGCAATTGATCCGCCTCCATATGTGGTGGCGCCAAATATCATATCGATCACATATCCGCGTCTTTACAGGGCTGGAAAAGCCCAGCATAATACTGCTGTCGACACTAGAAAGGCTGATATTTATGGGCGATCCTGCCCCTGACGCAACAAACAATCCCTTGGCAATAGATGGGATGGAATCTCTTTTTGCAGAGGACAGTCCAGAGGAAAAGCTCGGACCGTCCAGGACAGTTCAGCCTGGAATCGATGGCAGCATCAGTTCAGTCCTGGACGGTCCAACAGGTTTAGTTCACCCTATTTCTGTTGAAGAAGCCGCGGGTTTGCTAGGCATATCAACCAATGCTGTTTGTAAGCGCCTCCGCAAAGGGACTCTCATTGGCAGAAAAATCACCGGCAAGTTCAAGGACGAATGGTTGGTAGAAGGCGCTGGGCTTATTGAAGTATTGAATGTGGAATTTAGCAAAGTCGAGGACAGTCCTAGCAGTGAAGAGGATGAATCGAGGACAGTCCAGGACCAAACCAGCGACGGTCCCGGCTCTATACAGGACAGTCCTGCCTCAATAACTAGACTTCTTGATTTGATTGAAAAACAATCAGCCAAACTTGAAGCCGCAGCGGGGCAGATTGGGTATCTACAGGCACAGCTAGAAACACAAACGAAATTGCTGCAAGTAAAAGATGATCAGCTGAAATTGCTGACGGACAGCCAGCACAAGCGAGGCTGGTGGGCTCGATTCAGCTCTTGGTTCGTGACCGGCAGATAACCGCCGTTATGCGAAGCTTGGCATAACCGTGTTTATGTCTTACTGAAACCCCAAAAGGCTTGCTAAAAGCAGGGCTTGCTTATCTAGTAGAGCAGTCTAATATCAGACCAAAGAAAAAAGAGATGCGAAGTCATTG